>JAPMTX010000170.1 GCA_026552855.1 Candidatus Methanoperedens sp. | reverse complement strand
AAATTATCTTAGTTTATCTCAAATAAACCGCCCCAAACTATTTCGCCTTCAACACTAATCACATTTGCTACAGCTTTGTTGTCCCAATTTTCTGACTTTCCATAATATACAAATTAAGCGTAATTTAAATATACGGGCTAAAGGAAAACACTGCTATGGCACCTGGTTTAAATTTGTTCATGCTTCATCTTGGACCCATAAGCCAAGTTAATTATAGCGGAAGCGATCTCTCTGAACCTGAAATCAAACTGCTTCGGAAAATCAGTCAGTAAATACCTCATCAAAGAATTCGGTTTTATCTAACATCTTTTGCCATTCTCTATGGCGTTTCACACTATCCTTTCTTTTTACTTTAAGCAAATTGGTGAATCGGATAGCCTCTACCGGCCCCAATTCCTCGATAAGTAGTTCAATTGTCTTTTTGATTAAAATATCTTCATCCATATATTTTACTGTCGTCATTTTAATTTCTCCTTTTCACAGAAGGCTACCGGATTACCACACCATGTTCTTATTTTATGATTCAGACATTTACTGATGAGCCTGTCATCACAGCTTATAAATGGAGCTTCAACCTGTTCTGCAAATGCAACATGCGCCGCGTCTGCCACACCGAAATCTGAATTCACCAGATACTCAGCCCTTGCTCGCGTTTTGGTCATATTCACTTTTATTCGTTCTCCCCATTTATTTAGAACCATCTGTAACTCAATTCGTTCAATGGGATCCCTAATTGCATCTATTTCTTTGATATGAACCTTCGAAACCAAAAGCCTATAACTACCAGCCTTTACTTTTGACAATATCAAGTTAATCGCTTCCGTTTCAAGCCTTATTCGCATATATTTTTGATCATCAAATGGTCTACATAATGCACAAACATCAACGTATATTGGCTTTGGCTTCATTTACTTCTTCTGGAGTATACTATGCCTTTATATATTAAATATGAACCTGTTAAACCGCACCTTGCCATATGAATTATGACCGCCCGTCCCGCCTCCGCCCCCGCCACCATAACCGTGAACAAGTTCGACACCTCCCTCCCTATTGGTCAGGTCATGATAAATCTCACAGTCAACACCACGAAAGATAACAATATTGCATTTACCATAGATGACCTGCCTGAGGATGATAGCTATATAATCAAGAAGAACGGGAGCAACATCACATCATCATTGGATGAAGGCAGGGTCGTATTCAACAGTACATTTACAGTTTCAGGTGCCAGTACATTTACCGTAGAGAAGGGACCCAGACCCACAGGCATCATCTCAGACACGGTCAGGTATATAAACCAGACCCCGCTTGCAGGCGCTAATGTTACATTATATAACCAGGACGGCTCGCCCTACGGCAAAACAGCCGTATCTGGCGCTGACGGCACGTTCCAGATAAATAATATTTCAGCAGGGTCATATTATGTGAATATCACAAAAGGGAAGAATTACGGTTTCAACGTATCAGCCGCTGTAAATGTAACAGCCAACGCTACTGTTAATCCGGGGAGCCTGTCCCTGATGTATTATGATGTCAATGGCGACGGCAATATAAATGTCCTTGACCTGAGTGAAATAGTCGCGCATAATGGCAGTGCGCCTGCGCGTCCGGTTTATGACGTGAACGGCGACGGCTTGATCGATACCCGGGATATCGATGCTGTGAGAGAGCATTTTGATAAAATTGAGCCCTGAGCATTCAAAAACAATCACCGCAGAGCACGCAATAAGTGCAAAGGTGATTAAAACCGTTCTTTGCATATTTTGCGCCTTTGGCGGTGTTTGATTGTTTTGATATAATCTGAAGCAGGAATCCAACAGGTATTGCGTAAATACCTCCTTGATACCAGAAATAATATAGTTATATAAGGTCGAACACGAAACTCATAGACATGAAACTCATATCTGTAAAAGTGGATGACGAATTTGTTAAAGCTTTGGAAGAAATAGAACAATCTCGCATAGATAGACAGGCGCTTATAAAGAACCTTCTTTTCTCAGGGTTAAAGCAGTATAGAATAGAACTTGCTATTAAGAAATATTTGGAGGGGGAAGCGAGTACATGGAAAGCTGCAGAAATAGCAGGAATCTCTTTACGAAAGATGAATGAAATTCTGCAAGAAAAGGGTATAGAGATGCACTATTCCGAAGAATCCTTGAGAGAAGATACGGAATGATTGTCTCGGACGCCTCGCCTCTAATCAACATAGCAAAAGCTGGAAAACTTTATTTAATGAAAGAATTATTTGGAAAAGTGCTCATTGAAGAAGAAGTGAAGAGAGAGACGATAGATAAAGGTAAAGAAGAAGGCGCTCCAGATGCATTAGTAATTGAAAATGCAGTGGTTGATGGATGGATAGAAGTAGAAAAAATAGATGAGGAGAGAAGTTTTACCGGAATACATATAGGAGAAAGTAATTCCATTTTGCTTGCTAAGAAACATAAGTGTTTAGTTATAATCGATGAAGAAGATGCAAGAGAAGTAGCAAGAGCAATGGGTTTGAAGGTTAGAGGAAGCCTCTACGTATTAAAGGCATCTGTTGAAAAGGGTCTAATAAGTAAAGATGATGCAATAAGAACATTAGATGATATGATCGAAGATGGTTTCAGGATTTCCATAAAAATTTATGTGAAATTTTTAGCACAGTTAAAAAGATAGGTACCAGGAGTTTTTCTAATCACCACCTACCCCATGACCGCCCGCCCCGCCTCCGCCCCCGCCACCATAACCGTGAACAAGTTCAACACCTCGCTCCTCAGGTCAAATACTGATAAATATGACCGTCAACACCACGAACGGTAAATTAGCACGTTTGAGCCCAATATTTAAATCTCGTTAATCTAATTAGGTGGATATGAAGTGTTTAGTAACAGGTGGAGCCGGATTCATTGGCTCTCACATAGTCAATGTTTTGTTAGATCGTGGACATAGCGTCGTCTGTCTGGATAACTTTAGCTCCCGCTTCGCTGTTGCAAATGAGAAGGAGAACATAAAACCTTTTCTTGAGAATAATGAGTTTGAACTGGTAGAAGGAGATATCCGGAATAAAGAACTACTCCATAGACTTGCTATTGATACTGATTTTATATTCCATGAAGCTGCGCTGGTGTCAGTAGTGGAGAGCATGAGGGACCCGGTAAAAACAATAGATGTGAATACCATTGGAACATTGAATATACTTAAAGCAGCTCTCACAGGCAATGTTAAGAAAGTCATAATCGCATCATCAGCCGCCGTCTATGGCGATTCGCCTGAGCAGCCCAAAAAAGAAGATATGACGCCATATCCAAAGTCTCCTTATGCGATATCTAAGCTTGACTGCGAATACGCTGCAAAAATATTTTATGAAGAATACGGGTTAAAAACCACCTCTTTGCGTTATTTTAATGTTTACGGTCAAGGACAGGATCCTTCCTCACCCTATGCTGCGGTAATACCTATTTTTATAAGAAAGGCATTAAAAAATGAGGACATACCAATTTATGGTGATGGGTCACAAACACGTGATTTCATATTTGTAAAGGATGTTGTGCATGCAAATGAACTGGTAATGTCTAAAGGGGACGGTAGGGTTTTTAATGTTGCGAATGGCACCTTTATATCAATCAGTGAACTTGCTGAACTTATAATTGAACAAACAGATTCAAAATCCAAAATTGTGTACGAAAAACCTAGAGCTGGTGACATAAAAAATAGTTTTGCAGATACCACAGAAATAAAGAAAATGGGATTTAAACCAAGATTTAGTCTAAAGAGCGGCATTGGTAATACAATCGAATGGCTCAAAAAGGCTATGAGTCCAACCAATCCTCCGTGTTAACTGTAACTGCTAACTCTAATGTTAATATAGGAACGCTGCCCCTGATAGATTATGATATTAATGGGGATGGTAAAATAAATATACTTGATATGACCTTCATAGGTCAGCATTTTGGACAGATCACAGGCAAACCGTACCCGGTTTACGATGTGAACAGAGACGGTGCGGTTAACATTTTATATATGGGCATTGTGACCCCCAGCATTTGGAGGAAAGCTCTTGAGGGTTTTACGATCTGGGTTCATGATTTTGTATCAGTTGAATCCGGTTGGACGTGGTTAAAAGAGGACTTGTAGAGACTGTCCGGATCATGTTGCCTGGGGTTCTACCGGCGCCGGGGGTTTAATAACCACAAATTAATAAATAATAGCGTAAGCTATCTCTCTGCAAGTTTTTCAAGGATTTTCTCAAGGCGCTGTTTGTGCTCTTTCATCTACGGGTTATGTTCTCGCTGTTATGCTGTGAATGAATTTCTTTCTGCGAGGTCATTGATTATATAAAACAGAATAAGATTCAAATTTTCTATCATTGCATCTCATTTCACCTTTGTATCAATGAGAAAATGGCTCTGAGAGACCGTACCCTATCCAAAGAGTAGAGAAATAAATACCGGATTAGATATCCGATCGTAAATCCAATAATCCCGCCTGCAATGATATCTGAGATATAATGTTGACCAACATATACAATAAAAAACATTATCAGAAGAAGGAACGAGAAAAGTAGGATTCTAAGCCTGTTATATTTCCAAATAACTCCCAGCACCGTAAATGTAGTTGTCGCATGTCCCGAGGGAAAGCTGTTTCTTTCAAACCCATAAAATGGCAGCTCTCCAATATCAAGCCACCGCCCTCCAATATAAACATGAGCATCATTCAGGTAAATATATGGTCGCCATATACCAAATATCGGTTTTAATGCGTCGACAGCCGTTCGAGAAACAAATAGAGCTACTAGAAGTACTACCGCTAACGTTTTAAGCTCCCTGTTGTTGTAAATTATTGATATAAGCAACATAACGAGGATTATTAAAAGCATAAATATATATAATTCGAAATCGTTAGATCCAATATTTGATGCTGTTGCAGCTAAGCTATCTAAGACCGGATTTTGTAGGTCTTGATTTATAGCGCGAAACATTGCTATATCCAGTCCTCCCAGCATGGGACCCTGCCCATGATGGAGAGCTAATGCAAATATTACAGTAACTGCCATCGCAACAAGCATAGTCGCCATTTTTGTATTCAATGTTAGTATATTTTATCACCTGATATTATTTTTTATTAGAGCAATTTTATTTGTTCGAAAGTCTTTCAGATCATCTTAAAATGTAGTGGATATCTGATCTGATGAACCGGCTAATTGCAATCAAGGCAGACAAATTTCTATAACGGACGACCCGACAGGATTGAATATAACATGCAACGTATGGTTAATACTATATAAATATGGCGCCCAGCTACCTGTTTTAATTTTTAATTGCTTTACTCTATCGCAGGATCAGCACTACAAAAATAATGTGCAGAGACGTTCTTATCGACACAAATCAACTCCACTGTAAATATAGGGAACATACCCCTGCAGGTTAGGATATCAACGGCGATGGCAGGAAAAATGTCCCGGATCTGTACAGTGTCGTATTTCAGCAGCTCGATTTGAATCATGACAGCCGGGTAAATGCTCTGGATGCGTACACCGTGGCAGTAAGGCTTGAGGTGGTTATATGAAATACCGTTACGGCATTTTCTCAGGACTGGTTCAGAAGGCGCAGTGAAGAGGGGAGTGTAGTGGTTTTGGTAGATGGGTTCCTTGGGATTTTATGGGCGCGCCGGAGATTTAATAACTATTCAGCTATTTTTCACGAGTTAGTGCCGGCTGGATCCGGTTGGATGTGGTTAGAAGAAGACTTGTAGAGGGATGTGGATCACGTTGCCTGGGGTTCTACCGGCGCCGGGGGGTTAATAAGAATGAATTAATAAATATAGCGTAAGCTATCTATCTGCAAGTTGTCCAAAAGCGGCGCAACCTCAAGGTTATTGAAGCGTTAGTCTCAAATAGGGAATTATTCCACATAACCTAAATAAACATGTAGTTGTATTCTATAATGAAACATATGTCTGAAGTTATAAGCTTTAAACCACCTCCACACATTGCAAAAGAACTGGATGCGATTTCTGAACTGGGATTATATAAAGACAGGAACGATTTCATACTGGATGCGATCAATACAATGCTTTCAGCACACAGGGAACTGAGAATAGCGATAGCATGCAAACTCTATGAAAAAGAAGAGATATCGCTCGGCAGGGCTGCTGAGATCGTGGGTACGAGTATAGAAGAAATGAAAAAGATAATCTCAGAATGCGGGGTAAAGCTCAAAATCGGAACCTCAATACCAAAAACAAAAGACCGTGCAAAAGCAGTATTAAATATGCTCCGGGGCTATTAATGCGTGTTGTTGCAGATACCGACTTTATAAGCGCACTTTTTAAGATCAATTATGTTGAACTCATTTACGAGGTATTTGATGTAGACAAAATCTACATCACGCAGGCAGTTTTTGATGAACTTGCAAAAGCACCCTTCTTTTATGGCTTTTCAAAACAGATGGAAAGGATAGAAGCTGTGGTCTTAGATAAATTACCTGAGAACATCCAGTCAACAATGTTGGGAAAAGGAGAAAAAGAATCGATTTCATATGCTTTGGAAACGAATTCCGTTCTTCTTACCAACGATAAAAAGGCAGGAGAGTTTGCAGATAATTTAGGCATCAAAGTGTTGGATATTGTTTCATTTTTACTTCTTTGCAGGGAAATGGGTATACTCGGCATAAATGATCTCGAACACCTAAGGGCTTCGACTTGCATGACCCTTTCTGTGTATGATGGCGATAACAGACAATACCCTTAAACAAAATCGCCCGCCCCGCCACCGTAACCGTGAAGAAGTTCAATATCTCGCTCCCTTCAGGTCAAATATTGATAAACATGACAGTCAATACCACGAACGGCAACAACATTGTATTTAACATAAGCGACCTGTCGCCAGGCAAGAGCTATACTATTAAAAAGAGCGGCATCCCCAGCCTATTGGAAATATCACCGGCAAGATCAATAACGTTAACCTCACTTCCCCATATCGGCGCCGGGGTTTAATAACTATAAATTAATAAAAATAATGGATGCTATTTCTGCGAGTCGTTCAAAAGCGGCGCAATCCCAAAGTTATTGAAGTGCTGGTCTCAAACAGGGAGCTGTGTCCCACAAATGCGTTGAGTTTAGTTGGTATTTTATAAAAGAAGTATTTAAGTACAGTTAATGCAATTATGCGCCTATGAAGTATTCGGGGAATTGTGATACAGGAGCCATTAGTTCTCATGGAGATAAAAGTCCTGTCATATATATCCTAGAGGAGGGCATAACTCTTGGTAGATCAGGCAAATACGTTGAGGCTATCGAATGCTTTGATAAGATTATAGAGATAAATCCTGATCATGCCGAAGCATGGTATAATAAAGGTGCGGCTCTCGATCATTCAGGCAAATATAACGAAGCCATTAAATGCTTCGATAAAGCCATCGAAATAAATCCCAATAACGCTGGATTATGGAGTAATAAAGGTGCAGCCCTCGGTAAACTGGGTAGATATAACGGCGCCGTTAAATGTTTTGATAAGGCATTAGGTATCGACCCGGATCATGCTGAAGCATGGAGTAATAAAGGCGCGGCTCTCGGAAGATCAGGCAAATACGATGAGGCTATCGAATGCTTTAATAAAGCTGTAGAAATAAACCCCGAATATGCTGAAGCATGGTATAATAAAGGTGCAGCTCTCGATCATTCAGGCAAACACAAAAAAGCCATTGAGTGCTTTAAAAAGGCTGTAAGCATTGATCCTGGTTATGCTGATGCCTGGCATAATAAAGGCATAGCTCTTGGAAAATCAGGCAAGTATAATGAAGCCATCGAATGCTTTAATAAGGCTATAAAGATAAATTCTAATCATGCTGAGGCATGGTACAATAAAGGCATAGCATTTTCTTTATTAGGAGAATTCAGTAATGCCATGAAATGCTACGATAGAGCCTATGTATTAAGAGATTATCTGCTTGATGGAGGTGTAATGCTCCATCATGTATTATCCGTATTAGCTGAACCCGCATTAAAATCAGATTACTCAGATATTGCAGAAATAAGCCCAAAGGTGAAGAAATATCCCGCCTTCTTTTTGGCATAATAACTCCAAAGACGCTTTGGAAGAAGGATTATTCGGGATTTTACAGGCGCGCCGTGGGTTTAATAGCTATAAATTAATAAAAGTAGCGGATGCTATCTCTCTACATGCTCTCAAGAATTTCTAAAGCAGCCAATCATTATCCCCTTGGCTATCGGTCTGTTGATGCATATATTTATTCATGGAGCACATATGAGAAATAACAAAACTGTAAATAAAGGAGATGTATTAATGGGCTCTTTCAAGCTAAAGTATCTTATAATAGCTATTCTACTCATTGGTGTTATACTGCTTTTTAGAGCGCTTTTTATGCCCGGCACCGGGATAAGCACTACTTCAATACCTGAGATAAGCGTAAATCCAGCATCTGTGGTTGCAGGAAAAGGAAATGAATTCAATATCAATATTTCAATGAACCCTGCTGGTAATCCGATCTCCGCAGTGCAGTTTAACCTCCTTTTTAATAGTTCTATCATCAATATAAAAGATGTTACAGAGGGGGATTTTTTTAAACAAGGCGGTGCGAAAACGGCTTTTAGTTCGGGTATTCTCGATAAGAAAAGAGGCGCTTTAACGAACGTCTGGGGGCTTATTATCACGCCAGGTGCAAATGCAACTGCAAAAGGCACCCTTGCAACAATCACGATATATGCGAGTGACGCGGGAACCTCGCAGCTTGACCTCACAGACGTAATTATAAGCAATCCAGGGAATAACTCGATCCAGATTAAGATAATAAATGGATCGGTCGGTGTTAAAGAACTACATAAACGTTAGAAAACTTAAACAATTCATATTAAGTTTCAGAAACCCAACAAAACTCAAAAACTGACAGTGCATTTATGTAGAAATACTGCATGTGGTAATGAGTATGAGCTTCATAGCCACATCATTCCTAACAGTTTACCTGATGTTTCCTGCTGCAGTGGCAATTATTTCACAGATGCATCGTGGACAGCAGGGAAGGAACAGAACTACCCGGAAAAAAAATATATTAATGGGATTTCCCCATTTGTTACTGCTTTCAGTAATATTTTTTATATCCGGTACTGTAACTGGTGCTGCCTCACCGGTTGAAATAAGCGTTAATACAACGTCACAATCTGTAGAGAAGGGGACAGAATTCAGCATCAATATCTCTATTGACCCTGTTAATAACCCGATTTCAGCAGCACAGTTTAACCTGTTTTTCGATGGCTCTCTTGTCAATGTAAAAAACGTTACAGAGGGCGACTTATTTAAAAAACAGGGCATAAATACTATCTTTGATCCCGGTACTTTCAGCAACAGCGATGGGACTTTAATCAATGTCTGGGGGCTTATCATCACTCCTGGAGCAAATGTGACCACAAAGGGCACCCTTGCTACAATTTCGCTGTATGCTAAAAATACAGGGACTTCACAGCTTAACCTTACAAATGTAATTATCAGCGATCCAAATGGTACCTCGGTTCAGGTCAATAGAGCAAACAGCTCAATTAAAGTATCGTACGAAACTATACCTCCGGCAAGCATCAAGAATCTGCGAAATGCAAGTTATGCCCAGTACTATATAAACTGGACCTGGACTGATCCGGTTGATGCAGATCTCTCAAAAGTAATGATATACCTTGATGGAAGGCTCAGAACTAACGTTTCTAAGGGTTTAAAGTACTACAACGCCACGGGCTTGGTACCGGGCACAATGCATACAATAAGCACTAAAACCGTTGATATAGCTGGCAACACCAATAAGACCTGGGTAAATCATTCTGCCAGAACCGTGCCTGATCCGATACCTCCTGCAAGCATCAGGAATCTGCGAAATGCAAGTTATGCCCAGTACTATATAAACTGGACCTGGACTGACCCGGTTGATACTGATCTCTCAAAAGTGATGGTATATCTTAATGGGAGGCTCAAATCCAACGTCTCTAAAGGAGTAAAGTACTACAATACCACGGGCTTGATACCAGGAACGACATACACTGTAAGCACTAAAACGGTCGATATTGCCGGGAACACCAATAGTACCTGGGTGAACTATTCGGCAAAAACTATGCCTGATCTGATACCTCCTGCGAGCATTAAGTACCTGAAGAATACAAGTTATGCCCGGTACTATATAAACTGGACCTGGACTGACCCGATTGATACTGATCTCTCAAAAGTAATGATGTACCTTGATGGAAAGTTCAGGACCAACGTTTCCAGGGGTATACGGTACTACAACGCCACGGGCTTGATAACGGGCACAATGTATACTTTAAGCACTAGAACCGTTGATATAGCTGGCAATACCAACAAAACCTGGATTAATCATTCTGCCAGAACCATGCCTTAAAGAAAGTGACGCCTGTAATAATCCGACAGTTATCGCCGGAGTTTAATGATATATTAAATTTTTTGATATTAAAATATTAATATTAATACTTGGATATTATATGACCTATCTCAAAAAGCGATAAAATGGTGTAGATATTCCATAAACTATATTCATTAGGTTTTATTTTTTGCGCCATAACTCTTATGATTATGAGCATAACAATCCTTCACGGATGAGACAACTACATCTAGAATTGCTCGCAATAATTTGTGTTTTATCCGCCTCTGGAATTAGCGCAGCCTTACCTGTTGAAATAAGTATTAATTCTGCCTCCCATGTAGTAGAAGAAGGGCAGGATTTCAGTATTAATATATCAATCGATCCAGTTAATAATCCGATCACCGCGGCACAGTTCAACCTGCTTTTCAATAGCACCTTTTTAGAAGTAAAAAACGTTACGGAGGGCATCTTATTTAAACAGGGTGGTGCTGGTACCATTTTCAATTCAGGGATTCTTAATAACAGCGGTGGAACCTTAATCAACGTCTGGGGGCTTATCATTACACCTGGAGCAAATGTAACAACAAAAGGCGATGTTGCAGCACTCACCATGCATTCAAAGGATACAGGTACTTCCCTGCTTAATCTCACAAATGTGATTGTCAGCGATCCTAACAGCCAGGCGCTTCAGGTCACCATAATAAATAGTTCGATCGATTCGGTAGCCTCAACACCCACTCCTACTCCTACTCCTACTCCTACTCCTACTCCTACTCCAACTCCAACTCCAACTCCAACTCCAACTCCAACTCCAACGCAAACAACTCCCCCAGGCGGCGGAGGTGGCAACAATGGAGGTGGAGGCGGAGCAGGCGGGACATCAGTTGAGAATTACACCAACATCGAGTTAAAAGAAAAATACGACCTTTATATTTATAAAGATGTTACTTCCTCGTACTGCTTCAGAAAAGCTGGTAATCCGATAATCTGCATTAACATTACAGGAGGCACAAACGCCGGTGAGATTAACACAGCCGTGGAAGTACTTCGAAACAGGTCTTCGCTCGTGAAAACTTCCCCTGAAGGATCGATTTATAAGAATATCAATATCTGGGTGGGCACATTCGGATTTGCCGCTCCCCAGAATATTAAAGATGCAGTAGTAACGTTCCGTGTAAATAAATCATGGATTAATGAAAATGGCATAGATCCGGCATCTGTTACGCTGGTGCATTATTCTAACGACTGGAACGCTCTGCCTACCAGAAAAATAGATGATAGCGTTACGGAGATATACTATGAAGCGAAAACTAACAGTTTCGCACATTTCGCTATAACTGGTAAAAAATCAGGTAATCAAAGCTACAGCCAGATCTACCCGATGACTTCGAGTCCAGAACCTTTAAGAGAACTGGAAAAGCCGGTAGTGAGCAGCGAGCCTGAGGATCCAGGCGATTTAACCACCGTTTTATTGACCGGCTTGCTTATTGGCAGCATGACGAGTGCTGTCTTAGCTTTAAAAATCATAAAACTTGATTTAGGGTAGGCTTATTCGCTTATTCTCATCTGTACTATCAATACAATCCATGATGTTTTGTTCCTGTGCAGGTTTCTGATCCATAAGAGAAGCTGCTATTTTTTTATCCAGATTTGTGGCACCTATCAGCTCTATCCCATGATCCATAAAAATAAATGCCCTCGGCATCTCATTGACTTTTGTCAATCGCATTTTTTGAATTTGAATAAAATATGTCGGGGAAGGGTCCAGGTGGTGTTTCTGTCTTTTATCAAAAAAAATAATTCCATCGCCCATAAAATCGAATTCATCAAATTCCCTGGATTCAAGTCCGTATCTTTTTTCAGTAATAGCAAAGCAAGTTATCTTTTTATCCTTTATTTCCTTTAATATATTGCGCCATTGTATGGACCGTCTGAAGTCGCTGGTGTCAGAAAAGATGTTGAGCGAATCGAAAACGATCCTTTTTGGCTTGAATATGTTAATAATTTCGATTATCTCTTCTGCTGAGAACCTGCTGAACCCGAAAATCTCAAGAAGCCCTTTATCGATGTATTCTCTGATGTCACATCCAAACCGAACGGTCTGCTTTATAAGTTGCTCAACCATCTCCTCGAATGAGAAAAAAATACATCTTTCATTATTTTTTATACCCTCCAGCAGAAACTGCAATGAGAACGTGGTCTTGCCTGTACCCGGAGGACCGGTTACCACCACAACAAAACCCTCTGGTATGCCGCCTTCAATAAGCCCGTCAAACCCAGGAATACCGGTATTTACCCTTTTAACGATCCTGCTAATGCTTTGGGTATCTATTTTTTCTTTAAAACGGAGTTTATCCATTCCCATAAGGGCACGCTCTAGCACAGTGTTCTTGCTGCCGAGCTCCTTCTCATAACGCTCAAGTATCCTCATTGCATCTATGCTGAGGGTTGTGTGGATGGGGTGTTTATCGCGCATATTTTTATAAGTTCATCAATTTGTGGTCATTAGATTAATATCCATGGTCATAATACTTGTATTTTATGCTTATAATAATGCAGATGATGCACATGATGTATATGAACCTGTAGACGTTTATTAAAACTCAATCCTTGTTCATCCAGTCTGGATCGTAGTCCCGGATGCCCATCGCATCGTTAAACATAAATAATGGTTTACTATAGAATTTTCTTACACTTACAACAGGCGTAACGAATTTTATTTGACGGGTATTATTGTCCACATACTCATACCAGATATCCCTGACAGACGTGCCGTCATCAAAGTATATATACCCGCCCACGGCAATTGCTTTATGTCCCTTCGCCCTGTGAATACTTACCCAGACGAAAGTTTCATCCTCGCAGTCCCCTCTCATTATTTTAAGAGTATAATCCGGGTTCTGCCAGTAATCTACGTTATCTGGTGCATAATCTATCTGTATTTCCTGGGTATTATTCGCATAATATCGAATTATCGGGTTACCGGGCATGATGTACTTTGAAGGATTGGTGGCTGTCCAAAAGTAATCATAATTAGCACGCATATCAACGTTATAATCCCATAAAGTTACATTTCTAAAATCAGGTTCTCCGTTAGCCGGTCCTGCACTCTGGCTCGACAGTGACACTGGCATAAAGACCAGCAGGCATGCAACAGCAAAGATTATATGGCGCTTTATATTCGCCAGGTTTAATATTCTTTTTGTATTCTGATGCTTCTCAATCATCATATATCATATTCAGCATATGTATGCACAACGGCTTTACTTCTGTTAGCACTATTTTTCACAACAGTAATTTTTACTGATTAATACCCTATCACAGACAGGGTAACTCCGTTTCCAGTTGTATCTTATCCTCTCTATCCAATACGGAATACTACTTAGCCTTATATAAATATATTCCATCTTATAAATAATGATCATATACATCATGATATTCATTAAACATTTTAGCCCAACATGACCTGTAAAATTCACAGTACTAACAGCCACTAATTTTTTCTTCCCTTTCGCTTTGTATTGATTGGCTTGTAAAAGTTGTTGCTATGCTTATCGTTAGTTAAAAATTAAATTATAGTTATTATAAAAAGGTCAGGGTCTGATAGCGTTTTATAAAAATACTTTTATCACTTTCAGCGTTTCTAATCATGATAATCATTAGAATTATTATCATAATTATAATATTGCAACGATAAATATATATGCTGAAAGATAGTGTAGTTTATTACTTCCTCAGCATGCCTGCATACTGGTGGAAGAAGTGGTGCCCATGCCAAAAAAAACAGTCACTGCAGAGAACATTCTCTCAGACATGAGTTTGCCAGGCATAGCACTTCAGTGCTCACAGCCGCAGTCGTTGACAGGAGCTCTAGCTATCTTTACCAGCCTTACATGGAAAGACCTCCGGAAACTGAAGATTACTTGTGAGTTCTTGTGTATCTGGAGGCGGAAAAATGATATCAATCATAGTGCCGACATATAATGAAAAAGATAATATACAAAAACTTATCCCTGCTATCCACATTACCCTCAGCAGATATGAGCACGAGTTGTTAGTGGTAGATGATAACAGCCCGGATGGTACAGCCGAAGCCGCCGAAGAGATGTCCGGGGAATACCCGGTAAAAGTCCTGAGGCGCAGCGGAAAGTTTGGACTTGCAAGCGCAGTAATACACGGGTTCAAACATGCTAAAGGCGATGTTTTAGGTGTTATAGATGCTGACCTGCAGCATCCGCCTGAGTGCGTGGGAGATTTCGCGCTCGCTGTTATGAACGGTCATGATATCGCAGTTGGAAGCAGATATACAGGAGGAGGAAAAATCGAAGGCTGGAGTATGTACAGGTCGCTGGTCTCAAGAGGAGCCATCATGCTCTCAAAGCCTTTAACAAACGTGAGAGACCCGATGAGCGGGTATTTTTTCCTCAAGAGAAGGGTTATTGAGAATGTCTCGTTCAGTCCCATAGGCTACAAAATATTACTTGAAATACTCACCAAGGGCTCTTATGAGAACGTGAAAGAGATCCCGTATACCTTCAGGATCAGGAAGCATGGGAAGAGCAAGCTCTGCGGCGGGGAGTATTTCAATTACCTTAAGCTGTTGTGTTATCTCTACGTATATAGATTTAAAAAAATATTAAATATTGAGGCTGAATCAAGGACTGATAAAGAGGGAACTCTACCAGAAGTGGTTCAAAATCCCGGTTTCAAACGGCTCACTGATGCAACAAACAATAAAAGGGCAGGCTAATATGCAATTTGCAACTCTTTTATTAGTATTTTAAAAAAAGGGATATTTATGTCTACTGTAACTATAGGCGTATGTGTTTACAATGAAGAAAAAAATATTGCAAACTTGCTAAATTCATTATTAAGCCAGAAGACTACTGAACCTATCAAAGAAATCATAGTTGTATCATCTGCATGTAGCGATAAAACAGATGAAATTATTGAGAACGATTTTGTAAAATACAACCCAAGAATATTTTTAATCAAGCAAGGGAAAAGGGAAGGCAAAGCATCCGCAATAAATATTTTCTTAAAATATGCAAGCGGCGATATAGTGGTGTTGGAAAGTGGAGATACCATTCCTGCTGAAGGTGCAATTGAAGATTTAACAGACGCTTTTAATGATCCCAAAATAGGCATGGCTGGAGGTCGTCCGGTTCCGATAAATGACCCTGATACATTTATGGGTTTTACAGCACACTTAGTATGGAATTTACATCATAAAATTGCACTGGAGCATCCTAAGCTTGGTGAAATGGTAGCTTTTAGAAGGGACTTGATTAGAAAGATTCCTACCAATACTGCTGTAGACGAAGCTTTTATAGAAGCTCTTATCAATGGGCAAGGATATGAGCTAAAATATGTTCCGGATGCCGTTGTTTATAATAAAGGCCCTGAGACCGTTTCGGATTTTCTTAAGCAGAGAAGAAGAATATTTGCAGGGCATATACATCTTCGGAAAACAAAGGGATATGCGCCGTCCAGTATGAACAAATTAAAGATAGTAACGCTGGTATTTAAAGATCTAAAGTTCGCTCCAAAACAGATTGTGTGGACATTTGGCGCCACCCTTCTGGAATTTTATGGAAGGTTACTCGGTTCGTACGATTTTTACATAAAGAGAGAGAATCCTTTTATATGGAATATAGCAGAAACGACGAAAGGGAATATCCAAGAAACAACTAAAAGTTATGCTCCGAATGCCATTCCTGTTGCACAGCATATAAAACTATGGTCTATGGTGCGGCGTCAAACCTCATTTTTTTTGAAATCAAAAACACAACCGACAGCATCGTTTTTACCAGAAACATCTGCTTCAATTTCGGTTAAACCAGGAATTATACCAACAACTCCTGCCCTGACTAAATCCCAGCAAGATTTAACTACTGAAAAGATGCAGGAATTGAAAAATCCCAGTAAAATATTGATAAAACTGATACCTTTAGTACCGATTATTATAATAGGTAATGGACTGAGCGATGGACTATTTGAGTTATTCTTTAGTTAGTTATTATTCTGGCAGGCTGGTTGGAATATGAGAAAATTATATGAAATTCTCCCAAAAATACCGCAGTATAAGCTTTTTAGAAATTATAATTATCCAAAAATCCTTCCCCTTAATCTGACCGTAGGCATAACATATCACTGCAATTCCAGGTGCAGAACATGTAATGTCTGGAAGAAGAAAACCAATGAGTTTACGACAGATGAGTTTGATAAGACGTTTAAATCAATGGGCGAATCGCCTTACTGGCTCATAATCAGCGGAGGGGAGCCGTTTCTAAGAAATGATATTATAGAGATATGCAGCAGCGCCTACACCCACTTCAAGCCCGGGATTATCAATATACCTACAAACGGAATCCTGTACGATAAAATTCCCGGCAGGGTCGAAGAAATCGCTGAGAACTGCCCGAAGACTCAAATAATTATTAACCTCTCGATAGATGGGATAGGGGAGAAACACGACAGTATCCGCAACGTGAAGGATAACTTTAAAAAGGCTTTAAAAACCTACGAAGCGCTCCGTGCGCTGGATTACCCCAATTTCAACCTGGGCGTGCATACAGTAATCTCAAAATACAACGTAGGCGATATACCGCAGATATACTCCTATTTCAAAGAGAAGAGCCCGGATTCATACATAACCGAGATCGCGGAGGAACGGGTGGAACTGGATACGGTCGGCTCCGGGATAACGCCTTCGATAGAGGATTATACAAAAGCGATCGACTTTGTTATCAGTGCAACCGGACAGGAGAAGTATTCCGGGGTTTCAAAGATGACGCAGGCTTTACGGTTTGAATACTACAACAAAGTGAAGGAAACCTTAAGAATAAAGCAGCAGACTATTCCGTGCTATGCAGGTTTCGCTTCTGCCCAGATAGCCCCGGACGGGGATGTCTGGGCATGTTGTATAAGGGCTGATCCTGTCGGTAACCTGAGAGATGCAGGTTACGACTTTAAAAAGATATGGTTCAGCGGCAAAACGGACAGGCAGAGGGAGAGCATAAAAAATAAAGAGTGCTATTGTTCGCTGGCTAGCGCGCATTATACGAATATGTTATGTGATCTTGGAACTCTGATCAGGGTCGGAATGAGGGTGGTTTGAAGGAATAATGTTTGATAGAATAATATTTCAAAGCAAGTCCTGCTAAAAGCACAAGACTGATAGCAACTCCTGTGCTTGAGAATATGGGTGTATCTATGTTTGTAGTTTTATAAAATATTACTGGCTTAAAATATATATCCAGGTTCAAATTAAGGTCTAAAACATCGTTTATGTTTGTTGTCAGTTCTGCAATGATCAAGATTGATTTATTAAATAAAGGCCAGAAAACTGGAGTATAACCTGTAAATGCATCCATAAAGGGGTGACTTAATATTACCAGCGTGGCGACAATAGAATCATGGAATTTTTCTTTATAGAATTTTTTAATAACAATTGCCGCCAGGGCGCTGATTAAAAGAATGAAAATTATCGAATGCGAGAAAGAGCGATGGATGTGGAATAAAACATCAAGATCAGGTAGTATAGCTAATGTTGAGAATAAAGTTGCTTTTTTCACGCTGAGACCGGACATTGATAACAGAAAGAACGGAATGATGAAATGTATAAGCGGCTCCGGCATAATATTCCTCGTCTAATGTTTTCCAGGTTTAAAAATCTCTTCCTGTTTTATTAAAGAGCTTCAAGAATATTTTTAGAATCGGGCGGACAGCCTTCTATATGTGTAAGGTTATTCTTCTCTGCTATCTCTTTAGTACAATCTCCCAGGCATACCACTCTGCCTTTAACATCAGGTACTTCGGCATGTTTTCCCTGGATGATATACAGGTGCTTAAGTACTGCATAGTAGGTAAATTTCGGCAGGAATGTTATCCAGTGCTTCGGGCTCCATATCGATGATTTTACAGCCAGGGAAAACGAGTCTATGCACATGGAACACGCATAGGGATTTCTCCATGAATAGACGTTCAGGAATCTCCCGTATTTTTCATTCGCCTGTTTAAATTTTGTTCTGACCTCTTTTATGTCATCGCCTGTTAAATCAGGCACTTCCGGACCAATATTCTGTTTTATCCCTTCAATTATGTGCTCTACCTTTTTATGGTCTATGCCCATGATGTCACAGCAGACCATATCAGTCTCTACCTGGTTTGTCCCGATCACGAGAACACACGCCTTTTTCTTTTTCCCGTTGAGAGGACCTTCGCCTTCCATGCCTTCTATGGCATCGACGATAATTAGATGGGGTTTTACTACCTTAGCCAATTCCACCAGCGGTTCCTGAAGCCCAAGCTTGTGGAACTTCTGCTTATCGGCACGGGATAAAAGCCCTTTCTGGTTCTTCATGGCAAGGGTTACAGCAGTCTGCCCGTGGGTTTTCATCTTTGGCAGATTGATATACAGGTCAGCCTCCAGGACGATTTTCGGGAGCTTTATGGTGCCGTATTTCCATTTTATCTCGGTGCGCTCGGCTTTATTGAGATTTATGAGTTTTACGTTCTTTTTTGCTGCAAGCTTATTGTAGCCTGATAACTCAAAAGCTCTGGCTTCATCGGCGCCTACGCCCGGTCCTTCTCCGATGATAATATCTTCGAAACCATTTTCTTCAAGCACGTTTATCAGGGCTTCCACGACAGCAGGGTGGGTTATTATTGCCGAGCCGGGTTTTGCGGCTATGACTATATTGGGTTTAAGGAGCGCGGTTTTTTTGTTCTTTAAGTCCGATCCCACGTCCTTGATCGCATCCCTGATCAGATTCTCCAGGGATTTTACGTCATATTTTTTGGCTTTAACAATTTTTACGGTCATATTTTCTCTGCTATTACATAGGGATGGTGAGCATAGAATTTTTTAAGCGGCGTCGGAGTACTGCTTTCGATCAGGAGATGCCAGATATTAAAGAGATGGAATACAATCTCGTTCTTTGTTGATGATTTTTGAAATGAACGGATTTCATTGATAACCTCATTCACATCTTTTAGCTCGGATGCGGGTCTTAATTTATCAGCAGGATTCTTATCTACCCTCTGGTCATTGTTCTTTTGGTCATTGTTCTTTTTAGACGCCATCTCTTTTAACCTGATGTTAATATCCGGCCACGGGGGCATATCCGTTGCGCCTGTTTCAACTACCAGGGCATTGTTTTTAATAAGGATTTCCATGATACTTGAAAGCTTCATCTGATCAAGGCTTCCATGATCCCATGGAGCCCTCATTAAAAAGTGGTAGAGCCGATGAAAAGGAAAACCTATATTCAGGGGGTTCTGGATCTCCATAAATATATATTTTTGCGTTACGCGCAGCATCTCCTGTACGACCTCGGCGGGGTTATCGAAATGCTCGTAGACGCAGAAATTCCAGACAAGATCAAACGAGCCGTCCCTGAATTTAGAGTTTGTCCAGGGTGATTTGACAAAATTCGCTTCCAGACCGAAAGCATCCCATACGCTCCTGGCAGTATCCAGGAATTCCTGCGAAGGGTGAGATACGGTGACCTCGCATCCCATCTTGGCGAACACCAGGCTCTTTATTCCGGGTATCCCCATGACGCCGTTCGATGGCATTTCGAGAACTGTTGAGATATTGTATTTTTTTACCATCCTTGATGCGAATTTGTTAAGGGCAAAGCGCTCGTATTCTGTGCCGTAGCCTTCGTTGAAGAGGGGGTAGTATTGCTGGAGGGATTTGATGGAATCTATCGGGTTCATTTTAGAATATCCTCTGTATCCATGATCACAACTTTATCTTTTTTCTCATTTTCTTAAAGTTTTGACCAGTTTAACGCCTTTTTCGAGTTCTTCTTTGCTTCTTGAGCCTACTTTTCTGACGATTCCCCTATTTGCAAGAATATCTTTAAACTCTATAGTCGTCACGCCGACCATTTCAGCAGCCTTGCCCAGGGATATTTCCCCATCTTTATAAAGTTCAATGGCTGCCGATATTCTGAGCTCATGCCTGACATTTAATAGGGTTCTAAATGCATCTCGTACAGCCTCATTGATATTAGCATAATATCCTTCTTTGATCAATGCTCTTATTTCTTTATCAATTGCTGCAGGAAGTGCGTACATTTGGGACATCACATTTTATATTGTTGTTTACTTATAAACCATTTTTGGTATAAACCGAGTTTAGTCAGTGAGATTTTACAAAGCTAATTTCGAGGACTGTTGATGTGGTATTCTCTTACCATCTTGGCTGCGAATTTATTCAGGGCAAAGCGCTCGTACTCTGTGCCGTAGCTTCGTTGAAGAGGGGGGTAGTATTGCTGGAAATCTCTGATAACATCCGTTTTTTTCATTGTGTTCTCTTCACCATCTCATATATTTCAGCAGTTCTTTGCGCTATTTTGTCCCAATCATAATCCTTTACAAATTCAAGTCCATTTTTCCGTAAGTTGGTATACAGGTCTTCATCGGTCAAAAGTTTTTGCATTGCATTCTCGATCTCTCCCTGCGGAACTAACAACCCATTGTAATTATCTTTAATAACATCTCCTACAGCACTGCCTTCTGCTTTAACTGCTATTGGGGGAGTGCCAGCAGCCATTGCCTCAAGCAGTACGATCCCCTGACCTTCCCTTATGGACGGAAGTACCAGTATCCATGAGGATTTCATAGTAGCTATTAATTGGTCGTAGGGCATGGGATCGAGGAATGTTATATCCTTGAGGTTTAATTTTTGGGCTAAATTTTCGAGGTTTTCTCTTTGTGGGCCTTTACCGATGAGTATAAGTTCAATATCCTTATATCCTTTTTTTAGTTGGTGATAAGCGAGAAGTAACGTATCAATACATTTATGGCTCTCCAGCCTGCCAACATATAATATTCTTCCGTGTTTTTTCTCGGCTGAAACTCCATTGAATTTTTTTAGGTCAACACCGTTTGAGATTACGGATATTTTATTTGGATTTACTTTAAGTAGGTCGATCAATCGCCGCTTTGTGGTCTCGGAGACTGCGATATTGAAGTCGGAGAGTTTTGGCATATATAATTCCAAATAAAACCCCGGTATTGCCATCATCGAGCTATACTGCCCAAAATTTTCCTTGTACCACACTTCGTGCCAAGTTTCGACCAGGGGTACATGAGTAGATTTTGAAATAAAATAAGAAGCATAGGGAAGCGTCTTTGAGACTATGTTGCAATCTATTATATCAAACTTATTATTCTTTTGAATTAATTCAAGATTCTTCTTCAACAGGTGCAGACTAAATTTCAGGTTAAGAACGTATGATTCTTTTTCAACACTATTTGATATATTGTGTATGCCATATCTGTGTATATGCATCCCTTCCATATACTCTTCATCTACGCAACCGTCTATTCCAGTAGTATATATATGAAGCTCATGGCTCCTGGAGAGTCTTCTGCCTACCTCATAGAACCTATTACCGCTTCCGACAATGAAAGGAGGGAACCATGTAGAAAGGAGTGCGATCTTCATGAGCTAACTTTAAAGTTAGCAACACTTATATATATATGTAGATAAATTGACAGATAGCATTATGAGTAGTGTAACTACAAAAATGAGGATTTTTAAAAAAGTTGGTATGAACTACCTTAATTACAAGCTGGGATATCCCAAACCATTTTTTTGCTTATATGTTTCAACTTTGCAGTGTAATCTTAGGTGTAAACACTGCTTTGTGGAGTCCCCTCATCAATATGATAGTGAGAAGAAAGAATACTGGGATAACCTTAGTAACGATCTCACCACAGAACAGGCTAAGTACGCCATAGATCAGTTAGATAAGATTGGTATCTCTGTATTGCATATTACTGGTGGTGAGCCACTGCTCAGAAAAGACCTTGAGCAGATTGCTTTACATGCAAAAATGAAAGGTATGTACGTTTCCATGGATACCAATGGTACATTGATGACTTTAGATCGGGCAAAATCACTAAGTTGCTTTGAGAGAATAGGTGTCTCGGTAGACGGGATTGGAGAAACGCATGAAATTATAAGGGGCGTAAACACATTTGAAAAAGCAAAAAATGCAATAAAACTTCTTAAACAGTATACAAGTTCTACGATAGGTGTCGTATTTACGATTAATAAAATGAATTACAATAATATAGAAAGTGTGTTTAAATTTGCTAAAGAACATTGTGATTTCGTCACTTTCCTACCTATAGATAACATCAAGGAGCTTTCTTTGAATAAGGAAAAAGCAAAAGAAGTTGGGGAAATAATTCTTAAATTAAAAAAAGAGAATTATTCTTTTATCGAGAATCCTATTGAATATATTGAACTACTCCCATACTTCCTACAGGGGAAGACTGCGATTGAATGTAATGTTGAGTGTCATCCATCTGCACTTTACTTTGTATTGGGTCCAAGCGGGGATTTGAGCGGGTGCAGCTCCCTGTATTCCTACGTAGGTAATGTCCTAAAAAACGACATTACGGATATGTATAAACAAGGAATTTCAAAAATATCAGACACACGCAGCAAGTGCGGGGGATGCAGTATAACATGTGCAATACAAAACTCGATGTTGTTCAATCAATCTGTTTATAAAGCAGTTGTTACTGCTACATCAAAATTTTTAAGAAGTTAATCTTAAAGCAATATAGAGGTGTCAGATATTAAGTTTAAGAAATTCATGGGCTATAGAGGTTGGAAAGTCTGGACGAGCTATGATATGCATATCTGCCTCCTTGCACTTTTTTATGTTTTAATTGTAGATAACCTGTTAAGACCATTAGATTCTTTAATTTTGATTTCTTCACTTGGGTTTTATTTCATGTACGGTTTTTTAATAAACGATTTCTGCGATATATCATATGACATTGCAGCAGGCAAAAAAAGGATTATTCAAGGATTACCAAAAGTTGCATTCATTGGAATAATCCTCAGCGTCGTGCTTATAAGTGCATTGCATTTATTGTATCTAAACGATACTCTATACACAGTAATCTACATAGTTTCGTATGTACTTGCCACTCTTTACTCTGCTTTGCCAATAAGATTTAAATCAAGAGGTTTTTCTGGAATTATTGTTAACGGTCTCATAGAAAAGGGATTGCCTGTTCTTGCTATATTCTCATATTTCAATCATTTTAAGTTAGATACACTGATATTCGTGTTGGCTTCGTTTTTAATCGAGGTTGTAGAAATAATAACACACCAAATATTAGATTATGAAGCTGACTTAAATACTGGAGTTCGTACTTATGTCGTTGATGTGGGGAGAGAAAAAGCATTGAAAATATATAACAATTTTATATGTCCAGTCTCTGGATCGATTGTAATATTCATGTCTATTTTCGTATCGATAAATATCCCATATGCAGTTTTTCTTGTCGCGGCTGGCTTCATAAGTTATCCAGCGTTGACCCTATTGATATTAAAAGGTAAGTTAAAAAGAGAAAAAAAGATTATTCCATTATATTTCTCTTGTATGTATTTCTTAATTAATAACACCCTCTCTTTGTTTTTTGCGTTCATTCTCAGCCTAAAAAATTCCTTAAACATAGTTCTTCTCTTGGTGGCGCTTGTTTCCCAATATTATATATTAAAATATAATTTAAACTCTCTTAAGAATAAAGCTTTAATTCACTTTGAACTTTTTACGGATACATGAGGGAGGAAATGAAAAAAGGTATAATAATTGTGATTTGTTTATTTTTTTTCTGCATTAATACGATCTGCTGGTGTATCTATTGTAAACCATGTATGAGGATGAGGAGTGAAATTCTATACAGACCCTTTAATAGCGCTGGGCGCAACGAAAGAACAGGGCAAGCCGGTATTTGTTTATGCAAAGTCTGAATCATGCGGCTGGTGCAAGAATTTCGAAGAAGAGACTTTCACGAACAAAAGTGTTATTAAGACATTGAACCAAAACTTTATATTAGTTTCAATAGATGTCAAGGAAAAAGTTATGCTGCATACGGAAATATTTATAGATACATATGAAGATAGAAAAAATTGATTATTTAATAATTATTTGCTTACTTTTAATCTCATTCTTAATACGAGCCTCAGGTGGGACAAAAGTTCCCATGTATGGAGATGAGTGGATATATTGGACTAATGTAAATAGGATATTAGCAAGTAATTTTGTCCCTAGAGCGGATGTATTTAGTTCTGCTCCACCATTCCTTTCTTATATCGGGGCTTTAGTTACTTTATTTTTTGGAGGTGATTTGAATGTTCTCAGGTTGATTTCTGCGGTTTTTGGAAGTTTAACCGTACCCGCATTATACCTTTTTGGAAATGCAATGTATGATAGAAAGACTGGATTGTTATCAGCTTTATTTCTAGGCTTTTCAGCGTATCATATTCTCTATAGTCGCATATTAATGCAAGAAGCACTCTCTCTTTTTTTTATTACTGCATTCTTATATTTTTTTTGGATGAGCCAAAATTCTATTGATAGAAAAAGCACAACTTATGCCATTGTTGCTGGAGCAATGCTGGGTTTAGCTATCGATGCTAAATGGATGTCTCTTTTTTTGGTTCCTGCAACTCTTACATACGTTTTGTGGACGGGTAAGTTTAAATTGAGAGCATTATTGGACAAAAGGTTAGTCCTAATATTTGTCTTTGCGTTACTGCTCTTTTTACCATTACTTATAAGTTTATTTTACACTGGTGTGGACTTTAATGGGATAACCTACTATATTAATGAAAAATATGCAAAGACCTCACCTATAACTCAACGGGTTTCGAGTAATTCTATATATGAATTATTTGAAAAGGCGATGGATAATATATCTGGCATACTGATGTATGGTTCTGATCTCTTAATTTCACCATGGATAACTAAAGTCTCATTTGCACTTTTCATATTAATTTTTCTTTCTTTCTTTCGTAACTTCTTAAATTTAGAAAAAAAAGGTAGTTTTTTTATAATTAATTCTCTCTATCTAGCCTTAGTTGTGCTTTCATCTGCGGCACATAAACATTATCTATTATATATGTTTTCTTTTTACTTTGTTATGCTTTCTCATGTCTTTATAAACTCATTTAAAAATATGAATATTTTGAAAATTGTTATTATTTTACTTACTACATTAATGTTATTTTCTTCCGTTATTACTAGTGTCACCTCTTATAACTGGGATAAGGGGGACTACCAACCATGGGCAAATGATTTTGCAGATTACATAAAAAGAGACACATTTAAGAGTAGTTATGAAGGAAGTGTTCAAATCGGGACGCTAACGTATTTAAAGGAACCTGTAGATCGAGCCTTATACCTTAGCAGTATTAATGCAACTAAGATTGAAGCCGGTGATTCAAAGAATCTTAAATATAGCTGGATCTTTAGCAGTATTAATGCAACTACGATTGAAGTCTTTAAACCTGCCGATAAATATTCAGGTCAAGCTATGGAAGTAGACTATGAGAAAATCTCTAATCTAAAGCCAGTTTATTTAGTAGCACCTGAGCCTCAGTATGAATATTATGTCAAAGGAAATATTAAACTTTTAAAAGATTATGGTGTTGTTTCACATATCCAGACCTATCCCTTTGGATGTTTCGTTTTAAAAAGGAAAAATATACAACCACAGGGATCGTCATCGTTTACCGATGGCATAGAGGCGAATATTTCACAAGATATATTAAAATTAAGTGTGCCATCTGTAATGAAGATTGGTAAAACATATACAGCGTCGATTCAGATGAAGAACAGCGGGGACTTCCGCACAAATTTCACTGTTAATTTGTATTCTGATGTATATACAATATTTTTAGATGAATGGCAACGTAAAGTAACTCTTGATAAAGGTTCAATAATTACGCTTAAAATTAAAATAGTCCCCTTTAAAGGATACGCAGGGAAACTCCCAATAACTGCTGACCTTTACGCTAAAGATGAAGAAAATGGAACCTATAAAAAGGTAGACTCATCAACAGATTATATCTACCTTATTGAAAAACCGATCTTCGACATCATGAAATGAGCGAGCGAGTTAATTGTATTAAAAAACGAAGCCCTATCCATGTAGGGTCTGACAGCACACCCGGGTATGTTTTTACAAACAATACAGTTTGAACAATCATTTGCAGATAAAGCGAGTTCCCCGATCGGACAAACTTCCACGCATATGTTACATCCGGTACATTTTTGCTTATCCATCTTTAACGCAGACTTCTCCATAAGCCTGACACATAATGCTCCTTTATCCATATCCAGACAATGAAAATTGCAAACATTGATGCACTTGAAGCATTCCATAAGGATAAATACTCATTTTGCCTATATAAGTTTATGCCGAATTTAAAAACCGATGTTGCAGTTATCGGGGCAGGACCGGCTGGCTCTACAACTGCAAGAGTAATTACTGAACATGGCTTTGACGTCATCTTAATTGAGAAGGATGAATTTCCTGGAATGACTAATGTTTGTGCAGGCGGCACGCTGAGGTCAGTAATTAAAGAAGCCGGATTAAGTTCGGATATTATTGAAAAAGTAACTCAAGCGGAAAGGCACTATTTTCCGTGGGGAGAAAATGAGATTAAAGTCGAACTCATTACTGTCTATAGACATGTATTCGACAGATGTCTGGCAGAGAAAGCCGTGGAAAAAGGCGCAAAGATGCTGACGAAAACTCAAATCAGGGATGTTTCTGTTAAAAATGATGGAGTGCAAATGTTTTCCGGGGAAAATACTATCGACTCAAAGCTTGTTGTTTTTGCTGATGGACCAAATACATTAGCGTATAGAAGATTCGGTATTGGTTTCAAACCTGAGTTAGATAAGACCTTCGTATCGCTGACATGCGAGATACAGTGGGAAAATAATCCCTTGAATCATTGTGAATTTCATTATGGAAATCATATTGTTCCGTGGGGATATGGTTGGGTTTTCCCAAAGAGAAATACAGTTAATGTAGGTGTAGGATGTATCTATAGTAAGCTTAGTTCAAACTTGATAGATTCGATGAATTATATGCTCAATAATTATCCCTTAACAGGTGAAAAGTTTAAAGACATGAAAATTCTACAGAGAAGCTCGGCATTGATTCCAGCCGCTCCTGCGAAGAGGATATTTGGTGAGCGCATGTTGGTCGTAGGTGATGCTGCCGGGATGGTTGATCCAGTTACTGGGGGTGGAATCATGCATGCCGTTAATGGAGGCAAACTTGCTGGCAAAATATGTGCCATGTCATTAGAGGCGGAGGATTTCTCACCTAAGTTCTTATCTCAATACCAGGACATGTGGCATAAGACAATCGATCATCAATGGATATATAACAAGTTTTTGGCTTCAAATGTTTTTCTATACCTTTCCAGATTCGACAGGAATGCATATCCAAAGCTGGCAGAAGTGACAAGGGAAGGAATTGGAAAAGTATTAAGACACCGAAAGCAGTAATATCAGATATGAACAAAAGGAAAAAAGCAATTATAATAGTTTTATTGATAATCGGATTAATTCTTGCAAGCGGATGCCTTAAACGTCCGGTGCCAGAAAAAGCAGTGCAACAAATACCAACCTCGGTAATTACAATCGTACCTGATAAGAATGAAACAAATGGAACTTCTCTTTCTAAAGTCAAAGTAGCTTCTGTTTATGAAAGCATAATAGACGGAAACCCAATTGGTCCTAATAGAAATATTGAAGAAGTCAGTAAGATGCTCAATGATACTCATACGGATCTAGTACACCGGGGATTCTTTAGATGGAACCCTGTGCCTGAATCCCCCGAAAATATATCTCCTGAACTTATCACATATTTTGCCGAGCGCGGAAATATTGCGCCAGAACAGATTCCCCCTCTCGTTGAAAAAAGTGGTTATAATTATGAACAACTTAGTAAATCGATAAAAACTATAAAAGAAAAGAATCCGAACATCATATTCGTTGGCGCGATTGCTGCCCAGCGCATCAACAGAATCGAACGGAACGATAAATCTGGCAAAATTTATGGGGCTGAAGACACATGGGGAATGGCGCTTGATCCGCAGAAATGGAATATACAACTAAATGGCAAACCTTTAACAAAGGAACAATTCCAAGAAATGTTTGCCAGAAGTCAGCAATGGATAAAACCTAACGAACAATACGATTGGAGAAAAGCGGATGCTTATTTCCCGGATATAACAAATCCTGAATTTCAAGAGATACTTTTAAGCTGGGCGGAAAAACAGGTTGATTCTGGCGCAGACGCAATATGGATAGATGGACTACCACAAACTGCACTTTTTTATAGATTTACAAAGGATAAAAAGCATCCAATGATTAACGATTTATATTCAGCCTCGGAAAAAATTATTGATGGAATTCACAATTACAGGACTGAAAAAAAAGTGTACGTTGGATCTTGGGCACTTCCTTTTGGACTTGTTGAAGGTCTCCCTTATCTGCCACCAACTGTCGATTTTGTCACAAAAACCCCTACAAGCAATGAGGTATTGAATAAAGAACTTGATAAAATAAAATGGGTTAATGAAATTACCTATATTAAAAATATATATAATAATGCACCAATTTTTGTAGTTATGGATTGGGGTGGTGATAATTTGCCATTGTTTGTTTTTAGCCAGAAACTAACAAATGAAGAGAGGAAAAATTTGTTAAAAAATTTTGATGAGGAGTTAGAGAAACTGGGGGTAAATTTTGTATATCCTATTCACGGAGGTTGGATGGGTGAAGGCGTAACAATACTTTCATTTGGTAAATGGAAGACGTATGATAGTCTTGCTCCAGAATTTGATACATATGAAATAATCAAGCAACTATCTCTGAATAAATCGATAAATGAAAGCAGATAAATTTATCTAATCCAAACTCTTTTTGTATAGTCCCGAAACCCTTGGCTTTATATTTCCATCTTCCCAGCATGGGAAAACGAAATAAGGCGGTAAAATTTGTACTATAACAAGTATGTTTTCTGCTATTTAAACGACAGCATTAGTAGAATATATTATATATAATCAAGTACTATATATCCATTATGACAATAGTCCAAACCTTATCTTCTGAAATGGGAAAAGTCATTGAAAAGAGACATGAGATGATATTAGCCCATGAAAAAGGACAAGAAATAGGAGCTACCAATCCGTACCTCTCGGATGCACCAGTAGAGTGGGACAAAGGAGATTACGAACTTAAGGATTTTTACAAAAAGGTCATTGGAATTCGTAATCGCAATGATGCCCTGAAATATGGCTCTACAGAGAATGTTTGGAAAGCAGGCGATAATACTTTTGCATATCTGAGAAGTTATACGGAAAGTAAAGCAGCGATAGTAATTAACTTCCAAAACAAAGAAGTTTCAAGTACCTTGAGTTTACCATTTGAATCCGGTATTATTTTGCGTGATGAACTGAACAATGAAAGTTTTGTTGTTAATGATCCAAATAACTTTAAAATAAAATTACAGCCTTATGGTTCTAGAATTTTGGTTTGATAGAATGGGACTACGCAATGAAAGTTCTAGTAATAGGCCTGGATGGCGCAACACTGGATTTGATAAAACCCTGGGCACGTGAAGGTAAACTGCCAATGTTTCAGAAGTTAATGTCTGAAAGTTGTTGT
>JAPMTX010000100.1 GCA_026552855.1 Candidatus Methanoperedens sp. | reverse complement strand
CGCTCCGGTGCGCGGGTACGACGGCACAAGCTACTATTTCCAGTTCATACTGCCCAACAACAGCTCGAATCCCCTGACTTATTATATGTTCTACCTGCCGTCGGATCTGCCGCTTGAGAGCGGAAATGTCAGTCCCGGTGAAAACACAGGCGGAAGTGGCGGCGGCGGTGGAGGCGGCGGTGGGGCAGCAGCGGTCTCAGAGGAGCCGTACTTTAACATTGAGAAACAGGAGATCAGAGAGGAGTACCTTCAGGCAAATCTCACAACACCCTACAAATTCAGGACACCGGAACTTGTGGTATACGAGATACTGATAACACCTGCAAAGAGTTTAGGTCCGGTATCTGTTAAGGTCGAACAGCTAAGGGGTTTATCAAAAATGAAAGGAATGACCCAGCCGTTCGGCATTATCTATGTCCATGCCAATATCTGGGTCAATGCAAAGGAGCTGGCGGACCGCAAAGGTATGACAGATGCAAGGGTACGGTTCAGAATAGAGAGCAGGTGGCTGGCTGAGAACAATCTTTATGAAAGCAAGATCAGGCTTCTGCGGTGGAACCAGAGCAGGTGGGTCCCTCTTGAGACCGAGTTCAAAGGGCGCGATGCCAATTTCACATATTTTGAAGCAAAAACCGATGGCTTCTCGCATTTTGCAATAAGCATGGATCCTTTTTACCAGGCACTCCCGATCTATCCGATGATAACCCCGGGAATAAGTGCAACTCCGGATTTAATGGAGACGCCCTCAGGGACGGCTGAAGAAACAAGGCTTCCGCTGGCTGCACTGGCGGCAGCTATACTGACGGGAATATTTTTATACCGCCTCATAGCTGAAAGACTGAAGTAAGAATCCATATAATATTCAGGCTATCAGTCACCGGTGAAATGAATTGATCATCATCCGAAAATTCGAACCTGCAGATTTCCCATGGGTCATTGATATAGAGAGAAAGGTTTTCAATGAGCACGATCCCTATTTCTATATGCAGTTCTACGAGACCTGCTCTGAAAGTTTTATCGTGGCTGAAATAAACGGGATTATAATCGGTTACATTGTTGGGTTCCTGGCAGAGGAAGGGACGGGACGCATATTCTCTCTTGCAGTGCACCCGGCGTACCAGTACCGCGGGGTGGGAAGCGCACTTTTGAAAGAGATTATCGGCATTTTTTCAAGAGCCGGGGTCCCGGCGATTATACTTGAGGTACGCGCGGGCAATACCAGGGCGAGAAGATTCTATGAGAAGCACGGGTTCCATCAGACCGGGGTCGCGGAACAATACTACAATGACGGCGAGGACGCATGTTTAATGAGGCTGAAGACGCGTTCCTGATGACCGTTAATCTTAAGTAGAATTATTCATAAAACTAACTTTAGTGGGAGGTTATTAACAGTGGCTGAACAAAGAGAAGAAGCTAGACCAAGAGAAGAAGCTAGACCAAGAGAAGAAATTAGCACTTTTGAAGAGCAGATGAACCGGATATTTGAAGAGATGAACAGGATATGGGAAGACTTCTGGGGAAGAAGAGGAAGACTGACCGGAGGAAGAATGGGAAGACGTATGCTGCCAGGTGAGAGAAGAGAGAGGGCACTGATGGGCGGAGAGACCATGGAGTACCGCGAACCAATGGTAGATGTTTTCGAGACAGATGATGAGGTTATTGTAACCGCAGAGCTGCCCGGTCTTGATAAAGATGACATCAAACTGTATGTTACCGGGAGCAGGCTTGAGATATCTGCGGAAAAGACAAAAGAAGTGACAAAGCCTGAGAAAAAAGAGAAAGAGGGAGAAGGGAGCTACGTATACAGGGAGAGAAGCGTAACCCGGTTCTACCGTTCGATCACTCTGCCAGCAACAGTTAATCCTGAGAAAGCAAAATCCTCTTATAAGAACGGGATACTTGAAGTAAGGATGCCCAAGACAGAGGTCTCGAAAAAAGTACCTCTAAAGATCGAATGAATATCACAGGTATGCAAAGAAAGACCTGCCGCACAGGGAAAAATTCCGCATTACCTTTATATATTTTCAGGTTGTATTATTACTCAATCAATTTACTTATTGGGTAACTTATAGAGATGGGGATTAACCACCTCTGAATGAGGTCCTTTTGGGTTTGATTGATTTAGATAAACAGAGGGAATAGATTGCCTAAAGAACAAGATAAAGAAACTCCTGTCTCAGAGGGCGATACCTACGATGTCACAATCGAGGGCATTGCCAGGGAGGGGGATGGAATCGCTCGCGTCCAGGGCTTTGTCATTTTTGTGCCCGGCACCAAGGTCGGGGATAAGGTCAAGATAAAGATCGAGCGTGTCATGCGAAAATTCGCAATTGGCGCCATTGCTGAGAAGAGCTGAGAAGAACAGAGCTGAGGAGATAACATATGAACAACGATAGAAGAGGTAGCTTCGGCGGCGGAAGAGGCGGTTTCAGAGGACCGAGAGAGATGCACAAAGCAACATGTGCTGACTGCGGTCAGGAAACCGAAGTACCATTCCAGCCATCCGGCGACAGACCGGTATATTGCAGGGAATGCTACCAGAACCATAGACCGAAGAGATACTGAATCCATACAAAAAATTTAGTTCGCTAAATTACAGGATTTAAGCGGGTGAGATGATTATTTCGCCCCTTTTGATTTATTGCTGAGTGATTTTTCGAGAGAACCGTTACAGGACAAATAATATTTGAAGGAGGTTGGTGATACATGGATATATTTGATGTATTGAAAGCTGTCTCAAAAAGGAAGCTGGAATTAATGCATGCGGGTGTAAACGAGTATGACGCTTTAATGAAAGCCGCATCTGATGTTTCAGAGAACTACCATATACCGCTGCTTGATATCAAGAGGCTGGTAGGACAGGGTTACAATGATATTAAAACCCCGTGCCAGGCAGTAGTACCTACAGCAGTACCCGTAGCGGTACCCGTAAGAAGAGAATAATGCCCTTCCGCGCTTTATAGAAGGGAAAATTTAGAAGGTGAGAGAGGTCAGTAATATGGCAGATGAAGGGCAAACCGGACGTAAACCGAACCGCCTGATATCCGAAAAAAGCCCGTACCTGCTCCAGCATGCATACAACCCCGTGGACTGGTACCCGTGGGGGATAGAAGCGTTTGAGAAAGCGAAAAAAGAAGATAAACCTATTTTTTTATCCATAGGGTACTCTACCTGCCATTTATGCCACGTGATGAGGCTTGAGTCCTTTGATGATCATGAAGTAGCAAAGCTGATGAACAAGACTTTTGTGGCTGTAAAGGTTGACATGAGGGAAAGACCTGATATAGAGAGCGTCTATATGAAGATATGCAGGGCAATGACAGGCGGGGAAGAACTGCCTCTTAACATAATAATGACACCTGATAAAAAGCCTTTCCTGGCTATAACCTACGTGCCAAAGGAGAGCAGGTCAGGCAGCGTGGGAGTGCTTGAGATGATATCCAGGACTGCTGATGCCTGGAAAAATAACAGGAGCGGGACAGAAAGTCTTGCTGCACAGGTCATTTCGTCCCTTAATAAAGAGCGCAGGGAATCCGGAAAAGAGTTAGGCAGGGATGTCCTTGGTACGGCTTATGAGCAGCTTTTGAACGGGTTCGACGAGCATTACGGCGGTTTTGGCGAAGCCCCAAAGTACCCTGCACCGCATAACCTCATGTTCCTCCTCCGCTACTGGAAGCGGACCGGGGATATAATAGCCCTCCGCATGGTAGAGCGGACGCTTACAGGCATGCGCATGGGCGGGATATACGACCATGTTGGTTTTGGCTTCCATCACTATTCTATAGATAACAGGTGGCATCTCCCGCGTTTTGAGAAAGCGCTCCAGGACCAGGCTATGCTTGCAATGGCTTATATAGAGGCATTCCAGGCTACTGGAAGCGAGGAGTACGGGAGGACAGCCCGTGAGATATTTACCTTCGTGCTGCGCGATATGACCTCGCCTGAGGGCGGGTTTTACTCAGGCGTAGATGGCGACAGCGAAGGAGTGGAGGGGAAATTCTACGTCTGGACAATGGATGAGATAAGGTCGTTATTTGGCGAGGAGAGCGAGGAGATAAAGAAAATATTTAATATTAAAACCACAGGGGAGAGCGTACTTTACTTAACAAAAACAATCCCTGAGCTTGCTTCATCTTTAAAACTACCTGAAGGTGAAATCCAAAAGCGGCTGGAGGATGTGCGGGTGAAGCTGTTGGCAGCACGCGAAAAGCGCGCTCATCCTGGTAAAGATGATATGATATTAACCGACCTGAACGGGCTGATGATCGCAGCCCTGGCAAAGGGCGCTTCGGTCTTTAACGAGCCTGCATATGCAGAGGCTGCACAGCGCGCGGCAGGTTTTATCCAGGGGCACATGCGGGCTCCCGCAGGACGGCTTTACCACCGCTACCGGGAGGGTGAGGCAGCAGTACATGCTTTTTTGAACGATTATGCGTTCCTAACCTGGGGTTTGATAGAACTTTACGAAACTACGTTTGAGGTACCATACCTGCAAACTGCGCTTGACCTTGCGGGTACGCAGGTCGAACGTTTCTGGGACGGGGAGAACCTGGGTTTTTACTCAACAGCAGATGATGCTGAAGAGATACTTCTCCGCATCAAAGAGATCAACGACGGCGAAGTTCCTTCAGGCAATTCGGTATCCATGTTGAACCTGCTCCGCCTCGGCAGGATGACCGCAAACCCGGAACTTGAAAACAGGGCTTTGCAGACCGGACAGGCTTTTTCCCAGGAAATCTCAAAGGTGCCAGCCTCATATACTATGTTAATGGCAGCACTGGATTTTGCGCTCGGACCTTCAAACGAAGTTGTCATAGCAGGCGATCTGCAGGCAGACGACACAAAAGCCATGCTGGCAGCTCTCAGGAAGGAGTTACTGCCTGATACGGTGGTGCTCTTCCGCACCGCCGGCGGAGAGGAGCAGCCTGAGGTCGCGCGCCTGGCTGAATATGCCGGACACCTTTCAGGCACAGGCGGCGGGGCTACTGCTTATGTATGCAGGGATTATAGCTGCGGTCCCCCGGTGACAGATATTGGGAAAATGCTGGAGTTACTGAGAGCGCACTGAACAGGCAGCCTGATCTTTATTAAATATTAAAACTTCTGTGAACTGAACCTGTAAGTTGAAACTGGAAACTTTATTTGGTTCACCAGCGAACCTGGTTGTATTGTCAAATATTTTTTTGATAGGTTGTAAAAGGAGTATGAATTGGCAGAATTGCGCCAACGCGTTCTTGAGTTGGGAAAATCAGAAGCCGAACGCAAGCGTACTGAGCAAGAAGCTCAGGAGGCTCGCTCATATGCCGAGAGCATTATAAATAAAAAAGGTATGAAAGGCGCAGGATTGGGCTTGCAATCGTTAAGCGTGTTGTGGATTTGCATGGAGGCAAGAGTTTTGCAGAGCAGGTAATCTTGGGAAATATCGCTTAAAGAAAAACATTTTAGAAATCAGGGAGACCTCAATCCAAGATGGGGCAGGGCATTTACTGCCGGTGTTGACCTGTTTGGAAGCATGAGTGGGGTTTTGCTATCATTACCATATTTTTTGGTATGTCCACGATTTTTCATTGAAATACAATACTATTTTATCCTGAACCCGGCAGTTCAGAACGATTGAATCTCTGTTTCACTGTTCTACCAAGTGTTCTACCAAGTTTTTTGATCTCAAGCAGCAGTATGTGATATTCTTTAGATACCTCAAATTCAGCCTTAATCAAGGCTTCATTCTCTTTCATACCTGCGTGCATGAATCCCATCTTTTTTTTTGAGATCTTTCTTTTTGAGATAGCTGTCAATACATCAAATATATCCATGTGTCACCACCTACCCCTGTGTTCCGCTCAGCATTTCTTCTAACATTTCGTCGGTATTTAGCAGGTATTTTGCTCTTTCCATGTTTATTTTCTCAACCCTCTTCCATGAAGACCAGTTATAGATGAGTACCTTTTTGGGAAGAAATTTCATGAAAACAGGAACTGATCCCAATGTCTTCTCCATATCTTCAAGCGTATCTTCATATAACACATCAAGGTTGATATTGGAATAGATATTATCACCATTTTCCACATCAACTGTGATGTCAGCTAACGACTCTTCATAATCAATTTGCTGGACGATACCCTCCGGTATATTTATTTCTTTAAATTCCATTTAATTCACCTTTTAATTAGTCCCCTGAAGTAATTCAAGGGTCTTATTCCTGAACCCAGTAGTCCCTATTGCTGCTAGGCTCTCATCACAACCCCACAACCTTAACATATCGGGCTATGTACTAATGGTCACTCTCATATATATAGTTGTACTTTAATATATAATTTTTTCCCAATATTAATCATGGTTTGAATTAGATTATGTCGTTCCCTTCGCGTCCTCTGCGTCTTTGACCGGTTCATATTAAACCAGTCCTTGGAAAAAATTGCAGTGGGCGTTAAGATTCTAATGAATTCGCTAAAAAAATAGAAGCGAGAAATTCCCGCTTAATCCATTCCTTCCATTCCGCCCATTCCACCTGGTGGCATTCCTCCGGGTGGTGCACCTCCGGCAGGTGCTGATTTGCTTGAGAGCACATCGTCGATGCGCAGTATCATCGTAGCTGCTTCCGTGGCAGAATCGATAGCCTGTGTCTTTACTCTGAGGGGCTCAACCACGCCTTCTTCCCACATGTCCACAACTTTTCCTGTGAACACATTAAGACCTGCGGTATTGTTGCCCTTCTCATGCTGACTTCGCATCTCCACAAGGATATCAATGGGGTCAAGACCAGCATTCTCCGCCAGGGTTCTGGGGATGATTTCAAGCGCTTCGGCAAATTTTGCGACGGCCAGCTGTTCCCTGCCTATTAATGTGGCTGAGTATTCCCGCAGGCGCAGCGCCAGCTCAACCTCTGGCGAACCGCCTCCAGCTACAAGTGTCTCATCCTCGATCGCAACTCCAACAACACGCAATGCGTCATGAAGCGCACGCTCGGCTTCATCCACAACGTGCTCGGTCCCTCCGCGAAGGATAATGGAGACTGCCTTGGGGTTGTGGCACCCGGTAACATATGTCATTGCCTCCTCACCGATCTTTTTCTCTTCTACAAGATCCGCTTTTCCAAGATCAGATTCGCTGATTTCCTTTAGACCTGTCAGTATCTTTGCGCCGGTTGCGCGTGCCAGTTTTTCCATGTCGCTTTTCTTTACGCGCCTTACTGCGTATATGCCTGCTTTTGCAAGATAATGCTGTGCAATGTCATCTATTCCCTTCTCAACAAAGACCACATTTGCGCCGCTATCGATCACTTTGCTGACCATGTCATGCAACATCTGTTCTTCCTGGTCAAGGAATAACTGGAGCTGGTCTGGTGATTTTATTGAGATCTCGGCTTTCACTTCTGTCTTTTTAATCTCGAGGGCTTCGTTGAGCAGAAGTATTCTGGCATCATGTATCTTCTTCGGCATGTTGGTATGGACTCTTTCCTTATCGATTACCATGCCTTCGATCAACTCCGATGCTTCTACACTGCCACCCACTTTCTTATCAACTTTAATATCTTCAATATCTACTGTATATTTGCCATTCTCTTTATCAACCACCGCTAATATGGCATTTACCGCAAGGTCGGCGAAAACATCCTTGGACGCTTCAGCTCCTTTTCCGGTAATCGCTGTGACAGCGATTTTCAATAATAAATCCTTATCTTCCAGGGTCACTGGTTTTGCAAGGGTTTTAAGGATTTCTTTTGCTTTTACCGATGCAAGCCTGTATCCGCTGGCGATGACTGTGGGATGCACACCCTGCTCTAAGAGTTCTTCAGCATTCTTCAGGAATTCACCTGCAAGCACTGCTGCCGTTGTTGTGCCATCTCCG
>JAPMTX010000169.1 GCA_026552855.1 Candidatus Methanoperedens sp. | reverse complement strand
TTATCATAAACCATTCCTCTATTTCCAGCATAGTCTCCAATCCTGGGATTTTTACCCAAGATTGTCAACTGGGGAATTTTATCCCGCCGAAAATGGGGAATTTTTGACCGCCATTGACACCTTAGAGAACAAAAATATTGACTATATTGTAAAAGGTGAAGGAGAAATTACTTTTCCCGTTTTGTTAAATGCTCTTAAGAACAAGAATATATTTTATGACATTAAAGGAATTGGATATAAAGATACTTCTGGCATTCATATTAATGATGCTTCAGGTTATGTTGATTTAAATATTATATCTGATTTGCCTTACTACTTGTTGGACATGAATAAGTATATAGCTAAAAGAGATGGTTTCCAAAGATGCCTTACTTTGGAGACAAGTAGAGGTTGCCCTTATAATTGTGGTTTCTGCTCAAATCCACTAATACATAAAAGAAAGTGGAGATCTCTAAATGTTGATAATATTATTAAAAAAACAAATTATTTACAAGATCAATTTAATTTAGATGGAATAATTTTTCAAGAGGACAACTTTTTTGTTAATACCGAAAGGATAAAGGAATTCTGTGGAAAAATCGGTGTTAACGGTATTGGTTGGAAAGCTAACTGTAGAATTAAATATCTTCTTGATAAAGACCAACATTTTTTAAAAATGTTGGAAAATGCAGGATGCAAAATGCTTCAATTCGGTGTCGAATCTGGCTCAAATCGTGTATTAAATTTATTGAATAAAGGAATTACAATAGAAGATATTATTGTAGTTAATAAAAAACTTGCAAAAACCAACATATTATGCAGGTATAATTTTATTGTCGGGATGCCGACTGAAACGGAAGAAGAAATTAAAAAAACATTAAGGTTTATTGATAAATTGAGAAATGAAAATGCAAATTTAGATTTACCATTTTTGAATATTTATACACCGTGGCCCGGAACAAATTTATTTAATTTAGCTGTCAAGAATGGTTTTAAACCTCCCGATAGTTTAGAGGGGTGGTCAAAATTTAATTGGAATTCTTATAATTTGCCGTGGCTAAATGAAAGAATATCAAAATTTTTGGAAGAAAAATCTATAAAATATAGAAATGAGAATCAATATTTTTTAAGCTATAAATAAACAGAATACTATAAATTTGTTGTACATCTGGCATCATTCCATAAATCATTAAAATGTTTCTCGTATTGTTTAAAAATTTCAGTATCTGCTTCTATTTTATATGTAATCGTGTTTCTACTTGAAATTTTATGAAGAATAGTGCTATTAACATCATTTACAAAAATCTTCAATTTTTTTAGCGGTATCTCTATAGTTTCGCCTCCTAAATCATTCTCTTGATAAGAGCGAATGGCTGATAGCTGCGAATCTGGTTTAATTACTAAAAGGCGAACTGGAACGCCTTCAATAGCTTTTGCTTTAATTATGTCACCATTATCTTCCCTGAAATGATCCAAACCAAGACCCAAAACATCAATTTGTTTCTCTGCTTTATATAATAGTTCTGAATATTCTTTACTTAAATCACGTCTTTGATAAACATTAATAAGTCCCATCTTTCTAAAATGTAAGTAATCCTTTTCAATATCTAAATGGGGGTAAATAAGATAGAATATTGCGACTATACCGCTTGTAACAAGCCCTGCTCCTATACTTAAACTTATTTCACTACTATTAAAATATGCGTAAACTGTAAAAATTATTCCAATTAATACAACTATAACATTTACTAAAATTACTATTTTTGTTTTATTTTTAAGATTAAACCAGTTCAAAGTAGCCCTCGTTTGTATATACAATTTATATTAATATGCATAATTTATTTGTTTATTATGGCTATGAATACTTATAAAATTTACTAATATAGAACTACAAAGGTTAGTAATACATGTTAGGCAGCATTTAAGTTGTAAAACGTAAAGTTGATTCAACGATCAAAAAATTTGTGGCTGTGGCTTTTAAAAATAACCAACCCGATTTAGTATAAAATTTTGGTAAAATTTTCACACCGAATCCGGAGGTAATATTTAATACAGGCTTGATCCCATTCAAACCGCGGTGATAGAATGACCGAACATCCCTTAAAAATCTACGAAACACTCGACTCCAACCTCCTCAGACACCTTGAAAATTCCCGTGACTTCGTTTTTTCCGACGGCGCTCTGCCCAGGAAATTCAAGTTAATTATAGCCATGGCTTTTGATGCATCGTACGGAACCGTTCAGGGCGTTAAGTCGCCTGCAGAGCAGGCTGTGGAAGCCGGCGCTACAAAAGAGGAGATAACCGAAGCCCTGAGGGTTGCACAGCACCTGAGCGGGACAGGCTGCGTTTATACTGCAGGGCAGGCGCTGAAGGAATTATTCTCTGAAAAGTAATTTTAAAGCTTATTTCTTAAAGCTTATTTTTTAAATTCAGTATACCCGCATTTCCCGCATGACTGGCGGTTCTTGTGGTCTGCCAGGAACACTCCGGGACCGCACCTGGGGCACGATGGTCTGATCTTTTTCACTTTATTTCCGCTTACTTCGTAAAATTTATTTACTGCCATCAGGATCACTTCTTCTCAGGTTCTTTTTTCTCTGTTTTTGCTTCAGCTTTGGCTTCATGTTTAGCTTCCGGTTTAGCCACTGCTGCCGGAGCTTCTGCCGCATTTTCCTCTGCCGCCTTGGGCGCGTCCCTTGCAACAAGATGCTGGTGGGCGATCTGCTTCAACCTTTCATCGCTCTCATAGATGCTTGCTGTCCCGACAATCTCCTGCTTCCCGAAGAGCGTATTGAGATGCTCTATAACGATAAGCTCGGGCTTGGAATTTGCCAGCGCAGCAAGCTTGTTCTTCACTTCTATTCTTGATGGGGTTCCCTTATTGATGATTTTTAGTGAGATCTCTCTTCGTTTCAATAAAGGATTTGTTTTATCTTTGATAATCTGAAGTTCCATTATTCTTCCTCCTTGCATTTCATTCGATCAAGTAATGACTGTATCTCTTTTTTCTTGCTCTGGGTCACTCTGACCACTACCGCCCCTTCGTCCGGCAACCCATATATAACTACTGATGAGATTGGCGCCATCGCGATTGCCGGCAGGGCTGCCAGGTCCTCCTCTCCCTTTACAAATATACGCACAGGATTATCGGATTCAATCGCTTCTGATAGTCCCTGCAGTAATCCCTCTGTTATGATGCCGGGCGGATTCTCAACCGTTATGGTCTTAAAACGCGGGTGTTTCGTACCATGCAGTATATGGTCGGAAGCAGGGACGCGTTTTGTCCGCTCATCCACGAAAGATATATCAGGCACAACCCCGGCGGTAAGGAGATTGTACGTTACAATGTCCCCCACCGATATTACTTTAGTAGGGTTTTTTAAATCCTTCAATATCTTCCTTGCGGTCTCCTGCCCGTCCCCCCTGTAAAGCTCGCCGTGGAGTTTCCGGAGTTCTCCTTTTAACTCGTTCGGGAGACAGTATCTTTTCAAATTATCGCACCTTCAGGGCGTATTTCCCTGGCATTTTGACACCAAGCCTTTTTGCAATCAGCGATTTCTGCGGGTCGATTATCACAACGTACCCGCTCCAGTCGCTTGTAAGGGCTGTGGAATTGCAATTCCTACAGACCAGTTCCTTAACCTTATCTTCTATCAATCTATGGCATTCTTTACAAACAAGCTCTGGCATTATGCCTCCTCAGGACCTTCCGGTTTCTTAGCCGCGCCTTCCTTCTTCTCTTCTTTCTTTTCCTCTTTCTTTTCTTCTCTCTTCTCTCCCTTCCTCTTCTTCGGTTTTCCCTCTTTTTCCTCGCCGCCTTCTTTCTGCCTGGCTCTTGCTTCCTCAAGCCAATCAAGCTTGCCCAGCGCATGCTGGCGCATGGTAAGACCTATTTTACTGTCCCTGGGCTCTCGCTCGTTAAGGCTCACCGCCACTATCCTTGCTCTTATGCGGTCTCCTACGGTTATGGAGCGACCCGATTCCTTGGTTATGAGCCTTGAGTTCTTCTCGTCGTAGCTTACATATTCATCCGTAAGCTGGCTTACGTGTACAAGACCATCAAGGGGACCGATCCCGACGAATATCCCGAACTCGACTACCTCAAGAACAGTGCCTTCGATTATCTCCTGCATCTCAGGCATGAATGTTATCGCATCGAATGTGGTATCATAGTATACCCCGGCATCTCCTGCCAGTATATGTCCTTCACCCACCTCTATAACATCAATCACAGCGACTATTGATCCAATAGTCTTGTCCACAAGTCCCTCAAGCTTATCCCGCAGAGCGACTTTAACTGCCTGCTCAACTGGTTCACCAAGTAATTCTGGTGCAATCCTTACCGTATCTGCCAATCTCATTTTCCTGTACATTTAAACCTCTTAATAAAAGATATTAAATACTCAAATGAGTCTTTTCACGAAGGTGTACAATAGTGACTCCCTTACTACATAATCTTTTCTTTAAATTTATGTCGCTGGTAAGTACCGCCGCACCTTCATAGACCGCTGCGTTCACGATCATATCATCGGCATTTCCGTCCTTCTCTACCACTGTACATCTGTCAGCTAAAGATAATGCCATCTTCGCCGCAACCTTATCCCTGCCTCTTCCGCTGACGGATATTCTCTCAAGTTCCCTGATGGATGCTCTGAGAACAAGACATGTATCGAATCCCAGACGCTTTAACTCAGAAAAAATATCCACACCGAACTGTCCCGGGATCATCAACCCGTTGGTATCTATTATCACTTTGCCTTTCATTTGAATTCATTCAATATACCAGAGCCGATAAGCCTCCAGCGTGCGCCTACCCGCCTGCTTATCGCAATCGGGGCACCCTTGTCTGCACATACAGGCCTTTTAAGCTTTACCTCGGCATCTGCCGCCCTTGCGCTTGTAACTACGCCGATGGTGGTGGCTGTGCCTACGTTCAGCATCAATAGCTCGTTTGAGCGTATGGGGTCGACCTTGGATTCATCGCTCACCCCTACTACCCGCGGGAGGAGTTTAGTTTCCATAATGAAGCCCTCAATTGTCGGCGGTATCGAGCCAGGAAGCCCTGCGACCTGACCCACAAGGGCGTCGCTCTTGGTCAGGAAGGGGTCAAGGAGCGTGCCCACACCTATGAGACCGCCAGGTCTTGCTTCCTCTATCTCTTCGCTGCCTGCCAGTATCCTTGTGATGGTAGTCCGGATAGGCACCCATCTGGTAGTGCCCCCGGATTCGACCTTCCTGCCAGGGCGAAGCTCTATCTCATCGCCAACATGCAGGCGCCCGCAGCTTAAGGAGCCGCCTATTACACCGCCCACGAGCTTATCAGGCGCGGTCCCTGGTCGGTTCACATCGAACGACCGCGCGACGTACATCACCGGCGGCTTGTCCAGGTCGCGCTCCGGCGTGGGGATGTATTTTTCTATCGCCTCTATCGCAAGGTCGATGTTGGTATTCTGCTGGGCTGAGACCGGGATGATGGGGGCATCCTCTGCCACTGTCCCTTTCACGAAAGCCTTGATCTGGTTGTAGTTCTCGATGACCTTCTCGCGCGGGACCAGGTCTATCTTGTTCTGTATGATCACTATGTTCTTTATCCCGATGATGTTAAGAGCCATGAGATGCTCTTTTGTCTGGGGCTGAGGGCAGGGCTCGTTGGCTGCGATAACAAGCAGGGCGCCGTCCATAAGAGCAGCGCCGGAGAGCATTGTCGCCATCAGCGTCTCGTGCCCCGGGGAATCAACGAACGAGATGGAGCGCAGTACCTCTGATTTTGCCCCGCATTTCTCGCATACCTCTTTTGTCGTATAAGCCTCAGGTCCGGGGCAGTTGGGACATTTCCGCAGCACTATATCGGCATAGCCAAGTCTGATTGATATTCCTCTTTTTATCTCTTCGCTGTGTCTGTCCGTCCAGACACCTGAGAGTGCCTTGACCAGCGTGGTCTTGCCGTGGTCAACGTGTCCTACTATGCCTATGTTTACAACAGGTTGCAATGAATTCCTCCAATATGAGAATAATGTGCTTAGATTGGGCTCTTTGTATTTAACCGCTTTTACATCTTTGCATTTAACCGCTTTTACAACAGCGGGAGAATATTTGCATTAGCGCCCCGACTGGGACTTGAACCCAGGTCTTAAGATCCGCAATCTCAAAGGATATCCGCTACCCCATCGGGGCTCGGCTCAACATTCATTTATGACCTATTAAAGGTTATTGGAGAAATTTTTTGCTCAAGTTCCAGCAGCCTGGTTTTTATGTCCACTCCTGCTGAGAATCCGCCTGTGCCTCTCTTCCCTACTACCCTGTGGCAAGGAATAACGATAGGGACGGGATTTGCTGCCAGCGCCCTGCCGACCGCGCGATAGCCTCTGCTGCCTATTCTTTTTGCAAGCTCAGAATATGTAATTGTCTCGCCGAACTTTATTTTCCCTGTCTCGTTCAGCACTCTCCACGTGAAAGGTGAAAGTTCTGAAATATCCATCTCGCATGTGAACTCTGTTCTTTCGCCTTTGAAGTACTGGTCTAACTCAATACTAGCTCTGGATATTTTTACCTCCTTTAAGCCCTCTACGCCTTTAATAAACCTGACCGATCTCAATTTAGTATCATAAACCATCTCGACATAACAATCAAGCGGCTGCGCATAAATTATATCTCTTGAACTTGCCATTTTTAACAATAAGGTATACAGGTGTAATAAAACTTAACCTGTTCCGACCAAAACATTTATCAGATTTGTTACCAAATCATATACCGATGTCACAATTTTATAATATTATCACAGAGATGCTTGCGCATCAGCAGATGTCCATAAGCAGGATAGCGAGGGAACTGAAGAAAAACGGCTACGACCAGCACAGGCTGATACTTACAGGCTATCTCCGCGCGCTGCACGATACAGGATATCTTGAGGAGCTGGATATACCGCCATCAAAAGTATATGCCCTGAGAGCAGGCATGAACCGGGACATCTACGGCATATTGAAAGAGCACCTCAAAGATACTGATGTTCCCGAGCGGCTGGAACTCGCCGTCTATATCCTCACGTCACTTTTCCACCGACCCTGCTTCAAATATGAGCTTAGTCTGCTGGGTATCGAGGCGCAGAGGACCAGGAACGTGAAAGAATCCAGGGACGCGCGCATCAAAGAGCACAGGGCTGCGGTGACGCGTGTTAAAATACCACATGATGATCCAGCCTTTGAACTAAGCGGTAGTGATAGCAATGTGCTGCTCCGGGGAAATGAGGTACTGATCGATATTATTAATGAATTAATCGACCTTGAAGGGTTAAAGGCAAAATTCCAGCAGACAAAACTTGCCGGAGTTTAAACAATCGCAGCTTTTTTCTGTAGGTACCTTCTAAATTATTTAATAAACGGTTGACATGAATGTGCCCTCCAGAGGCACGACCCGGGACTTTTACCTTCGGTTCTCCGCCTCCAGTTAATTTTTCAGGCAAGACATTAAAAAAAAATTACATATGAAAGTTATTTAAAGAGGTATTTATCATAATTATAATGGTTATGATGTGAACAATTCCTCTTAATATTAGACTTGGGGACGCGAAGCAATGTCAGAAATACAGATATTGGTAGTTGAAGACGAAAGTATTGTTGCTGAAGATATCCGAAGAACCTTGCAGGCTATGGGATATTCTGTTCCTATAACAGTATCTTCCGGAGAAGAAGCTATTAAAAAAGTAGAAGAAATTAAACCTGATTTAGTATTGATGGATATTGTACTGCAGGGTGAAATGGACGGGGTTGAGACTGCAAGGCAGATAACCTCCCGTTCTAATACCCCTGTTATATACCTCACTGCCTACTCGGATAAAACAACGCTTGAGAGAGCAAAAATAACAGACCCGTTCGGGTATATAATTAAACCTTTTAAAGAAAAGGAATTGAAAATGGCTATAACTATAGCCCTCTTTAAACACGAGGCTGAGGAAGTATTACGGGCAAGTGAGAATAAGTACAGGACATTGATTGAGAACGCCCCGCAAAAAATATTCCATAAAGATAAAAATTTACGTTACGTTTCCTGCAACAATAACTTTGCACGCGATTTAAATATCAAGTCTGATGAGATTGTTGGAAAGACGGATTATGACTTTTTTACTGAGGAGCTGGCTGAGAAATACAGGGCTGACGATAAAAGAATCATGGAGTCGGGGAAGACAGAAGACATAGAAGAAAACTATATCCTGAACGGACAGAAGATGATTGTCCACACCGTCAAAACACCTATCAGAGATGAGAATGGCAATACTACCGGCGTACTTGGTATTTTCTGGGATATCACGGAGCAAAAGCGGGCTGAAGAAGCGCTACGCCAGTCGGAAGAGCGCTATAGAAGTCTGGTCGATAATGCGAAAGATATCATCTTTACTCTCTCTACAGATGGAACATTCGCCTCCCTTAACCCCTGGTTTGAAACAGTTACAGGCTGGTCGCGCTCTGATTGGCTTGGAAAAACCTTTCCAGGCATCATTCATCCAGACGATTTACCATTCGTCAGGGAGTTATTCCAGCATATATTGCTTGGAGAAGTATCGCCCTCCAGCTTTGAGCTGCGTGTTCTCTCAAAGTCTGGTATGTATATAATAATGGATTTTGTAGTGACTCCTCAGGTCCTGGATGGAGAAGTGGTCAAAGTTCTGGGTATCTGCCGTGATATCACGGAGCGCAAACGGGTTGAAGAGGCACTAAAGCTATCCGAGGAAAAGTACCGCACGTTAATTGATAACATCCAGGATGGAGTCTTTATTATCCAGGATGCCAAAATTCAATTTGCCAACGAAGCGTTTGCTAGAATTGCTGGCTACACGGTGGAAGAGATCACAGGAAAGGATTTTCAGGAACTTGTTTCACCGGAGGATTTGGAGATAGTTACGGACCGCTATCATCGAAGACAGGCGGGTGAGGATATTCCTAAGGAATATGAGTTCCGCATGCTGCACAGGGATGGGACAAGAATCATTGTCAATATGAATGTAGGATTAATAAATTATCAGGGCAGGGTAGCAAGCATGGGAACTGTGAAGAACATTACTGAGCGCAAGCGAGCAGAAGTAGAATTGCAAAAGAGCGAAGAGCAATTTCGAACTTCAGTTGAGAACATGCTGGATGCGTTTGGTATTTACTCGGCTGTCCGAGATCAATCAAATCGAATTATTGATTTTCGGGTTGAGTATGTAAACGATGCTGCCTGTGAGATGAACCTCATGGCAAAGGGGGAGCAGATTGGCAAGCGCCTTCTCGAACTGCTACCAGCCCACCGGGATTCGGGGCTTTTTGACGCGTACTGTCAGGTAGTAGAAACGGGCAAACCGCTTATTAAGGAATCGCTTATCTATGAAGATTTTTATGTTGGGAAGCACCTGAGTAGGGCATTTGATATTCGAGCCGCGAAACTGGGAGATGGCTTTGTCGCTGCTTGGCGCGATGTCACAGAGCGCAAGAGGGCTGAAGAGGCGCTGAGGGAAAGCGAAGACCGCTACCGTCGTCTTGTAGATTTCTCTACCTTTGGGATCGCTATACACTGCAACCATAAAATTGTGTACGCAAACCCGGCAGCACTGAAAATTTTCGGTGCATCAAAACCAGAAGAACTCATTGGAATACCAGTACTTCAAGTCATACACCCGGATTACCATGAGATCGTTAAAGAACGGATTAGTAAACAAAAACATGGGGAAATAGCGCCTTTGATTGAAGAAAAGCTCCTCAGGCTCGACGGCTCTCCTGTCGATGTGGAAATTGTATCAATTCCTTTTACTTATATGGGCAAACAGGCGATGTACGGAATTTTTCAGGAGATCACCGAACGCAAGAGGGCTGAGGAGGAGATTCTGCGCAGGTCTCAGATACAGGCTTCTCTTAATAAATTGCTTCAGATTTCTCTGGAAGATATTTCACTGGATAAAATACTGGAAAAGGTTATTGATCATCTGACGTCTATTCCCTGGCTTGCTCTGGAACCTATGGGAGGTATCTGGATGGCAGATGATGATTCAGATGTACTGGTGTTGAAAGCACAGCGGGGATTGCCAGATTCTTTACAGACGGTATGCGCACGTGTTCCGTTCGGTAAATGCATTTGCGGTAGAGCGGCGTCATCCGGTAAAATAGAGTTTGTTAATAATATAGACGAGCATCATGAGTATATCTACGACGGGATAACTTCTCATGGTCATTACTGTGTCCCGCTTATCTCTTCCGGCAGGGTGCTCGGAATAATTAATCTGTACCTGAAAGAAGGGCATCACCGCGATCAAAAAGAAGAGGAAATCCTCCATGCGATAGCCGATGTACTTGTAGGAATCATCCAGCGCAAACAGGCTGAAGAGGCACTTTCGCGCTCAAACGGATTCTCTAAGACTATTCTTGACAGTATGAATGACGCCCTCTGCATCATTGATGTCCAGGATTTCAAAATAGCCGGATTCAACAGTGTTTTCTTAAGAGAGTTCGGGCAAAGAGGAGAAGATGTTTTAGGGAGGGCTTGTTACTCTATAACTCATCAGAGGTTAGAACCATGCGAACATCCGGATGATATCTGCCCCCTGCTTGAAACAGTAAAAACTGGAAAGCACTCTGTAGTAGAGCATTTACACTACGGAAGGGATGGTAAAAAGATATATGTGGAGGTCTCTACATCGCCTATACTGGATGAAACGGGGAGGATAACACAGGTTGTTCATGTATCCAGGGACATCACAGAACGCAAGCTGGCTGAAGAGCGTCTTAAACAGGTAAATACCGAACTTAAAAAAGCGGATGAACTTAAAACGCAATTTTTAAGTATAGTTTCCCACGAGCTGCGGACTCCTATTACGCCCATGAATGCACAGCTCCAGATGATCCTTGCAGGGTACTTCGGGGTTGTTACTGAACAGCAAATGAAGAGCCTTGAAATGATCCTGAGGAATACGACACGGCTTGACAGGTTGATCGGAGACGTTCTTGATATCTCCAAACTGGAAGCCGGAGTTATGAGGTTTATCATGGCTCGTGCCAACCTTAACGAAGTGGTTGAAAACGCAGTTGAGACTATGAGACCCCAGGCTCAGGATAAGAAGATAACAATCACCTTAAGAGGAGATAAGATACCTGAGATAGTGTTTGACAGGGACAAGATTACCCAGGTTATCGTTAACCTGATAAATAATGCCATCAAGTTCACCGATTCCGGCGGCAGGATAAACATCGGACTTTCAGGTAACACTGACCATGCGGTTGTAAGTGTCACAGATAATGGGATCGGGATCAAAAAAGAGGATACAGAGAAGTTATTTAAGCCTTTCCAGCAGGTTGACTCAAGCTATACGCGAAAATATGAGGGAACTGGGCTTGGACTTGCAATATGCAGGGGGATAATTACCTACCACGGCGGAAAGATCTGGATAGAAAGTGAATTCGGGAAGGGTTCTGTATTCAGGTTCACACTTCCGTACAAATCCGAAATTAAAGAGGAGAAAGTGGAATTAGATCTGTTAGAAAAAGCATCGGTAAACAAAAGGGACGTTAAATGATTATCTATGAAGCTTCGTGAAAAGACATTACTCATCATCGGGGCGACGCTTATCGGGCTTATTACGGTTCTGTATTCTATATCTTCAACCATTGTACTGGGCAGTTTTGTTGAATTGGAAAAAGAAGATACGGGACAGGATGTAGAAAGAGTCAGGGATTCATTATCCAGTGATCTGTCCAATTTGGACAGTAAGACCGGCGACTGGGCGAACTGGAATGATACTTATGACTTTATCCAGGATGGAAACCAGGATTTTATTAAAACCAATCCTACCGATACATCCTTTATTCAGATAGGAATCAATCTCATGCTTTTTGTTAACTCATCCGGTCATGTCATCTACGGCAAAGCCTTCGACCTGGAAAACGAGAAAGAAATACCCGTTCCCCAGAGTTTATACGAGCACATTTCTGCCAGCAATACACTCTTTTATCACCCGGATACCGGCAACAGCCTGACAGGATTAATTTTACTCCCTGAAGGTCCAATGCTTATTGCCTCCCGACCTATCCTTACAAGTGAAGGCAAAGGTCCTATCCACGGAACGCTTATCTTCGGACGCTACCTGGATGCTTATGAATTAAAACAACTCTCTAAAGTAACTCATTCGCCTCTTACTGCATATCTTTTTAACAGTACACAGATGCCTCCTGATTTCCAGGAAGCGCGCGCCTCTTTGTCAAAAGGGGACAAAATTTTTGTTCAACCCCTGGACGAGCAGTCAATTGCAGGTTATACCCTGCTCCGCGATGTTTATGGCAGACCTATCCTGATCTTGAGAGAAGATGCTCCAAGAGATATATATCAACAGGGTCATGCCAGCATGAGTTATTTTATCCTGTCGCTCCTAGTAATCGGTCTGGTATTCGGTGCAGTGACCATGCTGTTGTTAGAGAAGTCCGTACTTTCCAGATTGGCTCATCTCATCTCGGATGTCGGTAATATCGGCTCAAAAGGTGACCTCTCGATGCGCACCCTGGTTACTGGAGGGGATGAGTTGTCGAACCTTTCTGGTTCCATAAACACGATGCTGGATGCACTGGAACATTCCCAGCATGAATTGCGGAAAAGTGAAGAACGTTATAGAAGTCTTATTGAGACTTCACCTGATGCAGTCATGCTCTCAGACCAGGAAGGCAGAATACTCGTAGCTAACCAGCGTGCTGCGCAGTTGCACGGATTTAAGGATATTGAAGAGATCCTCCGAAAGAATATTTTTGAACTGATCTCGCAGGAAGACCACCAGTACGCGATAGATAATTTGAAAAAGATCATGGAGACCGGGTGGATCAAAAATATAGAATATAGCATGCTCAGGAAAGACGGTACCCGTTTTCCTGCAGAGCTGAATGCCTCGTTAATTGTAGATACAAAAGTAAAATCCAATTCTATTATATATGTGGTAAGGGACATCACAGAACGCAAACGGGCTGAGGAAGTACTGCAAAGAGCCCACGACGAGCTGGAACTGCGCGTCCGCGAGCGTACAGCTGAACTGGCACGCGCCAATGAAATATTAAAGACTGAAATCACCGAGCGTGAACGGGCTGAGGAGGAACTTAAGCGAGCAAATATAGAACTTAAAAAAGCGGATGAACTTAAAACACAATTTTTAAGTATTGTTTCCCACGAGCTGCGGACTCCTATTACACCCATGAATGCACAGCTCCAGATGATCCTTGCAGGGTACTTCGGGGATATTACTGAACAGCAAATAAAAAGCCTTGAAATGATCCAGAGGAACACGACACGTCTTGACAGGTTGATCGGTGACGTTCTTGATATCTCCAGACTGGAAGCCGGGGTTATGAAATTCATAATGGTTCAGGTAAACCTTAACGAGATAGTAGAAAATGCAGTTGAAACCATGAGAACACAGGCTCAGAATAAGAACCTGAAACTTACATTAAAAGAAGATAAGATCCCTGAGATAACAATCGATAAGGACAGGATTACCCAGGTTATTATAAACCTGATAAATAATGCCATCAAGTTCACAGATACGGGAGGTTTAATAGAGGTTGAATTATCAGGCAGCACCGATCATGCAATCGTTAAAGTCAAAGATAACGGGATCGGGATCAAAAAAGAGGACCTGGAAAAGTTATTTACGCCATTCCAGCAGGTTGACTCAAGCTATGCGCGAAAATATGAAGGATCCGGGCTTGGGCTGGCAATATGCAAGAGAATAGTAACATACCATGGCGGGAAAATCTGGGTAGAAAGTGAGCCTGGAAAAGGATCGGCATTCCAGTTTACAATCCCGTATAATTATAAAATCAAAGAAAGGCATGATGCCGCCTGGCGGTAAAAGATGAAAATAATTTTAAAGCTAACCATGGGATTTTTAGCAATTTCTCTGTTAGTTGGAATTGTTGCTTATTTTGGGATCAGTGCAACCGAATCTATCCAGAGGGCATATAGTACTGCCTATGAAGAAACTGTACCCGTTATGCAAACTCTTGAAGATTTGAAATTTGCGGGTTCAGATATAACGGTATCTACCGAGGTATTTATATCCCTGCTCTCTAACAACCATACTGAAAATACAACCATAGAACGAGAAGATGAGGAACTGAGCCTAGCAATAGAAGATTATAATAATACCTTTAAAAGATATGAGAGCTCAGTAAATGAATTTTTCCCGTATGAAAAGGGCATCTTAGAAGAAATAAGGTCTAAAGGTCAGAAACTCCAGAATACTAGCAGGGAATTAATTGATTTAAAAAAACAGGGCGTTTCTGAATCGCATGTCCAGAAAAAATATATGGAACTTGAAGATGATGAAGTCGAATTCATGAGAGTTGTGGGTGATGCATTAGCACAAGAAAAAGAAGAATATGCAGAGAGAAAGGAAAACTTAGAATATTCAATTGCGAAAGCTAAGGACATTATATTAATTGCCAGTTTTTTCACCTTTATTACAGCAATAACTATTGGTTTCTACTTATCCAATTATTTTTCAAACCCGATAATCCGTCTGAAAGAAGCCAGCGTTAAAGTCGGCAAAGGGGAATTAGATACAAAAATAGATATAAAATCGACAGATGAGATAGGAGACCTGGGAAACTCTTTTAATAAGATGACCGAGGACTTAAAAAAATACAGCGTTGAAATTACTTCCGCTAAAAATTTCCTTGATAATATCATCAAGTCAATGGCTGATATGTTGATCGTGCTGGATGCTGATAAGACAATCAAGATGGTCAATCAGCCCGTACTCGATATCCTGGGGTTCAAAAATAATGAGCTTATCGGAAAACATTTTGGAGTGATAGCTGCAGAGGAAGAGTTGCTCAAAATAGCACGGTCTGATGATCCGGATAAAACCGGTTTAAGTAAGAATGTTGAAATAACTTGCACGACAAAAGACGGAAGGAAAGTACCCGTGTCTTTTTCAGAATCTTTCATATTCGATAACACCGGCAGGATCCAAGGAATAGTCTGTCTGGCAAAGGATATCACCGAGCGCAAGCGGGCTGAGGAGGAACTTATACGGGCAAATATTGAACTTAAAAAAGCGGATGAACTTAAAACAAAATTCTTAAGTGTCGTTTCCCATGAGCTGCGTACACCTCTCACACCTATAAATGCCCAGCTCCAGATGATCCTTGCAGGATACTTCGGGGATGTTACGGAAAAGCAAAAGACCAGCCTTGAAATGATCCTGAGGAACACAACACGGCTTGACAGGTTGATTGTTGATGTTCTTGATATTTCCAAACTGGAAGCCGGGGTTATGAAATTCAACATGGCTGCGGCAAATCTTAACGAGGTAGTGGAAAATGCTGTTGAAACTATGAGAACACAGGCTCAGGATAAGAACCTGAAGCTTACATTTAACGAAAATAAGGTTCCTGGAGTAATAATCGATAAGGACAGGATTACCCAGGTTATTATAAACCTGATAAATAATGCCATCAAGTTCACAGATACTGGAGGGTTAATAAAGGTTGAATTATCAGGCAACACCGATCACGCAATCGTTAAAGTCAAAGATAACGGGATCGGGATCAAAAAAGAGGACCTGGAAAGGTTATTTACGCCATTCCAGCAGGTTGATTCAAATCAAACGCGAAAATATGAGGGGACAGGGCTTGGGCTGGCAATATGCAAGAGAATAGTAACATACCATGGCGGGAAAATCTGGATAGAAAGCGAGTTTGGAAAGGGATCTACATTCCAATTTACAATTCCATATATTTATAAAATTAGGGAAGAGAGTATTGGATCAAATATGTTCGAGAAAGTTTTAGAAAAGGAGGCGTAAAAAATATGGCAAAAATAATGATAGTGGATGACAACAGGGATATTGCGGAGACTCTGAAGACAATAATGGAGATAGAAAAACATGAGACAGAGTTGGCATTCAACGGCGAAGAGTTCCTTAGCAAAGTTGAGAATGTTAAACCTGACCTGGTGCTTCTTGATGTTATGATGCCGGGGCTGAAAACAAAAGAAATCCTGATGAAATTGAAAGAGAAAGGGTTGGGAGACCTTAAAATAATGCTTGTCACGGTTGTTCGTTTCTCAGATGAGGAAAGGAAAGTTTTAATGGAACAGTTCAAAATCAGGGACTATGTGACCAAACCTTTCGACGTGCCTAATCTTATAAACAGAGTGAGGAAAGCGCTTCTTTAGTGGTTGAATGGTCAGAATCGTTTAATCTTGCAATCTAAACATATAAAAAAATTGAGGTATGAAAATTATTTAAATATGTATCATCATTATAATAACTATCGCTATGTAAACTGAGGATATGACAGAACTGGGGATGTGATAATGGTAGCACCAAAAATATTGGTTGTGGAAGATGAAGTGATTGCGTTTGAAAAAACAATGGTAAAGGAGGCGTAGGGCATGGGAAAAATAATGATAGTGGATGACAACAGGGATATTGCGGAGACTCTGAAGACAATAATGGAGATAGAAAAACATGAGACAGAGTTGGCATTCAATGGCGAGGAGTTCCTTAGCAAAGTTGAGAAAGTTAAACCCGACTTGGTGCTTCTTGATGTAATGATGCCCGGGCTGAAAACAAAAGAAATCCTGATGAAATTGAAGGAGAAAAACCTGGAAAAGCTCAGGATAATGCTTGTCACGGTCGTCAGGTTCTCGGAAGAAGAGAAGAAACTCCTGATGAACGAATTCAAGATAAGGGACTATGTGATTAAACCATTTGACGTGCCTGAGATTGTGAACAGGGTGAGAAAAGCGCTCATCTAGCTTTTGTTATGGATAGACGGATACTAAAACACGGTGATAAAACATGAAAGAAGGTTATGAAGTGGTCGCTGTAAATTACTGGAAATCCGCGAACAATGAGTTTAAAAGGATAATGCTGGATTTCTGGAACAGCATGCTGTTAATCCATGAATCTCTGGAGTTCGACGAGATCATTGGTTTTTTTAACAAGATCCCTTATCCTGGAAAAATAATGTATATTTCGTTGACAAAAACCAACGACTCTATAAAACCCCATTTTAAAAACCTGAAATCAAAGATTTTTGTTATTGATTGTGTCTCCAGTATGGTCTTTGAAAAAAAAGGAACGCAGGATTGTCTGTTTGAGCAAACACCATCGAACCTGAACGAAATGATGCAATTGATCGAGAAAAATTTAAAAAATGTTAAGCCCGACCTCATTATATTGGATTCCTTCTCACAATTTATTGATTTTTCATCAATATCTACCATGAAGGGCAAAGAACTGTATGATTTTTTAGACTATTTGAAAAGCAGATATTCCAGAACTCCTTACAAATTCATTCTCCTGTACGATAATATTCTCTCAAAACAACTGGCAAATTTGCCCACTACCGGTGTGGATGTAATTTTAAAGTACGAGGTTATAACGGGCAGGGTTGACTGGAAAGATGATACATGAATCCGAATGATGAGATTGATACTGTTACAGGTAATAGGGATAAAGGATGCAGGGATAAAATCCTGTTGGTGGATGACGACCCGATCAACATAGAGTTAGTTACGGATATTCTCCGAAATGATTACGATATAATATCAGCCTGCAATGGTAATGAAGCTCTTGAAAAAATAAAATCCGGCAATCCCGATATCGTGCTGCTGGATATCATAATGCCGGGTATGAGCGGTTATGAAGTGTGTGAAAAAATAAAGCAGCAGGATACCACGCGTTTCACGCCTGTTGTCATGGTCACCTCCTTTTCGGAATTAGAATATAAGATAAAGGCTATAGAGGTGGGAGCAGATGATTTTCTCACTAAACCGATAAATAAAGTAGAGGTTATAACGCGTGTAAAGTCCCTGCTCAAGACAAAATACTTTCACGACCGGCTTGTAGAAAGCAAGAAAAAAATAGAGGAGCAAAACCAGATACTGCGCAAAGCGCGTGATGAACTGGAAATCCGTGTTCAGGAAAGGACATCTGATCTGACAAATGCCAATGAAGTATTGCAGGCTGAAATTACCGAACGGAGACGGGCTGAGGATCAAATAAGGCAATCCCTCAAGGAAAAAGAAGTACTCCTGCGTGAGATACACCACAGGGTCAAGAACAATATGCAAATTATTTCCAGCCTCCTGAGACTTCAATCTGAGTATATCAGGGAAGAAAAGTATCTTGATATGTTCAAAGACTGCCAGAACAGGATAATTTCCATGTCCCTCGTGCATGAGAAACTCTATCACTCCAGAGACCTTGCAAAAATTGATTTTAAATATTATATCACCGATATGGTGAACGGGTTATTCAGGTCATACGGGTTCGGAAAGGACAGGATCAAACTTGAACTTAATGTCGAAGATGTTCCTCTAAACATAGATTCTGCCATCCCGTGCGGATTGATAATCAACGAACTTATCACTAATTCTTTAAAACACGCGTTTCCCGGTGGCAGAAGCGGTGAAATTAAAATAGTTCTTCGCAAAACCGATGGAAATACACTTGAGCTGTTAGCCAGCGATAATGGTGTCGGTATCCCTGAAGATATTGATATCAAAAAGACAGAATCACTGGGCTTACATTTAGTTACCCTGCTGGTAAATCGCCAGCTTGAAGGCGAGATCAATCTTGACCGCAGCAAAGGAACCGAGTTTCAAATTAAATTCCGAAATAAATAATCGAACAGCGGATATAATGACTAAAAAAAACCATACTTTAAAAGTTTTGACGACTATCGTATCAATATTCCTTATAGGGTATCTGCTTGAATCGTATAGACATATTACTCCACAGGCTGGTGATTTTTTTGAGATTTCAACAGAGCTTTTACCCTTTGTCATGTCTTTTTCTATCTTTGTGTTGACCTGGCATGCTTATGCCAAAAATATGGATCCCCACCCCCTTTTTATAGGTGCAAGTCTGCTGATTATCGGGACTTTTGATATGTACCATATGCTTTCCCATCCTTATATGCCGGATTTCATCACGCCTAACTCACAGCAGAAAGAGGCGGTTTTCTGGGGTGCAGCCCGGCTTATTTCCGCCCTGCTGTTTTTTGCAAGCGTATTTATTTATAAAGGTTCACTCCCGCGCTGGATTAACAAACCGGTCCTTTTAATCTCTATAAATATTTTAAATATTGTACTGCTTAACACGATGCTGCTGTTCCCTGAATATCTGCCTGCAATGCATTACCCCGATGGCAGCTTCTCTACAGCATGGACTCTTCTGGCGTTCTTAACTTCGGCGATTATCTTATACACGGGATATCTGTATTCAAGAAGATTCCTGGAAACAGGACAGAAGAGTATAGTCTGTTTAATATATGGTTTTATTATCCTGGCTTTCAGTAATCTGGTCTACTCCTATTATGAATATTCGGGACACCTGCTTAAAGCTGCGGGTTACTTTTTCATATACCTCGCATTATTTAAATCATCAATTGAGCAGCCTTACGAGAAAGAGGTTGTAACAGAGAAAGAACTTCGCTACGAAACCGAGGAGAAATACCGCAGTTTATTTGAAAATGCTTCTGACGCCATCATAATGGTAGACCTTGAAGATAATGTCACCTCATGGAATACAAGTGCAGAGAGGATATTCGGATGGACAGCAGAAGAGGCTGTCGGGAAAAAGAATGCACAGCTTATAGTACCGGGCGACCTTGTACAGGATAAAGACCTGTTCATTTACCAGGCTAAATCCGGCAGGTCTGTAAGCGGGATAGAGACCGTACGCGTTCGAAAGGATGGCACAAGATTAGAAGTAAGTCTGGCTATCTCACCCATACGCGATGCGAACCAGAACGTTATCGGGTTTTCAAGTATAACCCGTGATATAACAGAGCGAAAGCGTGCTGAGGATCAGATCAAGCAGTCCCTTAAAGAAAAAGAGGTGCTTCTGCGTGAAATCCATCACCGTGTCAAAAACAATATGCAGATAATCTCAAGCCTTCTCAGGCTCCAGTCCGAAAGCATAACTGAAGAAAAGTATCTTGATATGTTCAAGGACTGCCAGAACAGGGTAATATCGATGTCCCTTGTCCACGAGAAACTGTATTATTCAAAAGATTTTACAAAAATCGATTTCAACGAGTATGTCAACGACATGGTAGATGGGTTATTTGAATCCTATGGTTTGGGCAGGGTCGTACTGAAGACCGAGATCGAGGACACACTGGACATGGATTCGGCTATTCCATGCGGATTGATCGTCAACGAACTTGTTACCAACTCTTTAAAATACGCATTCCCGGATGGCAGAAAAGGCGAAATAAGAATAGCCCTTAAAAAAACCGGCGGCGAGATGGGGCTTACTGTCGGCGATAACGGCATTGGTTTTCCCGAAGAACTGGATTTTAGAAAAACTGAATCCCTGGGTCTGCAGTTAGTTAACCTGCTGGTGAATAATCAGCTTGAGGGTCATATTAATCTTGACCGGAGCAAAGGAACCGAATTTCAAATCAGATTTAAAGGAGCAAAATAATGGAAGAGATAAACGTACTGGTTGTTGAGGACGAGAGCATTATTGCGGAAGATATACGGAGGACCCTGATAAAACTGGGATATACTGTAACTGCGGTAGCATCTTCAGGCGAGATGGCTGTCAAAAAGGTGGAGGAGCGTGTCCCTGACCTGGTAATGATGGATATCGTACTGAAGGGCGGGATGGACGGGATTGAGACTGCAAAGCAGATACGCTCAAGGTTTAACATCCCTGTTGTATATCTCACAGCTTTCTCAGACGAGAAGATCCTTGAACGGGCAAAAATCACCGAGCCTTTCGGGTATATCATTAAACCGTTCAAGGAAAGGGAGTTGAAGATCAACATTGAGATAGCCCTCTATAAACACAGAGCCGAGGAGAGATTGAAAGAGAGCAAGGAATTCTATGAAAGCGTTCTGGAGGGAATCGTTAACGGCGTATGGGTAACTGATAAAAGTGACACTATCTGTTATGCAAATAAAGGTACAGAGGTATTGATGGGGACGAACCTGGAACAGATAGTGGGAGTTAAAGTTCTGCTGGATTTCCCTGAGATTTTCAGACCCTACTATTTGAAAGCCAGGGAAACGATGCAGCCATTTTATTACCAGGCTCTTCCTATCTCGGTTAAAGAAGGAAAGCAGAAATATCTGTCAGGGTGGTTGATCCCGCGGGTAAAGAACGGGAACTTTGAGGGCATGATCTGTACGATTGAAAGCATTCCCAAATACGATAAGGTGAACAGTTAAATCATTAATAATTTAAAAGAGGTTCACATATGGAGTGTATGGAAGCTATTCGAGGAAGGAGATCTGTCCGAAGGTTCAAAGATACCCCTGTCGAAAAAGAAATGATCGAGGAACTGCTGGGAGCCGCGCAGATGGCGCCCTCAGCCGGCAACCTCCAGGCGCGGGATTTCGTGGTCGTCACGAATAAGGTAACAAAGCAAAAACTGGCAAGAGCTGCGCTTGACCAGTCGTTCATCGACCGGGCTCCTGCAGCTATCGTGGCTGTGGCGAACACCGAGCGCTCATCCCGCATATACAGGCAGCGGGGAGAGCTTTACGCAGTCCAGGATGCAACTGCGGGCGTGATGAACCTGCTTCTGGCTGCATATTCCATGGGGCTTGCTACGTGCTGGGTAGGGGCATTCGATGAATACGCGGTCAGCGAGCTCCTGGGACTTCCTCAAAGGACGACGCCTGTCGCTATAATCCCAGTCGGGTACCCGGATGAAAAACCATCTGCGCCGTCCAGGACGGGTCTGGATAAGGTGGTGCACTGGGAGAGATGGTGATCCGCAAGGTATAAAGCCGGCTACAGAAAATTATTTCAAATAAAAATACGTAATCGGCAGCACAATAGCCGCGAAAAGCGCCCACCCCAGGAAGGTATGGAAGACCTGCATGGTAGCCATGCCGTAGCTGTAGCCCACTGACACTAAAATGATTATCCTGAGCAGGTTAGCAAGATAAGAAGTGGCGATCAGTACTGCGGTTATTTTCACCAGGCTGTGCTGGTTCTTGCCCGGCGAGGTGAGCCTGTACGCAAGCACGGTACTTATTATAAGCATCATCGAATAAAACCCAAAGCATCCCAGGTCTATCTTGTAATAGATATCCTCCACACCATACACATGGAAAGTGGTGAGAGAATCCATGTGCAGGGAAACATTCATGAAGCGCAGCAGGAACAGAGCCGGTACGGTAGTCGCATAGTAGCCGTAGTAGTCATAGATGTTTGAGCCCAGGCGCGAGGGCATGGCGTACACGACCAGAAAGAGCAGAAGGAAAATGGAGGAAAAGTACGTGCCGAACTCGCCCATGCTGCTGATGCTGTTATTCCTTATGTTGATAGAGATAAGCGATGCGCCGAGGAAAAGCACCATCGTGTCCAGCGTCTGGATTGCGGAGCCAGTCCTGATGTTGTATGCCAGGTCAGCTATTAATATAATGCTTCCCAGCAGCAGGAACTTCCATGAGGCTTTCAGTCTGGTCTGCTCCGTACCTTTAAGTTTTGCAAGCATGACCAGTGCGGCTAAGAAAAAGACAAGAGCCAGGAAGCCTGAGCTTCCGTAGCCTCCGAAGTTAAGCTCAACATACGCTGCTATTATCAGCGTGACGAACAGCACCAGAAGAAAGGGAGTGCTCTTAAAGTTCATACAGGACTAGGACCCCTCTACTATTCCCACACACAATGCCATGATCAAAACAGTACCAGCTATATACCTTCTTTAGTTTCATCGCTCCACTTCCCCGATTTTATCCAGAAACAGGTATAATGGTTTTTGCTTTGATAGTACTTATATTTATTGTAAAATCGCAAATCTAATAAGTAATAAGGCTATACCTGAAATAATCAGCCAGTGGCTTTGGCATTTTGTCCTATCATCTTTTTTGCTTTTCCCAACCCGAAAAAGATATTCCCCAGAACGGGAACTATTGATTCATAATTAAGGTAAATTAAACAATCTGATTTATCCTGCATTTTAACATCTTCACCCATGTAACCGCCCCTTCCCCCAAATGTTATATTCCACTGCTCATTGCCATTTGCATCTGTTTTGATAAGCCAGATAAAGCCCCCTGTCCACCCGGCAAGTATATAGCCGCCGTCAGAGGTTTGCTGGACTGAGCGGATTTCCGCTCCATCGAAACTCCTGCTCCATTGTTCGGGCATACCAATCGGTTTTCCTTGATACAATATCCTTTCCTCCTGTTTACTTTCTCCTTCTCCCGGCTATATATACTGCCAAAAGTATTGTTATTGCCAGAACTATCTCAAACCCAGCAGCCTTTTCGGTAGGGCTTACCTTAAGAGGTTCAGTTGGAACTGGGATCAGAGTTGAGGTTGGACTTGCTGTCGGGGCTTCGGCTGTTTCAACTGGTGCTCCGTCCACTTTTATTAACCATGCATCACTGCCGCCAGACTCGATTGATTTTGTGTTACCTGCAAGAATATATCCACCATCTTTTGCCTGCTGAACAGAGTAAGCCGCATCCCCGGATGTTCCCCCGAACGTTCTGTTCCACTGCTCGTTGCCTTCTGCATCGGTCTTGATCAGCAGGGCATATGCATTGGTCATGCCAGACTTATACAATACCGTATATCCCGCTAATATATAGCCTCCGTCCGAGGTCTGCTGAACAGAGTTAGCCCAGGTCTCAACCCTGTAAACCTCGGCGCTGCTTAATCCTCCGAAGGTTCGACTCCATTGCTGCTTACCGTTTGCATCTGTCTTAATAAGCCATGCCAGAGCACCGCCAGGTATGTACATTTTCCCTGCGAATACATAACCACTATCTAAAGTTTGTCTGACAGAGTTTGCCCAATCAGCGTGTCCTCCGAATGTTCGGCTCCACTGCTGCTTACCATCTGCATCAGTCTTTACAAGCCATGCTGCCATAGGACCCCCGTCTTCAACAGAAGTCATTCCCGCAAAAATGTATCCGCTATCCCTGGTCTCCTCAATAGAGTTTGCTTCGCTAATTCCATTTTTCCGGTTCCACAGATCATCACCTGTCCTGTTCCATACCTCGTTACCGTTCGTATTTGTCTTAATAATCCAGGCATTGTGATTACCAGCATCATACGAGTATGTATTTCCGGCGAGTACATATCCGCCATCTGAGATTTGCCGGACAGAGTAAGCCTCATCATCGTTTGCTCCCCCAAACGTCCTGTTCCATAGCTCGATGCCTTCTGCATCTGTCCTGACCAGCCATACATCATGCTTCCCTGCTCCATACGATTCCGTGTATCCTGCTAAAATATAGCCTCCATCCGATGTTTGCTGGACAGAATGAGCGCCGTCATCGCCTTTTCCCCCGAATGTTTTATTCCATTGCTCGCTGCCGTTAGCATCGGTTTTGATAAGCCAGGCATCTTTCTTGCCTGCCCCGCAGGACTCAGTCCAGCCCGCGAGTATATAACCTCCGTCTCTGGTTTGTGCGACTGAGTATGCATTGTCATCTTTCGTTCCACCGAATGTCTTGTTCCACTCCTCTACTGGAACTGCGCCTGCGCTGCCAGCAAGCAAAAAGAGCAACAGTACCATTATTCCAGCCGCTATTCTGATATTACACCATCTGATTTTTCTTGATAATAACATATCTAATCCTATATTCACCATCTCCTTCTCCCGGTTATATACACTGCCAGAAGTATTGTTATTGCCAGAACCGCCTCAAATCCGGCAATCTTTTCGGTAGGGTTTACCGTTTGGGTTTCAGTTGGAACCGCTGTCAGAGATTGCGTCGGGCTTGCGATAATAGTTACCGTTGGGCTTGTTTTAACAGTTGGGCTCGCTGCAGGAGTTTTTGCAGTTCCGGTTTGTTCTCCTCCAATTTTTCTCAGCCATGCATAACTTCTGCCAGTGCTGGAGAAGGTTGTACCTGCAAAGATATAGCTTCCGTCTTTTGTCTGCTGGACAGAATACGCCTCGGAATTCTGTACTCCACTGAACGTCATATTCCATTGCTCGTTGCCGTTTTCATCTACCTTTATGAGCCAGCTATCCATATTAGAGCCACCTGTTGAATATGCATCCCCGGCAATGATATACCCTCCATCCGAGGTCTGCCGGGCAGAACGAGCCAAAGCAAGATCTTTTCCTTTGAATTTCTTGTTTTTGCCCCACTGCATGTTACCGTCTGCATCAGCCTTTATGAACAGGAAACCGAATCCAGCCAGTATATAGCCTCCGTCTCCTGTCTGCTGGACAGAGTAAGCCATTTCACCTCGACCCCCGAAAGTCCTGTTCCACTCCCCGAAGGTTCTGTTCCACAACTCGTTACCATTTGCATCCACTTTGATGAGCCAGGCGCCACCCCCGTCTTCACGACTTGTTCTAATACCTGCAAGCACATATCCACTATCCGTGGTCTGTTGAACGGATTCGATAATGCCAAAGCCCCTTCCCCAGAATGTTCGGTTCCACTGCTCATCGCCGTTTGCATCTATCTTGATGAGCCAGCCATTGGGATGGTCGCTTCCCGGCTCTTCGGGAATTAATCCGGCGCCGATATATCCACCATCCGATGTTTCCTGAACAGAATAGATGGTTCCGCCAATTGTCTTAGCCCACTGCTCGTTGCCGTTTACATCGATTTTTACGAGTGATCTGTCCGCAAAAATATATCCCTCGTCTCTGGTCTGAAGGATAGAGCGGGCTCCGTAATCACTTGAGAACGTTTTGTTCCATTGTTCGTTACCGTCTTCATCAGTCTTGAGAATCCACGGATTGCATTGCCACGGCTCATACGAAGAGCAGGTAGAGCCCGAAATGAGATATCCTCCGTCTGCGGTCTGCTGGACTGAGTACGCGGAGGAATTACCTGCACTTCTGAATGTCCTGTTCCATTCTTCGTAAGGGGCTGCTCCAGCGCTTCCTGCAAGCAATAAGAGTGACAGGGCTATTATTCCTAAAGTGAACACGGTGGCAAATATCAATTTTGTGTTCATGATTTCTTATCTCCTTTACTCAGCTCCCAATTTGGAAAACATACCGCTTCAGCCTAAATGAAATTGATGGGGATAATATCTTACTACAATTATATTTAGTTTATCATCTAATATGACATCCTGGTTAATATAGCTTAATCTGCCGGTTTCCCCAATAGTCCCCGAAAAAGGGAACTTGGTAATATAACTGGCTTTGAATGAAATCTGCACTATAGATGCATTGGATATATTCATCCCTGAAAAATTTAGCATCCAATCGGGCTTGAATGTATAGGTCTGGTTGCGGAGAACCGCCATTCCTTCAATACTGGATGTATTGATGATTTCTTCTCCTGTATCATCGGTAACAAGAAGATGTGACCTATCGAACCGTTTTGTAACAGGAGACATTGTTATATTCCCTTCAGGTACGACCCTTAATGCATAGACCATCTCTGTCGTGGGTATAAGCTGCGACTTTCGCATTCGCTCCACATCAGACTTTTGATAGACCTCGAAAATACTTCTGTTCACCCAGTTCGCCCAGGTTTCACATGAGATTTCATTCAAATCATCAAATATTGGTTCATTGGAGCCTCTCGTTCCATTCTTTTCGCGACAGAGGTTGTATGGAGGTATGCGCAGTGCTACTGAATAATCGAAATATTCTGCTGCTGCGAGGGCTTCGATGCTTTTTTCAAAAGACGCTGAGGTTACAGTCGTTGTGTTGTACTTCAGTAAAAATGATTTATTATACAGGGAATTAACGCGAAAAGCCACTGTTCCATTTAAACTTTGACCGGGTAGGAGGGTTGCATCTTTCAGTTTATTTTCATTTTCAAGATCCTGCAATACCTCTAATAAACTTGAATTTTTATTATAAGGTTCAGGGGTCGTAGTATTGAATATCCGGTCACCCTCATGCAGGCGCAGTCCATTCAGTTTAAAATATAAGGGACTTGAGCCGTTATTTTTTATTGAAAGATTATACACTGCATAATATCTTTCTGAAATATCATATTTATTACCGTATTTTTTGTTATATACGTTATGAGTGCCATTTTCCTCTTTTACCCACAAATTGTAGTTTTCGTAGCCTCTATCCCTTTTCAGGAGTACGCTTTCATTATTTAGCATTACTTCGATCGAGTATTCATCAGTAAAAACACGGATAGTTTTATTCTCCTTACCACCTTTGGTGATTTGCGCATTTTCCACCCAGGAAATATGTAGATCATTCTTGAGATAATTCAACAATCCGTGACTTTCGTTTCCAGGCACATTTTCCCAACTGAATAAATAAATATCTTCATTATTATCATGCAAATAAATGCTTGAGAAGGAAGTTATTTTAATTTCTGGTATATTTTCTTCTTTTGATGATTGTGTTACGTTTTGGGATGAGACATCCACTGTTTCTTTCTGTATTGAGTCAGGTGCCGGGGCGATATTCTTTTCTTCAGTACATCCGCTGAACAGAACCGATAGTAATAGCAATATTATAACGGTTGTTACAATTTTGTGCCTTGATACCATATCATTTCTCCTTGTTCACCTTCTCTTCCGCCTGGCTGTATATATCGCCAGAAATATTGTTATTGCCATAGCTGCCTCAAACCCATGTTCCAGAGCATCCTTCACCATTTATTACCTTTTTAAGAGCAGGATATTTTTCTAACTCTTCTGTAGTCACCTGTTCTCATAGCAGGTGAAAATCCCACGTAAAGCCAGTGGAACGCACCCCAGCAATGGTATGCGGTCGAATCGGGCCACTCCAATCACCCATTCAGGTTTGACCGGAATGTGCTGGCTTATGCTCCCCTGCTGGTCATATGCGGGATTTGTTTTTTGATTGTCTCCTTTTGTGATATAGCCAGCAAAAGGCGCTGACGGTCCTCCAGGCCACATTGGTCGCCCTTCCTCGACATAATACATGGCACGATGAATAATAGGCGTTATGTCCTCTCTTCCGCGCGGTTTGTACAAAATGACATCACCATATTCATCAAAAGTTGAATAACCCATTTCTTTTCCTTCATTATATGTAATTATTTTCGTGCGATCAGTACTTTTAATAAATATATAATCCCCGATCCGGATATGAGGCATCATGCTGCCGCTCTCCACGGCGACCCAGGTGAAAATCGCCCCATTGTAATATAGAAGATCGATGATAACATCACAAAAACGATAAGAACGGATAGGAAATCCCGTGAAAGCCCTATCCAGAAATTATCACTTTCTTTGAAAGATTTAATTCTTTCTCTCAGTTCCATAATTATCACTTTCATTGCACGCATAGTTTCTTATCTTCTTTACCTGGCTCCATCATTGTTTCAATCAGCTTACCATTTGAAAAGGGTGATATCTTACTACGATTATATTTAAATCTTTATCCAATACGATATCCTGGTTATTATAACTAAAACGTGACGCTGTAGGCCATCCAAAAATACCAACGTATGAAATCCTCACTACAGAAGCATTGGAAAAATTCATCCGGGGCATGATAAGTTTCCATCTGGGTTCAAATGACGCATATGTCTGATCGCTCAGAACTGCCACTCCTGTAATTCTTGATGTATTGATCATTTCCTCTCCTTTATCATCTATAGCAACAAGACTTGTGGAAAATTCCTGTGTTGTTATGGGAAACATTGATATATTTTTTTCAGGAAAGACCCTTAATGCATAGACCATCTCTATATAAGGTATGAACGTCGACTTTCTCATTCGCTCCATGTCAGATTTTTGAAAGGCTTCGAAAATACTTCTGTTCACCCAGTTCGCCCAGGTATCGCAATTGTCGTCAAACATGGGTTCATAGGAACCTTTCGTTCCATCACCAAAGTGACAATTACGGTATGGAGGTATGCCCAATGCCACGGAGTAATTGAAGTATTCTGCTGCTTCGAGGGCTTTGATGCTTTTCTCAAAAGACGCTGAGGTCACATTCGTCGTGTTGTACTTCAGTAAAAATGATTTATTATACAGGGAATTTACCCGAAAAGCCACTGCTCCATTTAGACTTTGACCCGGAAGCAGGGTTGTATCCTGTAATTTATTTTCTTTTTCGAGATCCTGCAATACCTCTAATAAACTTGAATTTTTATTATAAGGTTCAAGAGACGTGGTATTGAACATCCGGTCGCCTTCATAAAGGCGCAGGTTATTCAATTTAAAATATAGGAGATCTGAACCATTATTTCTTATTGAAAGATTATAGACTGCATAATATCTTTCACAAATTTCATATTTATTCTGGTACTTTTTATAATATACATTATTTGTGCCATTTTCCTCTACTACCCATAAACCGAGGCTACTTACCCAACTCTGGGCACTATCGTTAAAGAGCCTTAACTCGATTGAGTTTTCATCAGTAAAAATGTGGATAGTTTCATCCTCATCTTTGCTGATTTGTGCATTTTCCGCCCAATTTATATTGAAATCGTTCTTGAGGAAATTTAGCAGTCTATGACTCTGGTTTCCAGGCACATTTTCCCAGGTGAATAAATAAATGTCTTCATTATCTGAATTATCATGCTTGTATATGCTTGAGAAGGATGTTATTTTAATTTCAGGCATATTTTCTTTCTTTGATGATTGGGTCAGGTTTTGAGATGAGACATCCACTGCTTCCTTCTGTATTGACTCTGGTGCAGGAGCGATATTCTTTTCTCCAGTACATCCGCTGAATTGGGTCAAGTCTTGAGATGAGCTATTCACTGCTTCTTTCTGTATTGAGTCCGGTGCCGGGGCGATATTCTTTTCTCCAATACATCCGCTGAATAGAACCGGTAGTAAAAGCAATATTATAACGGTTGTTACAATTTTGTTCCTTGATACCATATCATTTCTCCCTGTTTACCTTCTCCTCCACCCGATTATATACAATGCCAGAAGTATTGTAATCGCCAGAACTGACTCAAATCCGGCAGCTTTTTCAGGAGAGGATCTGGTTGGGATTGCGATTGGAGTTTCATTCAGGTTCGCTGATGTCTCATCCGGTATTATTCCACTCAACGAAACCTCCGGCTTGATCCCTCCGAGTTTGACAAGCGATGATCCCCTCGCGGTCACATAACCACCGTCCGAGGTAGGTTTGATAGAATATCCCTCATCTCTCTTCTGCCACTCGATATTCCCACCAGAATCTAATTTAACGAACTTTGCACTGTAGATAACATTGTAGATATCAGTCTTTTCATAATCATTTTCAGGACGTTCCTGCACCATCGCAGAATAGATGTAACCGCCATCCCCTGTCGCGGATAAAGATGCTTCATATGCCATCCCCTCTACACTGTTACCCTTTCTCCATTGTTCATTTCCCTGCGC
>JAPMTX010000099.1 GCA_026552855.1 Candidatus Methanoperedens sp. | reverse complement strand
GAAAATAGTGATGAACATCTTCCCAGAGATATACACTCAAGGTCATAACTGATTATTTTTAATGTTCAAACAATCTCTATTTATTAAAATATTACCCCATGAGGTTAGTGGACATTAACCTTAGTCGAAGGCTCCTTTGAAAAGGGATACGATGTATTTCTTGCCAACGGCATATTCGTGTACCTTATTCCCCTGGCAGTCGGGGTGCAGATGGGTCTTTTCAGATACCACAGGAATATGATAAATGGGAATGTATCAGGTTCTGAGAAAGCGGGCATGGCAGGTTCTGCCACCTCATCGCTTGCTATGCTGGCATGCTGCCTTCATCATGTGAGCGATCTATTGCCTGCTGTGAGTTTTATACTCGCGACATCCTCATTCCTTACCGAGTATAAGGACGCCATTATCATCATCGGGCTATCGGTCAACCTGGCTGGCAGCGCGTACATAGCAAGGGCGATCTTAAAAGACAGATCGATTATCGCAGAAGGGAAAAGCTGCTGTGCGAGAGGTGATTGAATGAAAAAAGAGGTCTATGCAATCATCATCGTGGCTGCTGTGCTTATTATATATTTCTCATTCCTGTCCGATACCAGAAAAAGCATTTTTACCGAGAGGCTGGGCGACATGGTACTTGCCAGGTACGAGACAGGGGAGTTAGCGGCACAGGAGATTTCGAATATATACGGTTTAAAGGATGTACCTCTTGCAAAAGGGTATTCTGCGGTGTACAGCGGCAAAAACGGCACCATGCGTATGTGGGTCGCCGAGCCGCCCGACCATAACGCTGCAAACGACGCTTTCAACGCCATGAACTCGATGCTGGGTGCAGCAAGCGGACATGAGGGACATGAATACTCTGGCGATGTAGGCCAGACGGAGTCGCATGCAGGACACAGCGGCGTAGATCCGAATGGCACAAAACCGGTGAAAGTGGACGTTATGGAATTCGTCAAACCTGACGTGTACATGATGAAAATAAATGACGTGTACAACTATTATTATTTTAAAATGGATTACAGGATTGGAAGGATCTACTGGATATCTTTTGATTCGCCGGATACAGGTTATCAGGTATCGCTCGTGAAGCAGGCTGTGATGACCATATAGGAGGAATTATGAGGAAAAACAAATCTGAATTATATCTTGTACTGTTCATAATCGCAGTAATAGCAGGAACTGCGTTCCTTTACATCCAGACGCAGGAGAAAAATGCCTCCAGTATATTCCCTGAGAAACTTGGCGATATGAGCCTGGCTCTCTACAGGGATGGAGATGCTGCCATGACAGAGGTCAAAAGTCTTCATCGCGGTGCAAATGTAGAAATCGAGAAAGCTTTCATAGCGAATTATAGAGGCTCCGCTGGCAATAAAGCTAAATTCTGGGTATCGGAATCTAAAAATAGCGAGGAAGCCGCATCTCTTCTTGCAGCCATGAACAGCAGGGTTGGAAAAACCGGTATGTTCAGCGATTCAACGCCTGTGAATGTTGAGGGCATTACCGTTTATTTCGTAACAGGACAACCGGAACTGGGTTTATATCATTACTTCTATGCCAAAGGTAACAGGGTATTCTGGATACAGGTAGATAATGCGGATGAAGCTTACAGGCTCAGCATTGTGAAGGAATCCATAAAGCGGATTTAGTGCCATGAGAAGAAGAAAAAATAGTTTTCATCTAATAATAGCTTTCGCCGCAGTAGCAATAGCAGCTTCTGCTGCACTCCTTTACCAGGACGAAAAGACGCTTTTTCCAGAGAAACTCGGCGATATGGAGCTTAAACTCCACAGGGAAGGGGATGTGGCTATACGCGAGATAAAAAGTTCTCATTCAGCAAAGGATAATGTCAACCCAGGAGAAGCACATGTAGCGCGCTACAGGAATAGTGCAGGCAGCAGGGCGACTGTGTCTGTAACACTGGCGGAGACAAACCAGCGGGCAGTGGAAAAAGTGGAGAACATGAACCGCGGTATGGGCGGTATGTTCAGCAAGCCGGAAATAGTAGAAATAAAAGGCATGAAAATATATTATACCGAGGGCGGGGGCGAATACCATTACTACTACGCGAAAAACGATTTTGTGGTCTGGATAGCCCTCAGCAATCCCGACAAAATGTACCAGTCAAAGCTCATGGATGAAGCTATTAAAAACATAGGCGGGTAGCTATGAGAAAATTTTTTGGGGATCTTATTGCGCTCGGGTTCATAGTGCTCATGGTCTTAGTGCTGCTCAAAGGTTTCGGAGTGCTCCTCGGCTTTGAAAGCCCTGGGAATATCGAAGGAGGAGGGCACCATTTTCTCACAGAGTATGCCTACAGCAACTGGGTCGCTGCGCTCCTGAGCATCGGGATTTTTTCCTTCTTTGTGCTGAGTTTCCTTACCCCGCTCAAGAAACAGAACTGGCGAACCCTGGGTTTATATGAGGCGTTCATAGTGGCTCTGTTCACAGAGATGTACGGCTTCCCGCTGACGATATACGTGCTCTCCTCGGTATTCGGTCTGCAGCTCTCGCTCGGGCACATACAGGGACACCTGCTGGGCGTATTTTTAGCAAGGACTGGTATTATGAGCATGGAGAGCGCGTGGGCGTTCGTAATGGTGGCGAGCAGCGCAGTCATATTCCTCGGGCTTTTCCTGATGTCAAAAGGCTGGAGCAGGATACATGCAGCTTCAGGAGGGCTGGTGACAGACGGTGTTTACAGGTATGTCAGGCATCCCCAGTACCTCGGGCTTATGGTAGTAACAGTAGGCTTGCTTATCCAGTGGCCAACAATCATAACCCTTGCCATGTGGCCCGTTCTTATTATAATGTATTACAGGCTTGCGAAAAGAGAGGAAAAAGAGGCTGGAGAGGCTTTCGGTGAAAGATACGAAGAGTATAAGCGGCGCACGCCCATGTTCTTCCCGTTGATAAAAAGTAGAACTTGATAAAAACGTTAAGGAGATTTAAAATCAGATTAATATGACTGTCACATTATGGATTTCACTCGGATTTCTGGCAATAGCGTCAGTACTCCCAAAAGCCTGTAATTCCAGATTTTTATTTGGTGGTTCAGGCTGGGTATTCCTCGCCATCTACTGGTTTTTGCAGCCAGCATCGTATATTGAAGTACAGGATTATTTCAATGCTTTACTAGTTGTGGTAGCAGCAATAGTATCCTTATTCATAGCGTATATCATGTTTCAGGTGGGAAATGGAAAAGAAAGCAGCCAAGGAAATGGAATTATTCTTATATCATTGTCCAGAGCAGCCTCGGTAAGCGGTTTGATATATTTCTTATTTGCAGACGTGGAGTTATTCAACAGTGGGATAATATCACTTGTTACAAACCAGACCATCTGGGTTGCCGAGAGATGGGGGTTTCCCGTTACTCAGGTTGCATGGAACCAGCTTGCAGTCAATGGTCTTGCCGTAGAAATAATACTTGCCTGCACTGCTATTGAGAGCATAGCCTTATTTACAGGCATAATCTCATCTGCTACAGGCGCGCCTTTTGTGCAAAAGTTCAGGGCATTTATGATTTCAGTGCCTGTAATTTATATCCTGAATCTGATGAGGGTCTCTTTCACAGCATCAGCCTACGGGTTTGGCTGGTTTGGAACGCCTGATGAGAGTTTTCATATTTCCGAGCATTTTATCACCAAGGCAGGCTCATTGCTGGCTTTATTGTTGATTTCATATGCAGTTCTTAAAACCCTGCCTGAAGTTTCGGATATGATCGATGGGATTTTTAAGACGATGAGATTAGAATTTCGCAAACTGGCGATGAGGTTAAATTGATAAAGGTAACATGTGTGGTCTTTATAAACGGTTCGGCACCAGAGAAGATACTTGAACAGGGATTGCACGATGGAGAGAAGATAGAATTTATTTATAGATTCTGCGGTGGATAGTAATGAATGATTTGATTGATTTCATAAACGGGAATTATGTTAACGGTATCATTAATGATACCAGCTATAACCATATTGACATGCTCACATATGTCATTATTTTATTCGCAAGTGTTTACGCCGTATTAAAAATATTAAATAAATTGAAAATCAAGGTTGATGAAGAGTTTGTGATTGCAACAATTCCTTATATTCTCATGGGTTCAGTATTCAGGGTAATCGAGGATGCAAATCTACTGAATCCTCCTATCAAATATTTTTTTATTACGCCGCTTATTTACTTTGTAATCTTTGCGATATGCTTTGGTATCCTCCTTTTAACGAAATATCTTGAGAAAACCCGGAAAATAAAGAGTTATGCTGGCATGTATGCAACTGCTGGAATAATAATTTCCGTTGCAGGCATTATCATCCTTGCTCTTTACTCTAAAGTCAACTTGAAAATTGATATTTTAGTATATAGTCTGATGCCGACAGTGGCATTGACCGAGTCCGTTAAAAGAATATCCCCTGTGATTAAAATGGCATATCTTCGCAGCAGAATATATTCTTTTGCAATCTTTTCATTCGTACTTGATTCGTTTACAACATACATTGGTGTTGATTTGCTGGGTTACACGAACAAACACCCTTTCAGTTCCTTCCTTCCCTCGATTTTTGGAACAGGAGCTATTTTGATTCCTTTATCCTTGATTTTAGTCATATTGGTAATCCTGTTTCTTGAAAAAGACTCAAAGGAGGATCACAATAAAGATGAGAAGTATATGTGGGCGAAGTATATGTGGGCGCTGACATTGATTGTTCTTGGTTTATCTATGGGTGCCAGGAATTTGCTGACGATGATTTTTGGAGTTTAGCCGATGTCCTGTATTTTGTGAAAATATTATAATGGAAAGCGAGCAGTTCTATCCTCAATAAGCACTGTATTCCAGTCAGGATCTCAAGATAGCGGCTGGCGCATATCTATCGTTACAAGGCATGTCGCCAGAGGACTTTGTCTGAGTACAGGCGCTGAGTGAGGCAGAATCCTGAACTGATCATGACTTTTTGCCATAATAGGCAGTGCAGTTAGAATCCACACCAGGGAGGTACCAATGAGACCGCCAGATTAAAGTAACATGTATTCTAAATATCATCCTTGCGCAGGTGACTTCGCAGGAAATGGTAAGCCGTGTGGGTAAGGCTTACAGCGCACCTTTACAGCCGCCCCACATTGAAGCCCTGCGCCCTAATCAGCAATACTTTCTTACTCGAGTTTATGTGCTGCCGTTTATTAATCAAGAGAAGATTCAACAATTTGTCAAATTACACCTGAGCATGGATAGGTTGACTGGGAGCATGAACCTGAGCAAAATCATCTTTGTATCAGCATTTACAGTGTATCTCCTGTACTTGCCTTCCTGTTTTGATACAATTATTTTATCCTTACTAAGCTGCTGTATATACCAATGTATGGTGCTTTTAGCCAGATGAAATTTCTCTGTAAGCTCTTGATTTGTTACACCTGGATTTTCCAGAATAGCCCTCAGAAGCACTCTGCCAGTCTCATTTTTGAGATGGGCTACTATCATTTGCTCGTTGCCTTTGAAAGTCCCAGAACTCTGAAATAACCGTGTGAATTTTCCTATTTTCTTTAAGATAATTTTGTCTACTAATTTAAGTCTATAGATATGATACTTCACACTTCCCCTATTCATCTTCTGCTGATCTGAAAGTTCTGCTATCGTGCATCCGGGGTTATTTAGTATATATTTAAAAATGGTCTGTCTGCTCTGGTTTTCGAGCAAGTTTTTAATTCTTGCCAGAACAATAGGAATTATCTTTAACAATCCCAAAGAAGCGAGGATAACTCCTGATATGTAAGCTATCTGTACCCAGAGAGGCAGTTCCCAGAATGAGATTGTCGCATCTGCGCCGCTGGTATCGATTGACCCGTTTTGAGTTGGGTAGGAATCTACTGTGTATCCGCCTTCTTCGGCATAAGCTACAATGCTAAAGAAAAAAAGAAAAAATAGCAGATACCCTATCCATCGCATAGATTTATACTACTATGTTTAGATATAATAGTCTTCCGTTCCTGAGACGCTGTAACCATATACCTCATAGTATCATGTGCCTTTGACTATGCCGTTGGGATTATTTATGTATCTATTAATCCTGCCATTGATGGAACCGTCATCGATATCAAAGTACGGACCAAACACATAGCCATCAGGGGAGTATATTTTAAGTCTCAGTGAATTGCCAGAATTGCCCCAGTTCAAGTCTACGTTTAGAGTCGTGATGAAATCCTTCACTTCCTTGGTATGCCAATTGGTCTGTCCTTGCGTGATTGTAGCGTAAACAGTTTCGATGCCGGCACCTCCTTCTGTGCCGGTAGTAGGCCCCTCAGTATATCCACCATTTGTTGCGTTCATCTTCTCTTCACTTACTGCTGCCATAGCCAGCGAGGCTGAAAATAGCAGCAGAGCTATTGCTGTTCCAATCTTTTTAAGCAATTAAATCACCCACACAGGCATATTCAGGGCGTTATTTAATTTTTATGTCCAAATCATCGAACTAAGGCTGTATAATTCGATTATTTGTATAGTTCGATGATTTGGCGAGAGAGGATTTATAAAAGGTGTTTCATAGCGTAAAAGGCAAACATCAAAAAGGTGTTGCATGGGGTTCAGAGGTTCCTCAAGAGCAACTGAACCCCAAAAATGCCCGAAGGCGTTAATTGGTTAGACTTTAAGCTACTTAAAGCCTCGCTTAATCTTGCGCCTCTCGGGACAATATAAACAAAGAGGTAAAAAATATGAAAAGAAATATAAAGTCTGGAATGAGCTCATTGCTTATAGCAATGTTGCTAATAAGCATGGCACTTGTACCAGCAGCAAGCGCAAAGCAAGAAAAGAATGGATCTGGAGATGTAGGAACACTTGCATTACAATACTCGGAGCCAGTAAACAAATATCTTGGACCTAGACCGCAAACATACACTGAGCCTTTCCCTGTAGCAGTAGGAGCAAATAGGATAAAAGTTGATTTACTTGTTACCAACTTTGACTCAGGAGATTATGGAAAAATTCGCTTGAGACTATACAATCCTAATAACCAAGAGGTTGCAATCGATACTCTTTATCCATTCGAGAACTATCTTGATATTGATTACACAGGGAGCCTTACCCCTGGTAATTGGTATATAATTGTATCTGTGGACGACCTCGGATCAAATACAATCAATGTAGCTGGGACCATAAACGTATATACTCCTTGAGAAGTTTAAATCTTGGGCTATAGCCCAAGATTTTATTTTTTCCTAAAGAAGGAAGAGAAGAAAAATGCAGTACAGACGACTATTCGTATTGATTCTGTTATTTTTATTAATGATACCTGTTTCAAATGCTCAACCCGAGAAGTTTTTAGAAGAAAATGCATATGAACATATCCGTATTTTGTCAGAAGAAATTGGGTATAGAGTTGCAGGTAGTGAAAATGGAACTCAGGCATCTAAATATATTAAGACAAAACTTAATGAATCTAAATTAAATGTATACACTCAAGAATTCGAGTTCAAGACAATTTTCAATGAAACGCAAAGTTGGACTGAGCATAAAGGGGAGAACAGGACTGGAAGAAACATCATAGGTATCTTGAATGGTACATCTGAAAAAAAAATCATCGTCTCAGCACATTACGATTCTTTTAGTGTGCCAGGAGCCAACGACGATGCATCAGGCGTGGGCGTAATGCTGGAGCTTGCAAGGGTTCTTGCGGCAGAAAAACATAATAAAACTATCGTGTTTATTGCTTTTGATGCCGAAGAACATATGCGGGCAGGCTCTAAATATTATGTTGCCAATCTGAACCAGAAGGATGTGGATAATACACTCGGTGCTCTAAACCTTGACTCTGTCGGTAGAGGAGATTTATTAACTGGTTTTATCTGGAAATGGAAACCCGATTCGATTTTTACTGGTTACTCCTCTCCGATGGATTTTGTAAAACCAATTTATACAGAGAATAATGTTTCACCCGGCAC
>JAPMTX010000113.1 GCA_026552855.1 Candidatus Methanoperedens sp. | reverse complement strand
ACATAGTGTCAAATGACCCTCTAATATTATTTCACTCATCCTTTTTATCCTTTTCTTCATTATTTTCTTTGACAATTACGATATACTCCTTCACCAAATACCCTGGCAATCCAGTAAAGAAAGAAATTTCCCATTCAGAATAGCCTTCATTAAATAATTTTTCGACTCTCAATCCATCCTTAATGTATCTATCAACAGATTCTGTTGTGTGATCAATCAACTTTGCGTTTACTGAAGTAGGTATCTTTTTCTTGTAATTCTGGAAAGCCAATTTTTTATGAGTCAACGTTTTTCCAATATCCATCTCTGATCCCGCTCTTGGAAGTACTTCACCAGTCACTTTCTCATATTCCAGGACGTATCGAGATATTGCTGGAGTAGAAACTCTCAGCAATATAGCCAGATCAGTTTCAGTCAATACAGCACCTTGCTGCTTTGCTTCCCTTAACAATCTGACTATTATTTTTGTCATTATTGAGCCCCGATGAAGTTTTTTCACTCGATCATCGATATCTTCAGGTGCAACCACAGTCAATGTTATTGGAATCAATTCCATATCCTCCAATCGCTTTGATGAGCTGTATTTCTGTCCCAGCTTTAACGCCAAATATCTCATTTCACCCGGTTTGATGAAATCATTTCTTACAAAGAATTCACCATTCAACTCACATATCTTTTTGACAAATAATTTGACTACATCTGGTCCACCTATGTATCCAAATTCAGTTTGTATAAGGTTGAAGAGACAGGTTTCATATGTTTTGGATTTGCTCGGTGAATATGTTTTCACAGCCCAATCTTCTTTCATGCCTTCTAACCCCCTTTTTTATAAGTTGCTGGTGGTTTATAAATTTTTACAGTCTCTGCAAGTTCATCGAGCTTGCTCTTGAACTCAGAATTCTCATACTTATCACAGATTTCAAGATATTCCTTAGTAAGTCTTTCAGAAATCCCTACTATCTGTCTTATGCCATCTATACTTTCTCCTTTCCTCTTAAGGATCAAGACTTTACAAAAATCGTTTATATATCGCTCGATGCTTTTTATTGAGTGTCTTGCATTCTTTTCTATTTCTGTAGGTGTATAACCTCTTATATATAAATCCACAATCTTTACTTTATGAGATATTGGTCCTATGTCTTTGATAGTGCCTCTTATGGGTATAAACAAGCCTCTTGACCTGATTTCTTTTAGATCTCGTTTTATTGTGGAATAACTGGATTTGAGTAATCTTACAAGATCCCTAATTGTAAGTAAAGCTCCCTGTTCTCTTGCCTCATTTGTAATTCTGAGTATGACGCTTTGCCTGTATCCATCTATACCATATTTTTGATATACAGCAAGGTCTTCTGGTATATCTATGGAAATACTGATTTCTTTGTGCTCAGCATCCTTCTTTTGTTTTCCTGGACCTTCTGTGTCAGCTATTGCGATAAACTTACACTGACCAATTTTTCCGGGTGTATCGTTATCTTTCAAGAAAAATTCTTTTCCCATTTCGACTATAGCTCTTGCAGCTATTGGTGGCAAATTGAAACCTTCTAAAAGTCGATAGTAAAAAATATCTTCTCTTCCTATGCTTCCTTCTGTAACATATATATCTTGCATTTTGACCTCCATATTTCATGTGAATCACAATTTATATGAGGGTCATTTGAACCAATCGTAC
>JAPMTX010000098.1 GCA_026552855.1 Candidatus Methanoperedens sp. | reverse complement strand
TTAAATTCAAGGATGTGCAGAAGGAGTAATTGAAATCTTCGGATGCGTTTTCATCAACTTCTTTCTGGAATCCCTGTCTCATTCAGTAAACTCTCTATTCGATCCACGAACTTCCCGGCGGTATCGATCCCTGATTCCACCTCTTCCTTTGAAGGATGCGTCTGGAACGAGTACTGGTCGGTATGCCGTACACTCCTCATCCTGTCGAATATCAAAACCCATTCCTCCTCTAAAAGGTACATGAGTTTACAAAATATAAACTTTTTGTTTACGGTTCATAAACAATATGTTTACGATTTGTAAATTAATCTGTAATTGCACATTCAGCTCCATCACCATTTCTTAAGCAAACTTTTAAAAACGTTCCCGGATATTGTGATAAGAGATCAATTTGAAGTTAACAAAATATACCCCGTTCATCGGAATGGCGTTCATGCTGATCCTGGTTCAGCTGATAGCGGTTGGCCTGGGCCAACCGGAATATTGGTTTTATTGGGATGAGGTTCCGGGAAATGATAATGGAAGACTCATAAAATTTATTGAACAAAATTATGGTATTGAATGGGTAAAAACAGCTAAAATTGAAAAAATCGATGACTCCAGGGCCATAAATGTCTCGACTGAAAAAAATTATATTTCGTTGAGGCTCAATGATGAAAAAACCAGAGTAAAACTAAAAATAGACGACGGCAGAACCGAGGAATTCATTGCAAGAACCGAAAACGGGAACCTGATAATATACAACCAGAAATTACCCAAAGCCTTTTCAAATCCCGAAGATACAGGTAATGTTGCGGTCTGGATGGCATTAATCCTCGGTTTTACAGCATTTATTTTTCTTATTATAAAGATGAATAAAAAATGGATTATACAGGCCATAATTCTCATATCAGTAGCATGGACAATGTATTATGTTTTTATTCCCTTTTTATCATTTGGCCCTTATTTCCTTTTAAAAATCATACCGGCAACAGGTCTTGAGATCGTTCTCGGGCCCTCCTACTTTTTAATCCTCCTTATTTCAACAGGTCTTACTTTTGCCCTTTACAAATTCCCCGAATGGTATGTGATAGACATCACAGGTGTTATAATCGGCGCGGGCGCAGCTTCCATGTTCGGCATATCACTTGCTATCGTACCGACACTCCTTTTGCTCGTTGTGCTTGCTGTTTATGATTATATCGCAGTGTACAGGACAAAACATATGGTAGCGCTGGCTGAAGGTGTGATGGACCTTCGGCTTCCGATCTTGCTGGTTGTGCCCAAGCACTGGAAATATTCTTTTCTTGCTGAGAAGTTCGATAAAGAGGAACGCGAGGCATTCTTTATGGGGCTGGGGGATGCGGTGATGCCCACGCTGCTTGTGGTATCGGCCAACTTTTTTGTGAGGGCCGGCTCTTACAGCCTGCCTCTCGTGGGGGCGGTCAATATCCCGGCTATCGGCGCAATGCTTGGCACCTTGCTGGGATTTGCGGTGCTCATGGGATTCGTAATGAAGGGCAAACCCCAGGCAGGCCTTCCGTTCCTCAACGGGGGCGTAATACTGGGTTATGTTGCAGGAAGCCTGATCGCGGGTTCACAGCTTATTTAATGCCAAAAGATTAAATAATTTCATGCTATCATGGTGATTCATGCCTCAAACAGTTTCAGAAAAGATTTTTTCAAAAGCTTCGGGTAAGCAGGTAAAAGCCGGAGATTTCGTCCTCGCAGATATAGACCGTGCCATGACGCATGATATTACAGGCCCTCTTGCTGTCGAGGGATTCAGGGAAATAGTCAAAGGCAAAAAAAGACAGAAAGTGTGGGACCCTGAAAAGATAGTAATCCTGTTTGACCACCAGGTGCCCGCAGACTCACTAAATGCAGCGGCGAACCATATTTATCTGCGCGAGTTCGCAAACGAGCAGGGCATCCTGAACTACGATGTCTTTGAAGGCGTATGCCACCAGGTGATGCCGGAAAAAGGACACGTCAGGCCCGGCGACCTCATTGTAGGTTCCGATTCCCATACATGCGCTTATGGGGCTCTGGGCGCATTCTCAACAGGCATAGGCAGCACTGACATGGCTTTTGTTTTTGCAACAGGCAAGCTCTGGTTCAGGGTGCCTGAGACCACGAGGTTTGAGATCGAAGGAAAGCTCCCCAGATGCGTGTACCCAAAAGATGTAATTCTCCACCTGATAGGCAATGTAGGTGTCGAGGGAGCAAGGTATAAGACCGCTGAATTCTGCGGTTCCACTGTGAGGAATATGGATATCCCTGGCAGGATGACCATGTGCAACATGGCCATCGAGATGGGCGGGAAAGCCGGGATCGTTGAGGCTGACAACACCACTGAAAATTATCTTAAGGGAAGGGTACCGGATTTTGAACTTGACCCGCGATGGAAAAGCGACAGGGATGCAACATTCGCGGACACAAGGACATACGATGTAAGAAATCTCCCTCCCCAGGTCGCCTGTCCCCATAACGTGGACAATGTGAAACCTGTGGACGAAGTGGAAGGGACAAAGATCAACCAGGTGTTCGTGGGCTCATGCACCAACGGAAGGTTTGAGGATCTTGAAATCGTGGCTAAAATAATGAATGGCGAAAAAGTGGCAAAAGGCGTTCGCCTGTTGATAATCCCGGCCTCTCACACAGAATATATGAAAACCCTGAGAGCCGGTTACATCGAGCAGTTCATGGAAGCCGGGGCTATCGTGGAATCCCCGTGCTGCGGGCCCTGCATGGGCGGTTCGTTCGGACTGCTCGGAAAAGGCGAAGTCGGTTTGTCCACATCGAACCGCAACTTCAAAGGGAGACAGGGAAGCCCTGATGCTTTTGTGTATCTCTCGTCCCCGGCTACTGCGGCAGCAAGCGCGCTTTACGGGGAGATAAAAGACCCAAGAAAATTATAATAATGGTTAGCAAAGGCGCTAATAAGGTAATGGAAAGCTACGGAGTTAAAAAAGGAGAGAGCGTTCTCATCGTAGTAGATACTTCCACTCCATCCTCTATAGGGAAAAGCCTGTTCGAGGCAGCGAAAACCCTTGGTTGCGAGGTAATGACGATGACGATGCTGCCAAGGACGCGCCATGGGGAGGAACTCCCCGCCGCTGTGGCCGAAGCCATGAAGAATGCCGATGTGGTTATTGCGCCGACGACTTTTTCCCTCACCCATACGCAGGCGCGGATAAATGCCTGTAAAGCAGGGGCAAGGGTCGCCTCCATGCCAGGGATAACAGAGAAGATGATGGCATCAGGCGGGATAACTGCTGATAGTAAAAGGATATACGACATCGCCGTCGGGCTTGCGAAGCGCCTCGAAAAAGCCCGAAAGGTGAGAGTTTCTACTGAACTTGGAACGGACATCGAATTTAACCTTGAGGGATGCAAATGGATGCTTGATACGGGCTTATGCCATGAATCGGGTTGCAGCAGCAATCTCCCGGCCGGTGAGCTGTATATCGCGCCAAAGGACGCCAACGGCGTTTTTGTGGTGGACGGCTCGATGAGCGGGTTTGGCATCCTTGAGTCGCCGCTTGAATTCACGGTCAGGGACAGGTATGTGACCGGGATCACAGGTCAACTCGCCGGGAAGTTGAACGCCATACTTGACACTGTGGGTGAGAAAGCGCGCAATATCGCTGAATTCGGAATCGGTATAAATCCAGAGGCGCAGCTCATCGGAAACGTGCTTGAGGATGAGAAAGTGGGAGGTACAGTGCATATAGCCCTTGGGGATAACAGCACTTTCGGGGGAGATGTTATTGCAGGGATACATCTTGACGGAATCATCACCAAACCATTGCTTTTTGTGGATGGCGAAGAATTTATTTTAAGTAATTACATTATATAATATTATGGAAGAAGTAAACCAGTCTTCTGTATTCTTCAGGTGCAGTGTATGCGGTTTTGAATTCGAGGCCGACCCTAATTTCATCCCGATACCCTGCCCGCAGTGCGGAAGCGAGAATACTGTGAGGATTTAGCTCGCAAATACATAAATTCGGGCGCAAATCATTAAATATCCTGCTGTTCATTGTGATACCAGAGATTATAATGCCCCCGAAAGAATACAACCTCACTACCAATGAAAAGCGTGTTCTGCTGGCACTCGTAAAAAAAAGTGACTTTACTCCCGATAATCTTGCAGCAGAATCTGGGTTGAGCGTTGAGGCTGCAATGCAAGCTGCTTTCATGCTTAAAGAAAAAGAATTTTCGAAAATATCTGACGAAAATCAAGATTATTACGAACTTACAAAAGAGGGTGAAGATTACGCTGCAAATGGGCTACCTGAGCGAAAAATTATGGGACTATTGGAAAGAAATCCTACATTAAATATCGATGAACTAAAAAAAATGTTAGGCTCCCCTTATTATATTGAATATGGTCTTCCTTGGTTAATTAAAAAACGATGGGCAAGAATTGAAAAAGGTAAAGTAATCCCAATAGTACTTAAACCCGAAAAAGGTATTGATGAGAATGTTATTGACGATCTTAAAAGATACAAAAAGATATATAAATACCAGTGGGCGGAGGATAGTGAGGTAAGGGAAAAAATTTACGCTTTAGAAAAACGCGATATTATAGAAAAATTTACAGAAAAACAGCGGATTATCTATATTACAAATAGAGGAAGAGAACTTGTAAATAAAGGGATAACCATTGAAGAGGAGATCGCCCAGCTCACACCTGCGATAATAAAGAGCGGCGCTTGGAAAGATAAAAATATCCGCCCATACAACATCCATACACCCGTAAAACCTGTTTACGGGGCAAAACTCCACCCGTACCAGCGCCTCATTAACGAGATGCGCTCAATTTTCCTTGAAATGGGATTTACGGAGATAAAAGGAGACATTGTCCAGAGCTCTTTCTGGAACTTTGACGCCCTTTTCCAGCCGCAGGACCACCCTGCGAGGGAAATGCAGGATACCTTTCACCTTGATACCGAATGCGACCTGCCAGAAGAATATATCGCGCCTGTAAAAAAAATGCACGAAAAAGGTGCGGGCATTTCCAGGGGCTGGGGTGGAACGTGGAGCGAGGATATTGCACGCAAGCAGGTGCTGCGGACCCACACGACCGCGGTCACGATAAAATATCTTGCAGACCATCCCGATCCACCAGTGAAAGCCTTCTGCATCGACCGCGCATACCGGCGCGAGGCCATCGACCCCACACATACGCCTGAGTTCGAGCAGCTTGAGGGCGTGGTGATGGACAAAGGCGTGAGCTTCAAGAATTTGCTCGGCTGCCTGACTGAATTTTATCACAGGATGGGATTTGACGAGGTACGTTTCAGGCCTGGATATTTCCCTTATACTGAACCCAGCGTTGAACCCGAGGTATATATCGAGAGCAGGGGCAAATGGGTGGAACTTGGCGGCGCGGGGGTGTTCAGGAAGGAGGTCACGCTACCTCTGGGGATCAAGCACCCTGTGCTTGCATGGGGGCTGGGTGTGAGCCGTGTGGCGATGCTGCGCCTGGGGCTTAAGGATTTGAGGGAGCTGTATCAGAGCGATATCACATAAGATTAGCTTTCCCTATTTCAAACGGTGTCTCGGGCGTGGTCATGATGGGAGTCTTTTCTCTTCCCCAGCGCATGTAGACCGGGCTTCCGAGACGCGCCGCCGCGAGTGTCGCTTTTCTCCCCTCTTCGACATCGCACGCCGAGATGACCGTGAAATGCGGCAAGGAGCGCATGAGTGCTATGTCTTCGAGTGCCTGGTGTGTGGCGCCGTCGGGCCCGACCGAAATACCGGCGTGCATACCGCAAACAATCGCGTGAACGTTGTTGATGCCGATGGTGGTGCGGATTTGTTCCCAGTTGCGACCGGGCGAAAATGCGGCATACGAAGTAAAGAATGGAATCTTGCCGTAGAGCGCCATACCCGCGGCGACCGTCGCCATATTTTGCTCGGCAACGCCGACCTGAATGAATCGCTCGGGAAATGCTTTTTGGAAATGGTGCGCCTGAGTCGATTCTGCGAGGTCGGCAGTAAGCACAACGATACGTTCATCGATTTTTCCCGCCTCGACGACGCCTTTACCGAAACCCTCGCGGGTACTCCCCTGCGCAGGATTGTCGAATATATTCGCTACAAGTTTTGCATCGGGGTTAATCATATGCGCAATAAATTGAGACCGGTCTCGTCGTCGAAGCTACGCAAAAGTGGTTGTGTTACCTGCCAGAGACAGATTTCGAGTGCGAGCGCCACACGCGCGCGCCTGAGGTGTCCGCCCACGCACTCGAGAGTCTCGTCGCACCGCGAAAGCACGGCATGTGCGTGCACGAACGGGGCATCACCCAGTTCGGAAATATTGCCGTTCATGCTTGCAACCTCAAAGGGCCCCTCCTCTGTACGGAAGACGTACTCTTTGGTCGGAAGGTCGTAGTAGCCGATTTCGACATCTTCGAGCGCGCCTATTGCCTGGAACTGCCCCCAATGCACTTCCTTTTCTTCGCAGAATTGTACGAGCGAGGTAAACAAATCTTCTCCGCGCGAAAGGACAATGAAGTATCCGTTGTGTATTTGAGTGTGTTGCATACTTTATGCGCGAAGTTCATTTAAAAATACTTCGCTTTGTTTGTCGGCGGGAACTTTGTCGGTCGGGCCTTTGCCTGGCGGATTGCCGTGCCAGCGATAATCACCCTCTATCTCCCGTATCCCTTTGCCCGGAATCGTGTGAGCGAGTATGAGTGTCGGTTTCTCCCGAATCGCCTTTGCTTCTTCACATGCCGCTACGAATTGCGGGATGTTGTGCCCGTCAATTTCTATGACGTGCCAATTGAATGCTTCATATTTATCACGCAAGGGCTCGAGCGGCATGATGTCTTCGGTATTGCCGTCTATCTGGATATTGTTGCGGTCCATGATTTGCGTGAGATTACTCAGGCGGTATTTTGCGGCAAACATGGCTCCTTCCCATGTATTACCTTCCGCGTGCTCGCCGTCGGAGGTCGCGCAATACACACGAAAGTCTTTGCCGTCCATTCGCGCCGCGTACGCGATACCTGATGCCTCGGAGAGCCCAGAGCCGAGCGGTCCCGATGTGGTCTCAAGCCCCGGCAAAAAATCGCGCTCAGGGTGACCCTGTAATCGTGAACCAAACTTACGCAGAGTGAGACATTCTTCCACGGGGAAATAGCCGGCATGCGCCATAGCCGCGTAGCGCACCGGCACGATGTGGCCGTTGGAGAGGATGAGGCGGTCGCGCTCCGCCCAGTCGGGATTTTTTGGGTCGTGTTTGAGTACACGAAAATAGAGCGCGGTGAAAATATCGGTCATACCCAGGGGACCTGCGGTGTGGCCCGAGCCCGCGGCGGTAAGCATTTCGACAATTGTTTGTCGAATAGCGTTTGCCTTCTTCGAAAGGTCCCGTACTTCTTCGTCGGAAAGCGGAATCATCCCGCTATTGTACCGCATCTTCGGCGAGCTTTTTGAGATGTTCGTATGCTGATTTCGGGTCGGCGGCTTTCGAAATCGCGGAGCCGACGCCAAAACGCGAGGCACCCGCGCGGACTAAATCTTGGATATTTTTTTCAGAGACTCCGCCGTCGACTTCGATGACAAGGTCCGGATGAAGCGCGTGCAGTTCACGGATGCGGTCAAAAATTCGCGGTTCAAACGGGGCACCCTGATATCCGAGGCGCGCAATGGACATCACCTGAACCACGTCACATCGAGATACGAGCGGCTCAATCACAGGAAGGGGCGTATCGAGGAGAAGTGCCAGACCAACTTCCCGCGCACCAGCAGTCCGCCAGGCCTCAAGGGCACTCAGCGCCTCTCTTGAATCGGCGAATGCTTCAATATGACCGATGATGCGCTCTACTCGTGCCTGCGCAAAGAGCACGCCGACACCTTTCGGTTCTTCCGCCATGATATGCACTTCGTACGAAATTTTGCCAGACTGAGGAAGCCCTTTACCCGCAAGTGCTGAAAGTTCCGAGAGCTGGCCTTCCGCATACGGCCAGCATACGGCAGGGACAAATGCACCATCGGCAACATCAAGTTGTACGTGCGGTGCATAAGTGGCAAACGCCTCCGAGCGGATCGAGAGTTCCGCCAAATCGGGCGGGCACGTATTGGTCGGAATTTTCTCTTTCTTTTCGGTTTCACCGTGTAATGTACAGATGTGATCGTTAGTGTGTTGTTTATTGTTTGAGTT
>JAPMTX010000112.1 GCA_026552855.1 Candidatus Methanoperedens sp. | reverse complement strand
GGTAGTCTACGTCAGCCGGATATAACCGTAAGAGAATTAGCCTACCCTTCTCAGCCTACGTTCAACAATTCTGTTGAAGCACCTTTTATGTATCGGGTGCAGTTATCCTATATACGAGATCATCGACATCAGATTATTGTCGTGATCTCAGCCTTTTTAGTTCCTATTTCATCAATAGCGAGATACCTCCGATCTCTCGATTTATAGCAGATAACATTATCCTGGGATTCATCTATCACATCCCTGAGACCATTCATTATCTTCAAATATTCAGGTTCTGTAAGCTCCCCTTCCAGCACACTATTCTGCACCCAGTTAAGATACTGTTTGAGGTAAATCCTTACCTTGTTCACCCTTTCCACCCCCACATCATAAACAATTATTACATACAAGATTACCACCACATAATGAGAGGTTTGTAATCCTTTTCCCCAAGGCAATGCTTCACGAGTTTATACAATTCAAGTCTTATAAGCCGTTTGAAAGAAACATTTTGTTCCAGTCCTCTATGTTTGATAGTTGTGGAAAGCTTCTCATTATACTCTGTCAGGAACAGCTTTTTCCCTTTTTCACTGAGCAGCATATCTCCTATCTCCCCCCTGAAACAAGCATCGTCAAGCATGTTCTTATTCACAAGCTTCAGGATGATCCTGTCGATAATGATGGGTTTGAATATCTCGCTTACATCAAGAGCAAGCGAGAATCTCCGTTCAAATGGCTCATGAAGGAAAGAAATAGTGGGGTTTAACTGGGTATTGTATATCTCCGAAAGAGTTGTTGTGTACATCAGGGAATTCCCGAAACTGATGAGTGTATTCATCCTGTTCGCCGGCGGCATCCTTGACCTTTTGATTATCCTGTAATTCTCAGGGAATATCTCATCAAGCGCCGTATAATAAATATTCCTTATCCGCCCTTCTACATTCATAACCTCAGGGATAGTTGCTGTCCCCGGCAATCTTGCGATCTCGGATTCGATCCCTCCGATATGCGTTTCAAGACTTTTCATCTCCCGCGCGTAATAGTTGAGATTTCTCAGGATATTGCCGCAAGCACCTTCCACAAATGATTTTGCAAGTATCAGTCTCTTTGTGCTGTCAAGATAATTTGATGCCTGCTTAACGGTCAGGTCGCCGCTTATCAGCGTTTCGCGCGGATAGAATGAGCCTTCATAAAATCCGTAATAATTAAAGAAGTGTATCGGTATCCCGCTCTTTGCAAGATAATCCACAACGCCTGATGAAAAGCTGAGCCTGCCGTATGCGTATATCGAATATATCTTATTCACCGGAAGGGCGCGTTTTGTGTTTTCGTTCTCGAAATATACCGTATTTTCATGCCTTGTAAGGCCGCCGTCCTGTGTAATATAATAATCTTCCTTCAAAGTTCATCTCCAAAACAGAATTCATAATAGGCGCATTTCTTGCAGATATTTATCTTTTTTGGCGGGGGCATTCTTCCCATCGCGGTCTTCCTGATATCATTTATCACATTTTCCATATCAGATTCATCCTTTTCAAGTAGCACAATTTCTTCTTTCTTGCTAACGAGGGGATAATTTATTTCGCCTGTGGCGTTGATACCTTTTGATTTCAGGTAATACAGGTAATATAGCATCTGCCAGCGATGTGCCGCTTCCATGCTTTTTGTCTTTTTTATTTCATGGAGAACAAT
>JAPMTX010000111.1 GCA_026552855.1 Candidatus Methanoperedens sp. | reverse complement strand
TGAGCGGGTAACGGGAGTCGGACCCGTATCTCTTCCTTGGCAAGGAAGTATAATAGCCACTATACGATACCCGCAAATTTGTGAGTTTATGTTATCGTTATTTTTTCAAAAAGTCCATATATTTATTAAGAATAATTTGACATGATAACGCCGCTATATATAATTCAATTAGAATAGGAGAAATAAAAATGTCCAAAAAGGGCCACAGTGATTTCAAGTTGACTGACGAGCAGAAGCGCGAGATGGCTCGACTTGAAGCCGCCTCATATATTGCACAAACAAAACGCATCAAAATTATAAGAGGTGTTGCCCGAGCGTTGGAAATAACCGCGAAATCGCTTGATGATCTGAGGTCTGAAGATGGAAGGCTATTTATTGAGATAGAAAACGCCTACGGAGGTTATCGCCAAGCGATTTGCAGAACAGAAGACAGATCAAAAGCACCGGATCAACACGCTTATTTCTGCCAAGAGCTGTACATGCCGAAAGGATTCGGTTGCGACTGGGTAATCGGGGAACCAACCCAACAAGATTATAACGAAATCGGATTTTTGTGCGGATCGGCCGGAGTCCGTTACTTCTGCCGAATCTGCGGAAAGGAAATCGGTAAAGTTGCCACAATGCACTCATAAAAAATAAGTAGCCCAATCGGCTATTTTTTTATTTTAAAGTGCTCTCATCAATTCGGAGATGTTTGAGCGCATAAAGTCTATATAGTTATCACTATTAAGACCCCAGGGGTCTATAGTTGCAGACAATATTGTCGTTCCGGATAATATTTTTTCCAAAAATCGGGCGTAGGAATCGGCATCGGTCACAACTGTCGTAATTTTATTTTTATTTAAAACAGTCTTTAGATTTCCCGCCGCTTTTGGATTACTCCCGACAGATTGCGAGTCAATCACTCCTATCACCCGCACTTGCAAACTATCAACAAGCGGAGCCCACTTGATGCCATCGATTGCCACTCTTTCGTTTTTTATGCCTCCCATAACATCCGTCGTCTCGTGCAATAGCGAATCAAGCTCAACGGAATATTCATAAGCATTGTTTATATAGTATTCCCTATTGGCAGCATCAACCCCTCCAAGCTCTCTGGCAATGCCCTGAACCGCTTCTCTCGCGTTTCTAAGCGAAAGCCAATAATAAGGCGAGGAGTCTTGGGAATTTTCTGAAGGGCCCGATAAATTGGCGTGTATATTGGTTAATGTAGCAAAATCACTCAGAACCATAACGTCAATTTTTATTTTAGGGTCGCCTCCGGATAATTCCTTGGCCCACTGGTCAAAATTATTCCCCATTGATACAAAAACTTTCGTCTCCTGTGCGGCATCCGAAGATGGTTTTTTTAGCCACTGAGTTAATCCGTCATCTGTCGGCGATGCAAAAATACTTACTTGAACGCGGTCTTTACCGACGGAATTTATCCAATCCGCCGCCAAAGGAAATGACGTCGCTATCTGAAGTTTCGGAATGTTAGAATTTTCCACAACGGAATAATTATCTCCGACAAATGCCGACGGTTTATGAAATATAAAAATGGCCCCTAAAGTCAGGAAGACGGCGCTAAATATCAAAATATCTTTTTTTGTTATTCTCGAAAAAAGCATTGCCTCAATATTATCAGAGAATATAAAATCCCGCACCTTTTGTTTACTCAATATTCGCTAGCGT
>JAPMTX010000168.1 GCA_026552855.1 Candidatus Methanoperedens sp. | reverse complement strand
GCTGCGAGCAAGGAGTACCTTGCGCCCAACCGCGGGGACCTGAAGTTCAGGGTTGCACAGAGGCTGCTTGAACTTATGAAGCAGGGGAAAAAGGGGCTTAACATACTTAACGCCAAAAAAGAGACAGCCTTCATGTTCGCGGACATCAACCTTGCGGTCAATGAGGCGGCTGAGAAATTCGGTGCTCAGATAGTGAACATGGCGAACCTGGACGAGGGCGTGGGACTTCCCAAGAACAGGAGGAACGCACGCGAGATCAGGGAAGAGCTGGCACAAAAAGGGATGGAACTCCACCACATCATCGGGGGTCTGGACGAGTACCCTGTCGCCGGGAGTACAGCCAGCAGGATAATAGGCGAAAAGTACTCGGATTTCGATTTTGCTGTGATAACGGGTGTGCCGCATGCGCTCCCGATGGACAATATCAGGAACATGGAGCTTTTCTCCATCACGAACGGTCCGCGGCAGGTGATACCGCTAAAGGAGATGGGGCACAGGCACGTCGTTGTGGAGATAGACCTGCACCCCAAGACGCTCGGTGTGAACCATATCGTGGAATCGGAGTTCGGGGCAACCCTGCGGGAGATGGCGAAGGATGCCTAAGCAGATAGCGATATACGGGAAAGGCGGCATCGGCAAGTCGAGCACTGCGTCCAACGTAGCCGCAGCCTGTGCAGATGAGGGCTACCGCGTCACTATAATAGGATGCGACCCCAAGAGCGACTCCTCAATCACTCTGCTTCGCGGAAGGCGAATCCCGACAATCATGGACCTGATGAGGCAGGGCGTGGACATAAGGGAAGAGGATATAGTGTTCAGCGGGTATAAAGGGGTCCAGTGCGTGGAGATAGGCGGACCTGAGCCAGGCATAGGGTGCGCGGGCAGGGGCATCATTGTTGCAATAGGGCTACTTAAGAAAATATCGAAGGCTATCGAGGATACTGACCTCGTTATATACGACGTGCCCGGGGACATAGTATGCGGGGGATTTGTCGCGCCCGTCAAGAAAGGGCTTGTGAACGAGGCTTACGTGCTGACGTCCGGCGAGTACATGCCGCTGTATGCAGCCAACAATATCTGCCGCGGACTTTCGCGGCTTGAGATGACGCTCAACGGGGTTATATGCAATTCCCGCGGCGCGCCGAACGAGGAGGCTATAGTCAGCGAGTTCGCTAAGGAAATAGGGAGCCAGTTGCTTGCATTCATCCCCAAGGACGTGCTGGTGCAGACATGTGAACGAGAGGGCTACTCAGTCATCGAAAAAGCGCCGGATTCTGAGATTGCGGGCGTTTACCGCAAGCTTGCAAAGGCAGTCATGGCGAAAAAAGAGGCGCAAGTTCCGAAGCCGCTGGACGATAAGAGGTTGCGGGAGCTTACGAGGATTTAAAGATGGTATGGCTGAGATATTAGAGATTCCCCGCATCCTCATCGCCGGCGACCGCTCCTCAGCAGGGAAGACCACAATTTCCACAGGGATAATGTCCGTGCTGCGGGACATGGGCTATAAGGTGCAGCCTTTCAAGGTCGGGCTTGATTTCATCGACCCGAGCTATCATACCGAAGTGACGGGCAGGCACTCCCGCAACCTGGACGGCTACCTGATGTCCGGGGATGCGGTGCGCGAGGTTTTTTCCCATGCCGTGGAGGGTGCGGATATAGCGGTCATAGAGGGTGTGCGCGGGCTTTTTGAGGGGCTTGAGGCGACAAGCGACACAGGAAGCACGGCGCAGATAGCAAAGATACTGGAATGCCCCGTCATCCTGGCTATCAACGCAAGGAGCATAACGCGGAGCACTGCCGCCCTTGTCTTGGGGTACAAATCTTTTGATCCTGAAGTCAACATCGTCGGCGTGATACTGAACAACATCGGAAGCCCAAGGCACGGGGAGAAGGCGAAATTAGCTATCGAGACCTACACAGGTACGCCGGTGATCGGCATGATACCGCGCAACGATTCGATGAAGATCTCGATGAGGCACCTCGGTCTTATCCCTGCGCTTGAGGGAAGGCGGAGAGTTGCTGATTTTGACGAGAACCTTGTGAGGATAAAGACCATCATAAGAGAAGGGATAGATATCGACAGGTTCATCTCTCTTTCCCGCTCGGCAGAGCCGCTGGTAAAGCCGCAGGAGATGATTTTTAAGGAGGAAGCGGCAGGTAGCAGAGTACGCATCGCTGTGGCGCTGGACGAGGCGTTTAATTTCTATTACCGGGATAACCTTGAGCTGCTTGAGCTTGCAGGAGCTGAACTTATCTATTTCAGCCCTGTCAACGATAGCACTCTCCCGCAGGCGGACGGCATATACATCGGCGGGGGCTACCCTGAACTGTTCGCCCAGGAGCTTGAGGATAACGACAGTATGAGAGAATCCGTCAAACAGGCTTCGGAAGAGGGAATGCCTATATATGCCGAGTGCGGCGGGCTCATGTATTTAACGCAGGAGATCAGGACAGACGTATCGGGCAGCGGAAAATATCACATGGCGGAGATGCAGGGAGGTACGTTCCGGATGGCAGGTGCAGTCCCGGGGAGGACATTGATGGGGCATAAAAGGGTCGTGAGCTATAATATCGGCAGTTTTGTAAAAGACAATGTGATAGGCAGGGCTGGGGCGGCGTTCATCGGTCACGAGTTCCACCATTCTGAGATAGTTGATCTGCCGGAAGGTACGGAGTTTGCCATCAGGCTTGAGCGCGGGACAGGTATCAAGGGGGAGCTTGACGGCATACTTGTGGAGAACACTATGGCAGCATACGCGCACCTGCACGCGGCTTCGTACACAGGTTTTGCAAGGTCGTTCGTGGATTTTTGCAGTAGTAAAGATTAAATAATAAAAACATCAACTTATAAGCAATGATTGGAACCCAAGAATTGATCTTAATTTTAATGGCAATCCTGTTCCTATTCGGACCTAGCAAGCTTCCTGAAATGGCTCGTTCTCTGGGGAAAGCTGCCGGGGAATTCAAGAAAGCTCAGATAGAAGCTGAACATGAGCTAAAAAAAATGGATAAATCACCACTGGACGACAGGGATATAAAGATCCATAATCTGGCGATCGAGATGGGTTTAGATGTAAAGAATAAGACGATCGAGCAGCTTGTTGAAGAGATAAGAAATAAGATTAAATTAAACGAGGGACTGGCTGCAAAAGCGGCTGGGGCATGATATGGCAATAGGAACCAATGAAGTTTTACTGATATTTCTTGCGATCATAGTCCTGTTTGGCGCAAGCAAGATACCGGAGCTTGCAAGGTCGCTTGGGAAAGCGACGGGCGAATTTAAAAAAGCAAAACAGGAGACTGAAAATGAACTGAAGAGCGTTGAGAAATCGATGAAAGAGAGCCCGCCGGACAGCTCCTCAAAGATCAGGAAGATGGCAAAAGACCTCGGCATACCGGTCGAGGGCAAAAGCGATGAGCAGCTGCTGGATGAGATACAGAAGAAAATGCCCACTGTAAAGTTCAATACTTAATTTTAATACTTAATTTTAGGCGCAGTACCTTTTGAAAGCACTAAAAAGTGTAAAACTGAAAAATAATACTGAAAAATAGAAGAATGATAAATAACATCCGGTTATTTATTTTTCTTCGTTTTTTCTTTCAGCAGGAATTTCAGTAAATCCCTGCTGAGCCGTGTCTCCCTGCTCAACCTGTCAAGGATCGCGGATTCAGATAAGCCCTCTGCTTTGAGTTCCTGCATCCTGTCAAAAACTTCAGGTTTGATCTCAGAATATTCATTTATATCTTTTCTGTGCCCCCACACATCGCCTTCCAGCAGAGCAATGCCCTGCATATCCAGGAACATCTTGGTGGAATTAGATATTGTCCTGATATACGAACTCGGTATATGTATTGCTTTCACGTTGGGGCATGCCTGCACCAGTGCAAAGATATCTTTGTTCGATGGTCTGAAGGCAAGATGAATAATCCTCTCTCCCGGTCCTAATGAGTTAATTTCCTCTTTTGAACTAACTACCCGTATTCTCATAAGATTTTACCTCCTAGTGTTATACGTTTTTCATACTATATTACATTTTCACATGGTATAGAAATTTGTTCCATTTTGAAAAACATATACCTGCTTCTGGAAAGCCTATACAATCATACCCTATAAATAATTTGCTCATTTTTGAGGATATTTATAGTAAGTAAGGAATTATTGCAAAAGTTTTAAGGTGACCAGCAGTTTCCTTTTAAATCCTATGCCTTTCGATTCCTGTGTTTTGCAGCCAGATTCGCTATCCGTGCGGCAAAAGCACCTGCAACAAAACCCGCATCTATGTTCACCACGGTCAGGACAGAGCAGGATTGCAGCATGGAAAGAAGCGCTGCCTCGCCCTTACCCCCGGCACCGTAGCCTGTCGAGACCGGGACGCCGATAACAGGCACGTCCACAAGCCCGGACACGATTGCGGGCAGCGTGCCCTCCCGTCCTGCTGCGACAACAATGGCGTCCACGCCTGCCTCGACGAGCTTTGTGAGTTCAGGGAACAGCCTGTGTATCCCTGCCACGCCGACATCGAATATGGTGGTAACTGTGCAGCCCATCTCCTCTGCGATTATCTTTGCCTCCTCCGCAACAGGAATGTCAGCAGTGCCGGCTGAGATCACGCCGACGCGTCCCCCGGTGTTTTTAGCATGGTCGCCTATTACAACGATTCTTGCGCGTTTTGAGCCCCTGAATTCCAATCCCTTCTCCTCTGCCAGCGCCTCAAGCGCGCGATAATTTTCTTCACCTGCGCGGGTCACGATAACCCTTCCCCCGTTCTCCAGATGTATCCGCGCTATGGACACTACTTCTTCGCATGTCTTGCAATCCGCTATGATGGCTTCGGGGATGCCTGTTCGTTTTGTCCTGTGGATATCTACTTTAGCTATGTTCGATAGTACTTCAAAATTATTTACCCGGAGCCTCTTTTCAGCATCCTCAAGGCTTATCTCGTTATTTTTTAATTTTCTCAGGATATCGGAGAAATCCATGTACTAAAGTAAATCTGCATATAGATTATTCTTATGCATTGAATGTTAAATCAGTTCTTTGTCTCACGGCTGCAGGCGCGAATGCACTGAACATTTCAAAATTTTTAAAGATTTTAACGCCGTTGGAATATTTTAACTTTATCGTAGTTTAATAAACCGTTTAAAATATATACACCCTACTCCATTTAAAAATTGGGTTTGTAAAGTCTGAGGATAAGGTGGTTTAAAAAGCCTGATTACTTGGAATTTTACAATCTCAAAAACGTGGGACCCGGTCGTTTCAACAAGACAGCACCGAGCCCCAGCGCTGCCCGAAGGCATGGTAAGGTTAGCTTTGAACATATTTAAAGCCAGTGCCGCGCCTGAGGGCAGCAAAGAATCAAAAAGAAATTTAGGAGGAAAAATATGAGTAAAAGTAAAGGAATGCAATTAGGCGCGATGCTTGCAGCGATACTGCTGGTGAGCTTGGCGCTTATGCCAGCGGTGAGTGCAAATACGAACTTAAATACTACTGAAAAACTGGCACGTCAATACAGTGATAATATATGGGGAGAAAACAATACTGACATCATTGATTCAAATCTGTATTATGGATTAGATAACAATCCGGCAGTCTACGTTTTTACGGTGAAAAAAAAGAACTAACAACGATCGATAAAGGTTATCCGGGCACAACAGAAGAAAAAAATTATGGTGTTGTAGTAATCGGAGCTGCAGAAAAATATACGCCGTTTGTTGAGGCATTCGATGGTTTGCCCCCGCATAAGAGAACAGATTTGTTGGTCAAAGCTAAAGAATTATCCATACGATACAACGATAACAGCCAGGAATATAAATACATATTCTTACGTAATTTCGATTTCGGCATTGAGTATAACTCCAATGGCAAGGAAATAATAGTTGACTTAAGGACAGATGAAGTTATTTCAGGAGATAATGTTTCCTTGCCAAGTCCAGAAAACGAAAAAGCAATATCTGAACAATGGAATTTTGTAAACCAAAAAATAGAAGGCAACACGCTGAAAGATGTGCAAATAGCTTCATCTGGTGGCTTTGTTTCTGGTGTCCCATACTATATCTGGCATAGAGGATGCTCACCTACTGCGGCAGGAATGGTGCTTGGATACTGGCATGATACCAGAGGATATACTTCATTGCCAACAGAACATGCATTAATTGATGAACTCGCCGATGCTATGGGGACTGACATGAATGGGTCAACTTGGCCTTGGAAGATAGGTGACGGTATCACGACAGTAACAGCGAACCATGGATACACATTCAATTCTTCTTTTTCCATTACAAAAGCTGCCGGATGGCCGGTATATACCTCGGAAATCGACAATCAAAGACCTATGGTAATAAGCATATGGATAGATTACACTGGAAACTATAGCGATCACAGTGTAACAGGCGTTGGATACTATGAATCAACATCCCCGCCACAGTATTTGGCGGCTATCCATAACACATGGTATCCAAATATGAGCATAATTGATATGGATAATCTATTCGGAGTTGCTTTTACCAGTGCAGTTCCACAATAACTGCACTATTTTTTTAGCATAAGTAATTATTTTGTACTTGAAAATTAATATGTTTGCATAAAGAAGAAGGGATTAAATGAAATTTAATAAAATTGTACTCAATAAAATTGCGCTTCTTATCGTATCTGTAATTTTGGGATTTTCTTCCGTGTTACTTTCTGTAATAACATTTCTAGGTATAAATATAGTAGATGTATATTTACATCTCAGAATGCCAGTGGGTTCACTCATTACAATTACTTTAATTATAACCTTTGTGGTTCTTATGATTGCATGGTATCTTATTTCCATGAGACTCTATTCTGGCGATAGAAAGATATTATATGTTAGCTTTCTTGTTTTTATTGCCGTAACAATCATAACCCTTAATTATGTACCCCGCATATTTATGATGTGTTGTTAAGGGGAAACAGATTCCGATGTACGCTTTCATCTTTAGGGGATACTCGCTTGATGGTAAATTAGTTGTCACCTTCGGAAAATTATGATTGGTCATTTTATGAACCTCATGGATATAATGAAAAATATTCTCGTAAATATAAGGAAAGAATATACATAGCATCGTTCTATTATCCAGAGGAACAAAAAGCTCAACACGCTTTTGAGGAATATAGAACATTAATTATTTCTAAAGGGTTCAATAAATCAAGTTTTGATGTTAGTGTTAATAATACTGAGAGACTTGAGTTGATCGATAGCTTTGCTTTTGAAAATAATGATTTCGTATATAGTGAATTTATACAAACGAAACCGGGTTCTTTGCCTGGTAATTATATCATTGTTGTAAAATCTAATATCGATGATAAAGAACTTGTTAAAACAATGATCAGCCATTAAAGCCCTAGAAATCAATAAAGCCAGCGCCGCGCCTGAGGGCAGCGCTTTTACCCCATCGGATTACTTAGAAAAAAGAATCCGGCGTACCCTCATGCCGGATTCTTCTTCTGCTTGTTTATGTGGTTACAGGATACTCCATGACCACAGGGAGCGCCCGTGATCATGAGAGTAGCGTGATGTTCCCGGATATTTGATCCGGCTATACTATCTGGTCGATTATCGAGCCGCCGGTGACACCTCTTACAGCCGCGACGCGCGGTTTCTCGCTGTGGACCGGGGAACTGGCACGCGAAGTCTCCCTGCCACTGTTCGGACCCATTATCTGGGCTGATTTGATGCCTGTCATTATAGCCATGCAGCGCACCTTGCTCTCGTAGTCCTTGCGCACTCTTGCGCCCCAGATAACGTTCGCATGGGAGTCAAGCTCGTACGTCAGGGAGGATGCGATCTGCTCTGCCTCGTGCAGGGACATATCAGGTCCGCCTGTGATGTGCAGCAGGCATCCGGTCGCGCCGTTCGTATCAACGTCCAGCAGCGGGTGGTTCAGCGCCGCCCTCACGACTTCCTTTGCTTTGTCCTGTCCCTTCGCTTCTCCGACAAGCATTACCGCAAGCCCTCCGCCCTTCATGATAGCCCTGACATCTGCGTAGTCAAGGTTTATCAGCGACGGCTGGGTTATTGTCTCGGAGATGCCTTTCACGGTCTCGGATATCAACTGGTCCATCACAGAGAACGCCTGGTCGATCGGGAGATTGGGCACATAATCAAGGAGGCGGTTGTTGTCAAGTACAATAACCGTATCTGCCGAGTTCCGGAGGTCGTCAAGACCTTCCTCTGCTTTGACCATTCTCGCTCTCTCGACCCTGAACGGGCTTGTGACCATCCCTATGACGATCGCGCCCTGGTCCTTGGCTATCTGTGCTACCACAGGAGCCACGCCTGTGCCTGTTCCGCCGCCCATACCTGCGGTCACGAACACAAGGTTAGCGTTCTTGAGAACCTCTTCAAGCGTTCCTCTTGCAAGCTCAGCCGCTCTCTTCCCGATCTCAGGGAACCCGCCTGCGCCGAGTCCTCTTGTTATTGATTTGCCGATAAGGATCTTCTTATCAGCCTGGGTGATATCAAGGTGGATCTTATCAGTGTTTATAGCGATCGTATCTGCGCCAGCCACGCCGATGTTGTAAAGTCGGTTCACCGTGTTGTTACCACCGCCGCCGCACCCTACGACCACGATCTTCGGCGTCCCGAAATCCTCGACATCGTCAGCCGCGCCGCTTGCAGCTCTCTTCAACTGCTGTTCCTTTTCAGCCATTTTAAGTGCATCCTGCACAAATGATTCCATTATTCATCCCCTCCTAATTCATGTTTATTGTTCGTCTTTCAAACGCAGGAAACTATCTGCATTCTTAGATTGCTCTTGCGTTTTTTCGAATAGCTTTATCCTGCCGACCAATTTTTCGCTTCTCTGATCGATTAAGTCCCTAATAGCCGTCCTGATTGCCTCGGATGCGGACGGAAATTCACCATATTCCACTAACATGTCGATCATTTTTAATTGCTGTTCCGGGAGCCTCAGTGTTACTCTTTGCATTCTTGGTATCTCCCTCGGCAGTAGACATACACCTGTATGCCTTTAGTACGCCAGTTGTCTGACATTTGTCAGACTTATCTAACACAGCATACTATATAAATTTATCCATGAGCTATGATGCTAATGATGATGATTCAAAAATACAAAAAACGATTGCGTAGCTGGGTTCGATTATGGGATTCCCTCCAGGTAACCTCAAATTTTAGAGCCAGATAATCACGTTTTTTTGATAATATTTTAATCGTTGTATAGCTTAAAATATATTGAAACATCCGTAAAATATATTCTTAAAAACATATTTTAACGTGTAAAAGCTGCTTCCTTGCTCAGCTCACCTCGTATCCCCTTAAAACCGACAAAACTTTAAGCATGATTGCTGTGTAGGAGCAGTAAAGTGATACCATGCAAATACTGCTCATTCATTCCGATTATATAGAATACGAAACAAAGAGAAGCACGCCAGTAGCTGAAAAGATAGAGGACAGCCTCAAAAAGGGGCGCATGGAGGAGGCTCTTACCGTTTTCCTGGCTGTGGAAAAATACGATGAGGATAACATCGACTATGCGGCAAAACAGACCGCGGAAGAGATAAGGAAGGTAACCGAGGCGGTCAAGACGAACCGCGTCATGCTGTACCCGTACGCGCACCTGAGCTCAAGCCTGGCGTCGCCGAAAGCCGCGGTTGAGGTACTGAAAAAACTTGAGGAACTGCTCAGGGAAGCCTCATTTGAGGTGAAGCGCGCGCCCTTTGGCTGGTACAAGTCCTTCACGATAAAATGCAAGGGGCATCCCCTATCCGAGCTGTCCCGGACGATACGGAGAGGGGAGGAGAAATGCGTTACAGTTGTGAAGGAAAAGGAGGAAGTCGTCTCGGAAGCCTTGAAATCCGAGGCAAAAGCGACCTCGTACTGGTACGTATTGACTACGGAAGGGGAGCTGCAAAAACCCGAGGAATTTGATTTCGCGGGGCATGAGAACCTCAAAAAATTCGTGAACTACGAGATACACAAGAGCAGAGCTGTAGATAAGATACCGCCGCATGTTGAGCTTATGAGACGTCTTGAACTGGCTGATTACGAGCCAGGCTCAGACCCCGGCAATTTACGCTTCTATCCCAAGGGAAGGCTGATGAAAAGCCTGCTTGAGAACTACGTGCTGTGCGAATCGGCGAAAAAGGGTGCCATGGAAGTTGAGACGCCGATCATGTACGACATGAACCACCCCACGCTGAAAAAGTACCTTGACCGCTTCCCTGCGCGGCAGTACTCGATAGAGGCTGATAAGAAGCAGCTCTTCCTGCGCTTTGCAGCATGCTTCGGTCAGTTTCTCATGAACCATGACATGACCATCTCATACAGGAACCTCCCGCTGCGCATGGTCGAGCTTACCCGCTACAGCTTCAGGAAAGAACAGAGCGGCGAGCTTGTGGGTCTGCGGCGCCTCCGCGCATTTACCATGCCGGACATGCATACGCTCTGCCGTGATATGGACGATGCAATGCGCCAGTTCAACGACCAGTACAACATGTGCATAAACGTACTCGCAAATGTAGGGATTGATTTGAGCGATTACGAGGTAGCCATACGATTTACAAGGGATTTTTACGAGGCTAACAGGGATTTCATCGTAGGGCTTGTCCGGACCGTGAACAAACCTGTGCTGATAGAGATGTGGGACCAGAGGTTCTTCTACTTTGTCCTCAAGTTCGAGTTCAATTATATCGACGCGATGGACAAAGCAAGCGCCCTGTCCACAGTGCAGATCGATGTTGAGAACGCCGAGAGATACGATATAAAGTATATCGACTCGGACGGGAAGGAGAAGCTGCCATTCATCCTCCACTGCTCGCCGAGCGGAGCCATCGAAAGGTGCATGTACGGGCTCCTTGAGAAAGCGCACATGAACTCGGAAAAGGGCATTATTCCCATGTTCCCTGTGTGGCTCTCCCCCACCCAGGTACGCGTGATCCCTGTTGCGGATAAGCACATGGAGTACGCGGAAAAAGTGGCGGGCGGGTTAAATGCAAGGGTGGACATCGACGACCGCGAGGAGACCGTGAGCAAGAAGATACGCGATGCAGGGAAGGAATGGGTCCCGTACGTCGCTGTCGTGGGCGATGAAGAGGTAGAGAGCGGTACGATTACGGTTACGGTGAGGAGCGAATCGCAGCCTAACAAGCCTGCCAATGTGAAGATGACGGTGCAGGAGCTAGATGAGAGGATATCGGAAGAGATATCGGATTATCCTTTCAAAGGGCTGCCGCTGGCTGTGAGGTTGTCTGCGAGACCGAAGTTCGTGTAGTTATGTCAGCGTAACTACATACAATTAAAACACAGGTTAACACAGATTTATAGCCGTATACCTGTTTATCTGCGTCTCCTAACTCAATAAGGTTAATTTGTGGCTTATAAGCGCATAGTATCAAGGTGCGGTCATTGCAGTATGGTTCACCCAGGTTGAGTTCATATTTTCAGATGTATCTGCTGTTCTGGTGGCTATGGTATGAGAGGCATTCTGGGTTAAGTTTGATGCCAGATAATATTTCATTCCTTTTGTGACATTGGTCTTGAATACGCCGTCAAAATATATCATAACGTACGATAAATCCGAATCAGCAGGATCAGTCCATGTCCAGTTAATATAGGTTGAAGCATAACTATTGTTTTGAAGATTATTTACACTAGCAGGAGGAGTAATATCAACTGCGGTTCTAGCAGTGTGGTTTATCCAGGACTGGTTCGTATTGTCTGAGAGGTCTACCGTGCGTGTGGATATGGTGTGTGTCGTATTCTGACCCAGACCTGTCGCGAGGTAGTATTTTGTGCCTTTGGTAACATTCGTTTTGAATACTCCATCCAGGTAAACCCTGACACTGCTCAGGTCTGAACCGATGGGATCAGTCCATGTCCAGTTGATGCTGTTCGCAATGTATGTTATATTTCGTAGATTGGTCACGCTCGCCGGCGGGGTTATATCAACAGCAGTTCTGGCAGTATGGTTCACCCAGGTTGAGTTGATATTCCCTGAGAGGTCTACAGTTCTAGTGGCGATCGTATGAGTAGTATTTTGAGCTAAGCCTGATGCCAGGTAATATTTTATGCCTTTTGTGACATTGGTCTTGAATACGCCGTCAATATATACCTTAACGTAAGATAAATCCGAGTCTGTAGGATCAGTCCATGTCCAGTTGATGCTATTCGCATTATAGGTTATATTCTTTAAATTGGTCACGCTTGCAGGAGGGGTCACATCAACGGCAGTTCTGGCAGTATGATTGATCCAGGACTGGTTTGTATTGCCTGAGAGGTCTATCGTGCGCGTTGATATGGTATGTGTCGTATTCTGACCCAGGCCTGTTGCCAGATAGTATTTTGTGCCTTTGGTAACATTCGTTTTGAATACTCCATCCAGGTAAACCCTGACACTGCTTAGATCAGAATTTGCAGGGTCAGTCCATGTCCAGTTGATGCTGTTAGCATTGTATGTTATATTCTTCAGGTTAGTAATACTTGCAGGAGGGGTCACATCAACGGCAGTTCTGGCAGTATGATTGATCCAGGACTGGTTTGTATTGTTCGAGAGATCTACAGTTCTCGTAGATATGGTGTGCGTTGTGTTCTGACCGAAGCCTGAGGCAAGATAGTACTTCACACCCTTGGAGACATTTGATTTGAAGATGCCATCCACGTAGACTCTCACTTTGCTCAGGTCTGAATTAGTAGGGTCATTCCACGTCCAGTTGATGCTGTTCGCATTGTATGTTATATTTCGTAGATTGGTCACGCTCGCTGGCGGGGTTATATCAATAGCCGTTTTAGCAGTATGGTTCACCCAAGTTGAATTGATATTCCCTGAGAGGTCTACGGTTCTTGTAGCAATTGTATATGTGGTGTTCTGATTTAGATTTGAAGCAAGGTAGTACTTTACACCCTTGGAGACATTTATCTTGAACACGCCGTTGAGATATATCCTGATTCCGCTCAGGTCTGAATCGGCAGGGTCGTTCCACGTCCAGTTGATGCTGTTCGCATTATAGGTTATATTCTTTAAATTAGTTACGCTTGCAGGAGGAGTAACATCAACGGCGGTTCTGGCAGTATGATTTACCCATGTCGAGTTCATGTTTCCAGATGTATCTACTGTTCTGGTAGCTATGGTATGAGAGGTATTCTGGATTAAGTTTGATGCCAAGTAATATTTCACTCCTTTTGTGACATTGGTCTTGAATATGCCGTCAAGATACACCTTAACATACGATAGGTCCGGATCTGCAGGGTCAGTCCATGTCCAGTTAATATAGGTAGATGTATATGTTGTATTCTTTAAATTGGTTACACTGGCAGGCGGTTTTATATCGTTTAAACCTGCAACCCATTCCATAGAATTCAATACCAATATCTCCTTTGTCTGTGCATCGGTAATGCCATCGATAGAAAATGCATAATAGACGACCCTCGATACTGAATCATTATAAACAATAATTGACGAATTCGCATTACTCCAATTAGCTATGCTCGTACCGTTCGTGGGCATCAGTGAATCAGGATACGGGCATAAAGAACTGTTAATACTTATGCTCGAAATATTCTTAAATATCTCATGATTTTTCAGAACCATTCCAGTTTGATTAGATAATATAAGATCCCTCTCCAGTTGTGAGTGCAGATAATTTTGCATAAAAGTGTCGTTTGTGTGGTCAAAACCAATATCACTCCCTTCGAATATGATTTTTCCTTTATACTGTTGCAGCAGTGCTGCATCGCTCTCATTAATTACAGTATTCCAGTAATCTCCCGCACTCCACACAATAGTATCAAACGAATTCAAATATCCTATACTCGGTATACCCTTTTCAGCTTCGCTCCAGATATCGGTGCAATAACCGTTGTTTTTCAAAATATCGTCAAAATCATCAGCGCTGCCCGGATAATCGGTTGAATAATCACTGGCATCGTTATCATCTACAATCAAAACATTCGATTTATTGCATACATACAGCCTTTCGCTAATGTTGTTATTGGAATAATTCGATTCAAGAATTGCACGGCTTGGATTTACTTTAACAAGCACATCGAACGCTCCATTTCTCTTCGACCAGTTCACAGAAGCGTTAGCCGTTTGATTATATCCTACACTAATATTTGTAACAGTTAAATTACTATCAACCCAGAACTCAACAATAGTATTCCCGGCGTAACTTCCGCCTATGTTTTGAACCCGGGCTGATATATTCACTGTCGTATTTCTGATGTCAAAGGACAGCGATTTAGGAATCAGATCCGCCTCTATCGTTGCAACGCTCACATTTTCCATTCTCAAATTATTCAGATAATTCCTTTCAGTAACGTTGAAATTGCTGTTGAGTTCCACTTTAAGCCCATGTAAACCAGCATCAAAAGCCAGAGTAGATGTTAAATTAGTTTTACCTCCGGCAGGAACAGTTGCATATAACGTTTTCTTCGAAACATTATCCAAAAAAATATCGACCCGTGCATTCGTCGCGCTCAGGGAGCCCCTATTTTCTATACTTATATTTATAGAATTATTCCCTTTAATGAGGTAATTATAAGTTATCCTGTCCACTACCAGGTCTGCATTATTTTCACTGGTTGTTACCCAGTCGGCGATGTTTTTTATAAAAGTATTCTGGAAAGAGCCCAGTGCATCCATCATAAAGGGTATGAGCATTGTTCTGGCGCCGGGATTCTGGGCATTAAACGCAACAACCGCTGAGCCGTTCTCACTCCATCTTGCCAGCTCAACGCCGTCGTTTGTCGGCACCAGAGAATCAGGGTATGGGGAGAGTGATGCATTGTATGAAATATTGCCTGGCATGCCCTTGAAAATCGGATTGCTGCGGGTCACGATTATAGAGACGTTGCTCGTGTTGCCCAGAAGGAACATATCTTCCTCATATTCGCTGTGCGTTACGTTTCTCATAAGCTCGTCGTAACCATGCTCAAAAGCTATATCAGGTCCTTCCAGTACCAGCTTTCCTCCTGCAAGTGTATAGTTTACCAAAAGTTTGGAGCTGTTATCATCAACGTTATCTGCCCAGTAATTTCCAGTACTCCAGAATACCGCGCCAAACCTCTGTAAATAAGATAACTCCGGTATGTCGCTTTCAGGTTTATTCCAGATACTTACGCAATAGCTGTTATTTAATGCTTTAACGTAGCGGTCAGGATTGCTTTTGTTATGTTCTGAAACGACCAGCACCTGAGGATTAGAACAATCAGTAATATTAAAAGTATATTGATTGGATTGCTTGCAGAAGCCTGCTGAATCGCATACGGTTAGATTAAAGGTGTACTTGCCCGTACTATTTGTATCAGTATAAGTGCCTGCGAGTGTATGCACATAATTTATTGTTGAGAGTGTTTTTAAAGGTGCAATCTTACTGCTCCCTGAAGGGTTTTTTATCGTAATATTGCCGGTTAAACTGCTCATATCATTTACTTCGGTTTTAATTAAGACCGGATTATTCCTGGAAAAGATGCTGTTATAATTTACACTGGAGATAACAGGTGTTGAGTTGTCGATGATCGTGAAATTCTTTTCTTTTATGTACGCTTCTCCTTCGTAGCTTGCAATTGCCTTCAATTTTTTTACCCCCAGGGGTGCATTTGCGATCCAGCTTAAGTTGAAATATTTTATCGATCTGGGATTCACCACAGTTCTATTACTTTCTTCCGAGCCAATCAGTTTATTATTACCATCTATTATCTGTGCCTCAATTAACACATCTAAAGGTGAGCCGCCAGTATTTTCAAAAACAACCACTACTGGCAGTGTTTCATTAAACGGGATTCTTTCAGGGATTATAATTTCATTAATAGTACCGTTTGTTAAGGGAAAACTATGCCCGATAACTTCAAATTTTTCATTGAACCTGGTTGAATTTCCTTTTGTATCAAGAATCAGAACGTCCAGCGCGTACTCTCCCAGCTCTGATGTGTTCTTAAAGCTGGCGTTCCATATACGGGCGGTTATGTTCGTGAAGTTTACCTGAGATGCGTTCTTATTCGGGTCGATGATTGTTGCATTTATCCTGGTAACATTTCCAGAGGTTGCATTGACAGTTATATTAAAAGTTTCTCCCCGGTATACAGCATCGGGGAATGTTAATCTGTACTTGAGGAGTTTATCAACATTTGAGGGGACGAATTTACTGGCATTTATTAAGCCAGATCCATATTGTATGTCTTTTCCAGGGTCACCTAAATGGATGCTCGTATATTCAAGTATGTACTTTACCTGTTCTGAAGTTAGGTTACGGTTTGCCTGAAGCAGCAGTGCAACCGCACCTGCGACATGGGGAGCTGCCATGCTGGTACCGCTCAAGGACGCATAGCCTCCGGGTATGGAGGAATTTATATACACGCCGGGCGCGACTACATCGGGTTTAACTGATCCGTTCACGTAGCCGCCGCTGGAAAAACCTGCCCAGTTGTTATAATCATCTACAGCGCCAACTGTAATTGCATCAGGAGAAATACCCGGTGTTTCAACCCCTATGTATCCGTTACATGAGATACTTGGGGCACCTTTGCCGCAGTTGCCTGATGCAACCACGACCACAACCCCCGTATTTACCGCGTCTTTTATTGCCGACAGTATCGGAGAGTTAAGATCCGAGTAGGGACCGCCCAGACTCATGCTGATTATATCAGCGCCGTCGTGCGTGCTTGAGTTGCCGTCAGGATTGACAGCCCAGTTAATCCCACCTATTACACTGATATCATCCCCGGTTCCGGAGTCATCCAGTACTTTTGCGTTGATTAATAATGCACCTGGCGCTGTACCATTATAGCTCTGGTTGCTGACCTTTTTGCCTGCTGAGATGCCTGCAACGTGCGTTCCGTGCCCGTTTACATCGCTGGTATGGTTTTCTCCTGTGAATGCCTTTTGAAGAACGACCTTTCCCTGGAGCATGGGATGGGTTGTATTGATGCCTGTATCCAGGATGGCGATCCTTATGCCGGAGCCGTTGTATCCTTTGTTCCACATGACGGGTGCGTTGATCTGCGGAACGCTTTTATCCAGAAGTGCATGGTATTTTCTGTTTTTCCATATTTTCTTTACAGCATAATGGTTTGCTATGCCTTCAATTTTATCTGCCGAAATGTTCACGGCTATAACCTTTCCTATTTTGAATTTGCCTATCACATCCCCTTCCTTTGTTTTGATAAAATCAGCTAGGGTATCGATATCGTCTTCTTTTTCAAGTTGAATGAGAATGGAAATTCTTTCTTTTGGTGCCTTTTGAATCTGCGTCTGAAGTTCTTTGTGGATTTTCGGATTTGAAACGGCTGTTACCTGCTGCTCCTCCGCAGCAGAGGCGTTTTCGGATGCTCCTGCATTGAATAGAAATACGGCAGCCGCTGAGGCTATCAAAAGACCAACAATGAGTACATGTGTTTTTGCTATGCTTCCACTCTCATTCATATCTATCACTTCTCACTGAACAAACAGGGCATTCCACCACGGCTTCTTAACTGATTTTATCTCCTTGCTGCCTGCATCAACCTGTATCTCAACATCCATGGAGGCAGGAAATATGCCGAGGATCCTGCCCTCTTTTGTTACGTTTATATTCAGGACCGGCTGCTGTTCAACGAACTTCAGTTCAACATTTTTTCTGGAGCTGTTTTTTACTTCTTCGGCTATTGAATCGGGTAAAGCGATTTCATTCTTCGTGTCTTCTGCCCTCACAAATACGCCGGTTGAATCTGATATCAGAACAAGATTTATATCCGTTTCTTTGATATTTTGCGGTTCTATTTCTGTTATGCCGGGAACTGCCTTTTCTTCGTTTTCTTTGATAGCTTCAGTTGTAGGAGATTTATTGATTCCAGGAGACTTGCTAATTTTAGGAGATTTGTCAGTTTTAGGAGATTTATTAGTTTGAGGGGATTCTTCAGTATGTGCTATAAAAACTCCCGATGGATTTATCGTTGGCGCTTTTTGATTATCATCTTTCTTCGCTATGGAGATATTTCCATTCATGCCCGTCTGGCTTCTTACAATGGATGTATTTCCGTTCACAATCACCTGGTTTCCTGCTGTTGTTATGTTCGCGCCAGAAATTGAGATCGTGCTCTTCTGCTGTACGTATGCAGTTACCTGGGGCGAAGAGATGTTTATTCCGGTGATAACAGTTTTCTGAGTAAGAGTTTCATTAACTGTTGGGGTTGCATCAGAATCATTTATGACCTGTGCTCCGATTCCACTTGCAAGTTGTATGCCCGGGAGCAATGCCAGGGCAAATATGACTGCTGTTATTTTTTTCACTTATACCAATCCTCCTTTTTTAATCGTTATTTTTAAACCCAAGATTTTTTAACATATCCTCAGGCAGTATCTCCAATACGGCTTTTTCTGTAAGCTCTCCTGCTTCTTCAACTCTTTTATAAATTGCATCGTCTATAATACCCAATTTTCTCATTATATCAGGTCTTGTTCTGAGTGCTTCTGTAATCGTTCTCTCTGTTATACCCGGTTTTAGTTTGAGCCCTCTAGCCCTTATTTCCTTCCTTATGAAATATCGGGGGTAAATATAGGAGCCGTAAGATCCCGATTCGGCTCGTCCACCTGGAGCTCTAATTACACCAATTCCCTCGTTCCCTCTGATGATGCCATCTGAGTACTTCTCTATCAGCTCAATTAATTCATCTCTCTGAAGGATTTGTTTTATCTCGTCTATGTACTCATTCTCAAGTATGTTATCCGTACAGAACACATACGGATCTCTGTGGTACTCAAACCATCCAGAGATGGCATCAATAGAAGTATTAAGTACAATAACCCCGGGATCGAGCATTTTCACAATCTTCTCAAGCGTTAAAAAGAGTCTTTTCTGCGCTACTGGATTATTAATAAGTGTATCATACCCACTTGATGTTGTTGTCATCCATAAAAATTCAGAGTATTCTTTGTTATAAATTTCCAAATCTCCAGAAACAAACCCATCAAAAAAAAGACCCCCAAATATTATATATTCCCAATTTGTATATTTTTCCATAATTTTTTTAATATCTTGTGAAGAAAGAGGTTGAATCTCTCGTTGAATTTTTTTAGTTACAAATTCCTCAAGACGTTTGTGATGATAGTCATAAATGCTTGCTCTAAAAAATGCAGGTTTATCAAAGCAATTTATAAATCTCATAGATGCTTCAGTTGCCTCGCTTTTTTTATCGATTTTAACTCGAAGCTTTAGATTTGAACGCATTTTTAGACTCCTTTTGAAAAATTTATAGTAATTTTCCGGCAATATACTGGAAACGCTCAATATCATCTGCAAATTCTATTACTTCTCCACCATGATTGAAAACTATATTTTGCATCTCTACTTGACCAAGAAGAGCTTCTCCCTTAGGAACCTGAAGTACTATTTCAGGCTTTGTACCGCCATATAACTCCGTAATGTACTCGATTTTATGATCTATTTTACTAATTGAAATATCCTCCATCATGCTGTTATATCTTCTAATTTTTGTCTCTATGATCACAGGTTTACCATTAATTTCAAGTAATCTATCTATCTCCCCTAGCTCTTCTCCAGATTTACTGAAGATTTTAATATTTTTACCGTCTTTTGTAAATTTAAATATATAATTGTCAGTCTCCTTTAAAGTACCTTGACCTGATTTTACAATAATATCAATTCCTTTATCGGCACTTCTGGTAATTTGTGTGACATACTCATCTGTCATAATCTCACCTAATTCCCCCTGAATATTCTCACGAGTGCCTGATATCGTCCCTTTCTTAATAACTCTTTCACCTACTTGAATGGAGTCGCTTCCCTTCTCTACTAATTTAACAGCATTTGCAGCATCGTTCGAATTTCTAACAAGAACAGCCACAGCATTCTTGGTTATTTGTATAACCTCAGAACCATCATCGGTGTATCTCACAGTATATTCAATCGTCTCCCCACCGTATTGGTTCACCACTCTGAATTCGTTGGTGCCAATCTTTTCCACTGTTTTTACAATTTCGCCGATCTTCGTGATCTCCTTAACCTCTTTGCCTAGCATCACAGTGAGTTTACCTGTCCAGGAGGAGATACGACCTGTTGGAACGAAATTTACACCCAGCCAGCCGACTTCATCCCAGCACTCCCATCTATTAATATCATCCGGCATGGCGTAATTTCGACTGCAGTCATAAACATTATAAGCATCCCATGCAGTACCGACCGCATTGATTACAACCAGTATAGCAACCACCGGGACAACCTCTGGCGTAAAACTCCCCGTATAATTGGTGATCTGGAGGCTTACGCCGTCATTGCTCTTTAAGCCGGCAGCGCCTGAACCGCTGAGCTGGTAATCATAAACGCCAATATTTAAGACCTTATTAGATGCACTTACATCTAATGCCAGTCTTCCCCATTTTGTCTGTTCTCCATATACAGGATCAATAATATTAAAATAAAAATCCAGATTGTGGGTCCCGTAGCCAACATCATTCAGGTAGAATTGACCTGCCAGATCTGTCAAGCCTAGGTACTGATTATCCAGATAAACATACGTTTTCGCTATCGGTCTGTCATTCAAGTTCACATAATCCCAGCCTGTAGGCGTGTCCGATGATATCACTTTTAGATTGATTAATACGTCGCCTTTCTGCGTCGCGTCTGAACAATCAAAATACACATACTTCGCCCCATCCACGTAGATACTCTGGGTCCCGCAGTAAACCCCGGACGGATTCTCAACCTTCACTTCCCTGTTTCCATAGAGAGCCGTAAGGGTTTTCTTCCCATCTGCATCAGTAGTGCCCTGATACACGTTATCCAAATATACCTTTGCCCAAGGCATGGGATTATAGTAATTGTTGGTATTATCCACATCTACATAAATTGTTCCCTGTTTCCCCTGAACCGGAAGTCTGATCGGGCCGCTCAGGCTGTAGCTTCCAACAGAATAAGGGTAGCACTCCTGGTCGTTTATTATAATAATGTAAGTTGCAGAATTATAAACCAGAACCAACTTATACGAGCCGGACGGTGCAGTTAAGGTAAAAGAACCATCGGCGCCCGTAATCACCGATGTCACATCGCTGTCAGAACAGGTCGTGAACTTAACTGTGACGCCAGATAATGGCAGCCCGTACTCATCCTGAACAGAACCAGTTAGTGTAGTCTTTATCGGAATCTTAATCGGAGAGCTTAAACTATAGATTCCAGGCGAGTAAGAATAGCATTCCAGATCATTTATAATGATAGTGTAGGTTGCTGAATTATATATTACCTTCAGTTTATAGGAGCCCGCTTGCGCTCTTAAACTAAAAGAACCGTCTACGTCTGTTACTGTGGATACAACCTCGCTGTCAGAACAGGTCGTGAATCTGACAATAGCTCCTCTTAATGGAGCACCATCCTCGTTTTGTATAAAACCAATGAGTGTAGTCTTTATTGCAATCTGAATCGGACTGCTTAAGCTTAGGTATCCCGGTTGGTAATAATTGTATTCATTACCATTTATATAAATGGTGTAAGTTATTGAATTATAATCTATCTGCAATTTATAGGTACCTGGAGGTGCGACCAGAGCAAAAGAACCATCCAGACCTGTATAGACCAATCCTCTCTCGATTCCTGACGAATCTACAAATTTGACTTTTGCATTTGCTACTGCTGCACCGTATTCGTCCTGAACAGTGCCTGTGAGATGTACCTTTGTTGGGATCTGTATAGGGCTTGTTAAGGTATAGCTTCCGTACGAGTAGGAATAACACTCGATTCCATTTAACGGGATGGTATAAGTTATTGAGTTATATACCACCTTCAGTTTATAACTACCTACTGGTGCAGTCAGAGTAAACGAGCCATTTGCAGGCGTTGTAGTCGATGTTACGTCGTTATCTGCGCAGTCCGTGAATTTAACAACGGCTCCAGGTAATGGAGACCCATATTCATCTTGGATCACACCGTTAAGTTTTACGATTGGTTCTGCGAACTTTTTTATATATATTTCATCGAGAAAAGTGCCTTTATCGTTATAGGAGGGATCAGACCAGAATGAAAAAGCAATCCATACATTGGGCTTTCCTCTCAAATCTTCCAGAGTGGGGACACTTTTCAGGTCAAAGGTCACATCATTCCAGGGCCATGGGTCCCACCACGGACTCAGATCACCTGTGAGATCATATCCATAAAAATAACTGCCGTCTATAGATGCCGCATAACTGAACCAATCGTAATTCTGTTCTGTTCTCGTCCAGTGAGAGAACGTCACCGCGGCATCCGAAGCATCACTGAGATCAATCGGACCGTATATCATCCAGGCATTCATATTGTCCGCATAGTTGCTTACCGCGGGATCAAGTCCATTAGTACCCCCTCTCGCTGACCATCCGCTCCACGAGCCGCTGTATGCCATATAATTGGTATCGTCCCATGTTGGGTCTCCATAGATTCCCCACTCACTTCCAGGAAACGCCCCTTCAAATCCCTCGTATTTCAGCGTTATCCAGGTCGGACTGCTTATTGTGACTTCTTTTGAAGCTTCCGGCTTAGCCCCGGTATCGTTATCTGAATTAAATATTATTGATCCGGGATTTAATTTTGCAGTTGCAATCTTAATGTCAGGTCTTGATTTTCCCTTCTCTACTGTTGCCGTCTTGTTAACAGTTTCCGAAGTCGTTATATTTTCTTTGATTTGAATGAGAAAGCTATCCAGTGAGATCCCGGTCTCTTTTATTCTGCCGTCTTCGATTGTGTATTTCCCCTGACGCAGTCCGACGATACTGCCGTAATGATCTTTCTTTAAAAAAAGCAGGACTTTTTCATCATTTTCAAATTTTGGAACATCATCAACTTTAGAGACTAAATCTCCGGCTCTTCCTCCAGGGATTTTTATCACTATCTCGCGATCATCTCCCCCTTTGAGATACATTCTCTCTAAAATGGTAACATTGGTGAAATTGCTGCCTTCTTCCAGGTAGAATTCCTGCTTAATCACCCTCCCTAATACTATGGTATCCGCTTCCTGTGTTAATTCGCTTAGATTTTTTTGTTGTATAAGTGCAGATGCATTTGATACCAATACGCATATCACTGTCAGTATTGAAATAATGAAGAGACATTTACTCCGCATACTCATCTTACCAGCCACCTTTTTTATCTTTTAAACCCTGCAAGCACCCAGTATTTAAACTGTATTTACCTCACTCATTTTTGGATGCCTGCTTGAAATACCACCGGATATCTAGTTTATCAGCAAGCATACCAAGCCATGGGATTCTCAAATACTATATAAATATTTCGAAGTTATCCTGTATGAGCAGAAACTATTTAATCGCCAGAAGAGTAACTTAGCTATATGGTTCTGGAGTGGGTAAGAGCCGTAGCAGGCTTGGTTCTCATATTGTTCATCCCCGGCTATACGCTTACATGGGCTTTCTATCCTCGAAAGGAGGACATGACTGGTAAGGAGAGGTTAGCTTTCTCGTTCCCCCTCAGCATTGCAGGCGTAATGCTTGCCGTGCTTTTCCTTGATATGGGGCTGGGCATGGATACAACCCCCCTGAACATAGTGCTGGCGATCATCATGCTGGTGTTGTTGTCCCTGCTCGCATGGAAGGTGCAGGTCTTCATGATCGATAGAGGGGGATTGAAGAGGATGATACGGGACAGGGCTATTGAGTACAGGGACAGGCTCATGAGAATAATCGGATCGAGGCGGCATGCCTGAACTCAGCGAGAGCCAGCTCTCGAATTTAGAATCAATTATCGAAGCATCCGGTGAGTTCAGCAGGGAAGCCGGGGTTGAGTTTGAGAGCCCTCCCCTTGATAATGAGACCGTGGTCATTGAATCGGGACACCAGCCGAATTTCCTTCCGCATGCGGGATTGTTTAAAAAAGCGTTCCTGACCCACGTTTTAAAGAAAAGGGTTGATGGCGGGGGAAAACGGGCGGTAGCTCTCTTCGGGTTCCCTGATTATAACCTGTGCACGGCAAAGCTCCTGACCCAGAACAGGTTCCCTGAATTCGGCAAACTTGGATACGAGAAAATAGGCTTCAAGATCATAGAGAAGGACATATGGAGGAGGTTCGATTACCTTGCCAGACCCTCAAAAGACGAATGGGAGCGAACAATAGCGAAAATCTGCTCTCATTACAAAAAGTATCCAGTCTCCGGGGACGTAAAGCTCAGGTTATCTGAAGTAATCGAACTTCTTGAGGACTGCTATAAAAGAGCGGGCAATTTCCCGGATATAAATGCCTTTTTTATATCAAAGCTATGCAATAGAATTGGAATTGAAGCGTGCTTTTTCAGGTATTCTGATATCCAAAAAAAGGGCGTGTTCATCGAGCAGTGGAAGGGCATAATCTCAGGTATCGAGCGGTACAACAGTATTTACAATAGCTCAATAGAGAGGCATAAACTGGATATACCCGGATGCGCCGCGGATTCGCTGCCCTTCTGGTACCACTGCAAATGCGGCGCCAAGGTGGCGCTGCTGTACGATCAGGGGTTTGCACAGGGTATATGCAGGGTATGTGCAGAGGCATACGAGCTTGACCTGGGTGAGCTTGAAAAAGCATTCAGGGATATGAGCCCGAACGCGGTGGCAAGGAATATCATCTTTTCAGAAGGCATGGGGACGCGCATATTTGTCCAGGGTACAGGTGGAAGTCTTATCTACGGCATGATCTCGGACGATATAGCACGGGAACTTGGGCTCAACCTGCCGGCAACAGTCTCATGGAAGAGCAGGGATTATTACACAGGACCTGCACACGAGGCTGCTCTTGGCTCACTTGCAAGAGCATGCAGGATAAAAAAAGAGGATATTCTGACTGAAGACCTGAACAGGACAATAAAAGATACAAAAAACGAGTTTGAAAAAAGAGCGGCAGGTGCGAAAGAAAAGGGGAGGAGGGATGAGATAAACCAGTATGAGGGGGATGGCAGGAACCTATGTACTTCGGTGGAAATCACTAGAGCAATATTTGCCGCCACGCCGTCTTTTGTAGATATCCTTGTATCGCAGGGTGTCGGGAAGGTAGAGGAATGCTGGGCTAAAGCCCTGGACGAAGCCCTGAATGAACCTGGAAAAGAGCAGGTTATGACCAGGGATATCATCTATGATGACAGGGCTTTTACCATACTCAGAAAGGTTGAAAGGATAAATTGAATGGGGGAAATGAAATGAGACCAGCGTCAAAAGTATGTCTCCTTCTCACTGTCCTTTACGCTCTTATGATATTTTACCTGTCCTCCCTGTCAGATCCCAAGGTACCGGGAGTTGGGCTTAAGCTGGTTGAGCATCTTATCCGCTCCATGCAGCACAGCGATTACCTTGTGGTATTTGCCCCGTTTTACCCTCTATTGAAAAAGCCCGACAAGGTGCTCCACATCCTGCTCTATTTCGGGTTCGGGATCCTGCTTTTCCTGACGCTGAAAGGCACAGGCAAAACACAGGGCATGGCTCTGGTTCTTGCCTTTTTTCTGGGGGTGCTGTACGGCGCAAGCGACGAGTTCCACCAGATGTTCGTTGCTGGAAGGACAGCCAGCGCGATGGACCTTACTGCAGATGCTGCCGGGGTGTTACTGGCACAGGCTCTGGCTCTTGCGGTCTATATGCTCACAACCGTATACTCGTACATATATGCCCGTTTCAGGTCGGTATAGATACGACATCATGAACCGACTTGCTGGCAGCAAAGCTTTTAATCAGTAAATTCATGTAAGAGCCGAATTAATATGCTTGACATCGCCATACCAAAAGGCAGCCTTGAGGAACAGACGCTCCTCTTGTTCAGGCAGGCTGACCTTGAAATAAGAAAAACAGACCGTGAATACAACCCCACTGTCAAAGACCCGAGGATAAAGAAAGTAAAGATACTGCGCCCGCAGGAGATCCCCAAATATATCGAGGAGGGGTACTTCGATCTGGGGATATCGGGAAGGGACTGGGTCATCGAATCCGGAGCAGATGTGGTCGAGGTTGCGGATATGTTCTACAGCAAACAGGGTGAGGGCATAGTTAAGATCGTCGTTGCAGTGCCGGATAACCAGAACATCAAGAGCGCAAAGGACATAAAACCCGGAAGCAGGGTCTCGACCGAGTATCCCAGGCTCACGAAGAGGTTTTTCGATGATCTCGGCATACCAGTGGATATACGGTACTCTTACGGCGCAACTGAAGCTAAAGTCCCTGAGCTCGTGGATGTTATCGTTGACCTGACCGAGACCGGCTCAACCCTCAGGAAGAACGGGTTAAAGATAGTCGATACCATACTTGAATCCAACACAAAGCTCATCGCAAATAAGAAAAGCTGGAAAGACCCGGCAAAAAGGAAAGAGATAGAGGAGATAAAGATCCTTCTCCTGGCTGTGCTTGAGGCGCGCGGGAAAGTATATATCATGATGAACGTGCCTGAAGAGAAACTCGACGGCGTTGTCAGCGCCCTACCTGCCATGAAAAATCCGACCGTTTCCAAGCTTTACAAATCGGATTACTACGCTGTCGGAACTGTCGTAAGCAAGAGCGAGATCAATATCCTGATACCGAAGCTAAAGAGCATGGGCGCAGAGGATATCCTTGAGATGGATATTACGAAAATAGTACACTGATACATGTTGAAAATAATCACCCCGTCCCGCCTGCATATTTCCCTTATCGACATGAACGCTTCCCGGGGACGCGTGGACGGCAGCATAGGGCTTACTCTCGATAAGCCTGTTATAAGTATCAGGGCGCAGATGTCTGACGGAATCGAGGTAACAGGAAGCAGCGAGCATATAGAACGAATGAGGAAGGCAGCCGCGCTGCTCCTGCCAGAGGGTCAGGGGATACACATCAATATAGAAGAGGATTACCCTTCTCATGTCGGTCTTGGCTCGGGGACACAGGCTTCCCTCGCTGCAGGTATGGCTGTTAACAAATTATACGACCTGGGCTTGAACGCGTATGACATCGCGGTAAAGGTCGGAAGAGGAGGAACGAGCGGCATAGGCGTGGCTGCTTTCGGGAGCGGCGGCTTCATCCTTGACGGGGGGCATAAGTTCAGCGAAAAGAAGGGTTTTCTCCCATCATCAGCCAGCAGGCTTCCACCAGCACCTGTTCTATTACAAAAAGATTTTCCCGGCTGGGATATAATGATAGCAGTCCCGGAGCGAAAAGGGGCATCGATGAATAAGGAAGTGAACATATTTCAGCAAAACTGCCCAATACCATTACGTGAAGTGGAAGAAATCTCACACATCATCCTGATGAATCTTCTTCCTGCGCTCGTTGAGGAGGACATGGAGACGTTTGGGAGCAGTATAAATGCAATACAGAAGCTTGGTTTCAAAAGAAGAGAAGTTGAACTTCAGCCAATATCGAAGGAATTGATGCAGGTACTGAGAGACGGGGGCGCATATGGAGCAGGTATGAGTTCGTTCGGTCCTACGGTGTACGCACTGGGTGAGGATGTGGAGAACCTAACGAAAATTGCAAGAGATTTTCTTAGGGAGAAAGGACATGTCTTTATTACAAAATCCAGGAATGAGGGTGCAAGAATCAGCCGTTGCGGCATGGGTAATTATTAATGCTATCAAGTACATATACCAGATGGTAAAGGATTTCACTACTGACATAAAACAGCTAAAAAGAGATATAGAAGAACTGAAAACAAAGATAAAAAATCTCGAAGAAAGGTGATAGAGAATGGATGATTATATGTATTTGCTGGCAATCGTAGTGGGTATTTTGATAGTGATAATTTTGAAGCGAAAAGATATCCTTGAAATCTTACAACTGAGAAGAGATATAAAAAAGATGCGGCAATCCATGTAGCTTTGCCAGTCCATTCAATCCGGTTTTTCCTCTTTCGAGCCTGCTGTTTATTACTCAACATTTATCTATATTAGAAGATATGAAAGAATAAAATTAAATCTCTGTTGGGGAGTTCAATCCAATGGTAGAATCAGAAGCACATAAAAAATACGAATTCAAAAGGACGCTTGAAGCGCTCCGCAATAAGCACGGCAGAGGCACTGAGCTTATCTCGTTGTATATCCCGCATGATAAGCAGGTACATGAGGTAGCTGCGCAACTGCGCGAAGAGTTCGGGCAAGCCTCTAACATCAAGTCAAGGGTAACAAGGCAGAACGTGCAGGGCGCTATCGAGTCATTACTATCAAGGCTCAAACTGATACCGAAAGCGCCGGAGAACGGGGTCGTCATTTTTTGCGGCGCGGTTGACGTGGGCGCGAACAAGACTGAGATGCAGACATACATAATCGAGCCGCCTGAGCCTATTAAATCATATAAGTACCACTGCGATTCGTCATTCCTTCTCACGCCGCTTGAGGAAATGCTGCATGAGAAAAAAACATACGGTCTCATCGTTCTTGACAGGCGTGAAGCGACCATTGGCTTGCTGCGCGGAAAGCACTTAGAAGCTATGGCGCACCTTACGTCCACAGTACCGGGAAAGCAGCGAAAAGGAGGTCAGAGCTCGCACAGGTTCCAGCAGCTCCGCCTCATAGCGATCAATGAATTCTATACCCGCATAGGTGAAGCTGCAAGCGAGGTATTCCTTGGGGTTGACCAGAAGGATTTCGAGGGCATCTTCATAGGTGGACCATCACCGACAAAGGAAGAATTCGAAAGCGGCGGTTACCTGCACCATGAGCTGCAGAAAAAGATGCTGGGACTTTTCGACGTAGCGTACACAGATGAATCCGGATTGTATGAGCTTTTTGATAAATTAGGCGAGGCTCTGCAGGATGTCGAAGTAGTGCAGGAGAAAAAATTCATGGAGCGCTTCCTGAGAGAGCTGGTAAGCGATTCGGGTCTGGCATCCTACGGTGAAGAACAGGTCAGGAAGAACATGCAGATGGGCGCTGTTGATACACTGCTGCTCTCGGATGAACTCAGGAAAGCCCGCCTGACGATAAAATGCACTAACTGCGATTATGAGGTAAAAAAGACCATCACAAAGAAACCGGGAGATGAGGAGTACCAGCCCGGGAACTGCCCGAAGTGCGGATCGAGCCTGAAGGTCGCAGAATCTGTGGATATAGTGGAAGAGCTGTCCACGCTGGCTGACCAGATGAGCACGAACGTGGTTTTCATCTCAAGCGACTTCGAAGAGGGGAACCAGCTACTGACAGCGTTCGGCGGGATCGGTGCCATACTCAGGTACAAGACGGGGATTTAAGTTTTTCTCTGGTTCTGTCAAGTCTTCGATTGATTGAAATAGGTATCAAAGGTCAGTTGATGGAAGTAAAAAAAATAAAAAAATTAATTTATTGGAATGGTTTGCTTTGGTATTTAAAAATGTTTATGGGCTTAAAAATTGAGAAAAACATCAATAATTCCTGTCTCTTTCAATTTTATAATGTTATTTAATAAACAGGTATATTATAAAAACTGAAAAAATAAGCCCCATTACCAATCCAAATATCCAGAAACCAGTTAAAATACCATGCAATAATATTTTCAATGGCTGTAATTTAACATTTTCCATGTGTTTGTAAGGCTGGATTATGTTTTTAAAAGGAGTCATAGCTAAAGTCCAACCGCTCAAGAATACGATTATTAGAATTATTAAGTCTTTATTGAGCATATTTTGTCTAATTAAGTTGACTATCCCTAAGGCACTAAGTGCTAATACCAAACCGCTAAGCAAATAACGGAGGTTGTTTAAAATATCTTCTATTGAAGGTAATTTAATAATGTTTACCCCCTTTTCGTGCGGTGTAGCTTCTGTGTTCATTGTCAAGTCTTTCCAATTGCTTTTTTAGTTCATCAATATCCCTTTTAAGAATAACAATGTCGCTATCATATTTATGTACTTTGCTTTTCATGTCATTAAAAGCATTGAATTCCCTTACTATAAAATATGCGACAATCCCAATGAGTGCCAAATCTAAGGAAGTTGCACCTTCTAATATTTTTGGTAATAATGTTTCTAATCCCATTTTTGAAATACTTTATACATCTTAAATATATAAAGTTAACATTCATTCTCATATACCCAGTACAATCTTTTTAGCAAGACTCTAACCATTATCAACCGATTTTTGACAGCCTCTCCGAACAACCGATGACTTGACAGTATCTTTTCCCGAAATATTTTTAAACCAGAAATCCATTAAGTGCCTGCAATAGTTGTAAAACAGGTGATGGAGTTCACCTTTAACCGCCTGCACAGGCTGATAACTCCTACCGGTTAATTTAAAGGAGGATGGCTTATTGGAGGCGGATATCACTTCACTGGTCGTTGGTCTGATTGTATTGCTCTCAAGTTTGATCTCCCTGAGGGCAGGATTATCAGTGGCGATAGTTGAGATCCTTCTTGGCGCAACTGCAGGTAATCTGGGAATCAAGCCTGAGGAGTGGATGGTATATCTTGCAAGTTTCGGAGGTATACTTTTAACCTTTCTGGCAGGAACGGAGATCGATACGCAGTTGATGAAAGAAAAGTTCAAAGAGAGCTTTCTCATCGGCTTTTTCTCTTTTCTTGTGCCATTTATCGGAGTTTTCCTCTATACATATTATATTGCAAGCTGGGGTATTCAGGCATCCCTGATTGCAGGGACCGCCTTATCCACAACATCGCTTGCTGTCGTTTATTCCGTACTTGTGGAGACAAACTTATCAAGAACAGGGCTGGGTAAACTGATCATGGCATCCACATTTATAACCGATATGGGAGTGGCGCTCGCATTAAGTATTTTATTCATTAAACCGACGCTATATACACTGGTTTTTCTTGCTGTCTCCCTGGTTGTTATTTATTTCGCAGCGAAATTCTCGCACCACGTTTTTGATAATCCAAAGCTAAAGAACAAAGTAATTGAGCCCGAAATAAAGTATGTCTTCCTGCTTCTATTCATCTTCATGTACTTCGCAAATCTGGGGGAGGGGCATGCAGTGCTCCCAGCATTCGTACTTGGGCTGCTGATGTCGAAACACTTCACTGAAACATCCGAAACGAAGGTGGTAAGGAACAGGTTGAGAACAGTGGCTTATGCAGTTATTACGCCCATATTCTTCATCGTGGGTGGGCTGAAGATATCAATACCGCTTATCATATCGGCAGCAGGGCTTTTTGTAGTTCTTTTTGTTATTAAAATATTTACTAAGTTCATGGGAGTTTATTTCCTTGCGAGAAAATACATTCCTGATGGGAGCATGTACACTACATTGTTAATGAGCACCGGGCTCACATTCGGAACGATCGCAAGCGTATTT
>JAPMTX010000110.1 GCA_026552855.1 Candidatus Methanoperedens sp. | reverse complement strand
TATTCTTCGGGACCAAATAAAGACAAGAATACATTGAATGCCATGGGAGTCGCTTCAGATTCGATGTTTGATTTCATCCAACTGCCTTAAGAGCACCAACATGTAATGTAACGGTCACAGAATTCACGAGAATATAAATAAAGGTTTATTAAAAGTGAAAAATCCTCCTAATAGCTCGTTCGTAAAAAGCCTGGGGATAAAAGGCGGCGAGGCTCAGGTATTGATGTTGCATGATAGCTCATCGGCGGTTTCCAGTGATGATGCTAAATTCTTGAATCTTCTTGAAAATCTCAATATACCCTATTTAACCCCAGCATCTATTATTGTATTCCTTCTAAAGAAAGGAGCGATTAAGAGAGACGAATCGAGAAAACTTTTAGGAAACTTGAAAGAATTTGTTTCAGATGAAGAATACTATTTAGCCATGGATGAGGTAGAAAATGATAACTAAAACAATACGTTTGCCTGAAGACCTCTCTGCGAGAATTGGTTATCGCGCGAAGAAGGAAGACGTGGATGAATCTGATGCAATAAGACAGCTTATCAAGCTCGGATTGAAAGAATATGCGGTGAATCTGTACAAGGATAGGAAAATAACTTTGAGGGAAGCTTCTGAGCTTGCAGATGTGAGCCTAAGAGAGATGCTTGATCTGCTTATGGAGCATGGGATAAAGGGAAACGTGACGCTAAAACAGCAGCAGAAGTCACTGGAATATGTTGAAAGGCTGCTGGAATCATGAAAATAAATTGCACGCGATGATCTATTATTCATTTAATTAGTACTCTTGAGAATTTTCGGTGCGCATTCGATAAAAATATAAATATGTAGATACAATTGAATGAGCGGTGTCGAGAATTGATAGATCAGGCTGAAATTTACAATATGGCGCAGAGCGGGGATGAGGGGATGCCGAAAGAGTTCTTCCTTCATAAAATAGAAGCTCAGGGATTAGAAGAAATATTATCCGATATCAAAAAGCAAAAATTATTTCGAATCTCTGGATATATTTTAATACCTATAATCCTTGGTTTTTTTATTTTAAAGAAAACGAACAAAAATATACATATCTTAACAAAGAAAAAGGATGAATTAACGAATAAGGTTATAATTGAGGTCGAAACTTCAAACAAACAGCTTAAGAATACTTTAAAACATATAATGGATGCAGACATTTTTCTTATATACCCTATTAGAGCAGATTTATTAAGTAAACTCGAAGAATACCTTCGTATTCTTAACTATTTGAAACTAAAACACGAAAGTTTTGGAAATTTTTTCAATAATATCATTGAAGCCTCAATAAGCGAAGTGATTAAATCAAAAATTACAATAGAGAACTTTAACAAAGAATTGGTCGAAAGACGAAAAAAAGAATACGAGTTCCTTTTTAAAAAATCAAATTCCGATTTGAATGATGAGCAGAAAACAGCAATTATTACAGACGATAAGCATAATCTGATAGTAGCTGGCGCGGGATCAGGTAAAACAGAAGTCCTAATCACAAGAATCGCCTACCTTGTGCTAAGAAAACAAGAGACTATAGCACCTACTAGAATACTTGCCATAGGTGTTCGGTTAAGCAATCCATTTATCCATCAATCTCTCCCTATTAATGTTCGGATCACGTCCCTGACCAATCCAGATATCATATAAGGTAATCATATCCAATTTTAGACCCAT
>JAPMTX010000097.1 GCA_026552855.1 Candidatus Methanoperedens sp. | reverse complement strand
CGGTTCTATTCTCTTCCAGAATTCGTCAGATATCTCGTAGTCGTGTCCGATTTTTCGTGTTGTCATTACTCCACATTACCCTACATCGCGATTCTTATATTTTTCGGATAGGCACTAAGCATTAAACATATATTGTCTTTTATACCCATTAAAGAGGTATAAAAGATGTATATCAAAAAAACCATAACTCTTCCAAAAGAACTAGAAAAAGATGTAGAGAAGTACCTGATAGGCAGGCATTACTCGAATCTCTCCGAAGTCATAAGGGACGGCATAAGGAGGATTCTAAAAGAGTATGGGAAGAAAGAGTCCATAGATGAGGCTGCTGAGCTTTATAAAGAGGATAGAATAACCATAAGACAAGCAGCAGACCTTGTGGGGCTTACCCTGAGAGAAACACTGGACGAATTTGGAAAGAGAGGCGTATATATCCGTTACGGGAAAGAAGAGCTTGCTGAGGATGCCGCATGATAGTGGTGAGTGATTCCACGCCTCTAATTCATCTTGCTAAAGCAGGGTACATGAAACTTCTCTTCTCCCTATATAAGCAAGTCTTAATCACTGGAGAGGTTTACAGAGAAGCTATCGAAGAGGGAATTATTCTCGAAAAAGAAGATGCTGTTATTATTCAGAAATATATCGGTAATGGAATAAATGTTAAGAATCCCGTTTCATCCTCTGAACGGCTGGTTGAAAAATATCGTATTCACAAAGGGGAGGTAGATTCAATTCAGCTTGCTAACGAGATTGGAGCTCAACTTATACTTATGAACGAAAGGGATGGGAGGAATGCTGCTAAAAAAGAAGGATTTAAAGTCAAAGGTAGCATAGGAGTTGTATTTGATGCATTAAAAGCTGGATTGATCAATGAAAAAGAGGCTTTAGAGGTCCTAAATAAATTCTAAAGTTTAATAAAAAGGAAGATAATGAAGCTCGCAATCGTTCCCGGTGACGGCATAGGAAAGGAAGTTATACCCGCAGCTCTGTCCGTACTCGATGCTACAGGTCTTGATATCGAGAAAATCCCCCTTGAGATTGGTTACGGAAAATGGGAGCGCACAGGAAGCGCGATCACGGACGAGGATATAAGTATAATCAAGGAATGCGGCTGCGTGCTGTTCGGGGCGATCACCACCCCCCCTGACCCGAATTATAAGAGCGTGCTTGTCCGGTTGCGAAAAGAGCTTGACCTTTACGCCAACATCCGCCCTTTTTCGCCCCTTACGACCGTGAAACTGCCCTGCGCCAAAAAGTTCGATTTTGTGATAGTGAGGGAGAATACCGAAGGCATGTATTCGGGGGTTGAGGAGTTACAGGAGAATGCTGCTTATACAACCCGTGTCATAACCCGCAGGGGAAGCGAGAGGATAGCGGAGCGCGCCTGCGCCCTAGCGAAAACCAGGAAGAACCGTGTAACCATCGTACATAAAGCCAATGTGTTGAAATCGGACACTTTTTTCCGCGACATCTGTATCGAAGTTGCGAAGCGGAACGGTATATCGTATAACGAGATGCTCGTGGACTCCATGGCGTACGACCTTATCCTCCGCCCTGAGAGGTACGACGTGATAGTGACGACCAACCTCTTCGGGGATATCCTGAGCGACGAGGCTGCAGCCATTGCAGGGGGGCTGGGCTTGTGCCCGAGCGCGAACACGGGCGACCGCTATGCGCTCTTTGAGCCCATCCACGGCAGCGCGCCGGACATAGCCGGGAAAGGCATCGCAAATCCCATAGCTGCGATACTGAGCGTGAAGATGATGCTGGAATGGATGGGGAGAACAGAGGAAGCGGGATGTATCGGAAGAGCAGTGGACAGCGTGCTCCGGCAGGGGACAGCGACGCCCGACCTCGGAGGTTCTCAATCAACTGCTGAAGTATCAGGGGCTGTTGCGAAACTGGTAAAAAGAATTCAGAAGAGATAAGCTTGAACCCGGTTGAATCCTGCAGTCGGTTCATCAAAACATATAAATGCGACCTTCCATAAAAGATTGTACATAGCATGGTGGTATTGATCGGATTACCTGAAATGCTGGGTACAACATGGGAAACATAAAAAAGCCGGACGCTGAATCAAAAACGGTCAATGAGAAATATCGCTTATTGTTCGAGGCTGCTCCTGTAGGGATAGGGATTGCTGATCTTGACGGCAATGTGCTCGATGCTAACCCGAGCATACAGGAAATGATGGGCTTCACCCTGGAGGAGTTAAAATCCGCCGGCACTGGCGCCACTTACGCAGATCCCGGTGAGCGCGAAAAGCTGGTTAAAGCTTTGAGAGAGACAGGCAGGGTGCGCGATTGGGAAGTAAGGCTAAAAAGGAAGGACGGCACGGTATATACCGGACTTCTGAACGTCGATCTTGTGAAGCTTGACGGGCGTGAACTGCTCCTTACCACGGCGCGCGACATCACAGAGAGCAAACGGGCTGAGGAGATACTGAGGCTGCTTTCCAATGCAGTGGAAGAAGCGCCTGATGGCGTCCAGATAGTAGACCTGGACGGCTATATAATCTACTCCAACAGGGCAGTGGAAAGGATGTACGGCTTTTCCCGCGAGGAATTCAGGAGAAAGCATGTCAGCGAGATGAACGTAGACCCGGATTTCGCGGCAGATATAATCATCCCCTGTATAAAGAAATACGGATGCTGGGTCGGTGAGCTCATGGTCAAGCACAAAAACGGGCGGGAATTTCCCATCTGGCTGAACACCTCCCTGGTCAAAAACAGCAAAGGCGAGCCTATAGCCATGGTAGGCATAATCAGGGACATGACAGAGCGGCGGGGTTTTGAAGAAGCACTGAGAGAGAGCGAGGAACAATACCGCAATCTTTTTGAGGATTCTCCCATCTCCCTCTGGGAAGAGGACAGCTCGGGCATCAAAAAGCACATCGATAACCTGAGGAGCAAAGGTGTAGAAGATTTCAGGGAATATTTTGAAACGCACCCTGAGGAAGTTATCAGCTGCGCTTCGATGGTAAAGGTGGTGAATGTGAACAGGGCTACTGTTTCGCTGTTCAGGGCGCTCAGTAAAGAAGAGCTTATGGAAGGTCTGGGGCAGATATTCACAGAGCATTCATACGGAACATTCAAAGAAGAACTCATAGCCATTGCGGAAGGAAAGACTGATTTTGAAGGTGAGGACATTGTCAAGACCCTGGCTGGCAATATGATCCATGTTTACCTGAAATGGTCGGTAGCCCCAGGTCATGAGGCAGATTATTCTAAAAGGCACGTCTCGATCATTGACATCACTGAGCGCAAACGTGCGGAGGAAGCGATTAAAAAATATGCCGGAGAGCTTGAAGAATCCAACTATATGAAGGAACTTTTCATAGACATAATGCACCATGATCTTATGAATCCCCTGGCAACAGCAAGCGGTTTTATTGAGCTTCTGAAGGAAGGTGAGACACAGCCCCGGAAAAAGGCATACATCGAGACGGTTGAGAGAAGCCTTGCCAGAGTTACGGAGCTGATAGATAGCGCCACTAAATTCTCCAGGATAGAGAGCCTTGAAAGCATTGAATTCGTTGATATGGATTTAAAAGTGGTAATAGAAGAGGTTATAGAAAATCTCCGTACTTCGGCTTCAAAGGCAGGGGTAGATATTGAGAACAACGTAACCGGGAGCATGCCCGTCAGGGCAAACAAGATAATCGGGGAGGTCTTTGCCAGCCTTATATCGAACGTGATAAAATACACGCGCGGCAGTAAAAGGATTGTAGTGAATGGTGAGGAGGGGGACGCCTTCTGGAAAATCAGGATTATTGACCGGGAAGGTCTAAAGGATGCGGATAAAACCATGGTTTTTGACATGCTCTGCGGGATGGAAAAGAACGGCGTAAAAGGTTCTGGACTGGGTTTAGCAATTGCAAGAAGGATAATCAGGCTGCACAGGGGAGGCATCGGGGTGGAAGACAATCCGGACGGCGGGGCTGTTTTTATTGTGGAGCTCCCAAAGCTTGAGTGCCTATATCAACATCATTAGCCCGAGCGCCAGTGCTCCGGCAAGCAGCGGCGAGATCACCCATGCAATTACTATCTTCTTTACGACCTCTCCTTTTACTATATGCATCCCGCTGTTCGCGCACCCGATGCCGATGACACCGGCTGCCACGATCTCGCCGAGCGATACAGGAACGCCAAGGATAGAGGCGATGTGGACGAGTATTGCTGATGTGAACTCAACGAACGTGGCTCTCACGACGCAGAGCTCGGTGATATCATTCCCCACAGTGTCCAGCACCCTGCCGCCCATGAGGAGCGCGCCGAAACCGATGGCGATACCGCCCAGAGCCGCTCCCCCCAGCGAGGGCATGACTCCTGCGCCCACAAACGGTCCTACAGCATTGGCTGCGTTGTTGGCTCCGGCTGAAAAAGCCACGTAGCAGCCTGAGATGGTCAGCAGTACGTTCAAAAGCTTCTTTATCGATGCCTCCGAATCGCTGTGGTCGGCAAGCCAGACCAGGATATCCGCGTAAAAATATTTGCCCATTATATACGCAAGCAGCCACGCCAGAACAGGCGTGACTATCCACCAGGCTACGATATACTCGAGAAGAGGCAGGTTTAATTTTGAAGCCCCATAGAAGAGCCCGATCCCCACGACAGCTCCTACAGCAGCCTGGCTGGTGGAGATGGGGACGCGCAGGATGTTCGCCAGAAAAACAGCTATGGCAGAGGCAGCGACTGCGACTACAGCGCCTTCCAGCAGGATCGTTCCCGCAGGCAGGATGCCTTTTCCGAGTGTCTTAATCACTTCCTCGCCGCTGAGCACAGCCCCCAGGAGGGAGAATATGCCGATCAATACCACAGCCTGGTACTTGGTGCGGGCTTTTGCCCCGTAGGCTGCGCCCATTGCAGCGGCGGCATTGTTGCCCCCTATGTTCAGTCCCATGAAAATAGCTACTGCAAATGCTGCGATGAGTATAAGTTCCATAATAAATCTCTTAAATCCGACGGGCTACTATTTTTATAGTTAATATAATGTATCGATACCGGCAAAAATTGACCCGAATATACTCATGCTTCCGATATCAGGCGGGTGATAAGTTTTTTCCCTTCCTCGGTCTTGAATATCGGGGTGTTCCATTCCTGTATTATCTTTGTGCGCAGCGCTTTTACCTCTGTTTTTTTAATCGGGTCGTATCCGGTTTTTTCATACTTCTCCCTGTATATCAATATCCCGCACCTCTGCCAGGCTGGAGTTTCCGCAAGATTGATGCCGTGCTGGTAGACAAGCTCGTGTACATCGCTTGATTTCATGCTCTTCAGGCGCAGGGCTGCATCGTTCTCGGAAAGTCCGTATCTCAGCAGCGTGTAATACCCGTAAGAGCTTAAGTGGTTCCTCCAGGTCTCAGCCTGCCTCCATAAAAGGTACCTGTAGATGTCCTCTTTTCCGAGCAGGATGACCCTTGAATCAAAAGCTGCCGGGTTTGTCAGGCTCAACTGGATGGTGAGCGAAGAGGAAATGTAGCTCGGGATTATGGAATCGATCTTCTCAACCCTGCCGTTGTACGGGATCTCGGAGAAAAAAAAACTGATCTCGTCCGAGAATGTAAAGGCAAACAGGGGATTTAACCCGCTCTCCCTGAACAGGGATTCAGTCGCATTAGCCATGGCGCGGGCGAATCTTTCATCGTACGGCTTTTTGAGCCCAAGAAGGTCAAGCGTGCGTCTGAAACCCCGCCCGTCGATCCTGACCGCAAAAGGAGGGAACACCCGGAGGTCGGCAAAAAGCTCCCTCTCCTTCATCTCTTTTTCTGAAAAAGCATCACTCACGATCTATTGTTCTTCCTCGTTAGATATATTGTATTCCTCAGGGATTTCCTCAGGCTTCTTGAACTGGTCTTTGACATGCCTTATAAGAACGACATCGCCCACAGCCGTGACCCATCTGTACGGTATTACCACTCCGGGTTTGGACGTATCGAACATATCCGGGTTCAGTTTCGAGACCGCAAGACCTGATACTTTCCTCTCGTTCACTTCAAGCACAACATCGCTCACTTTTCCAATGTAAATCCCTCTGTCCGTGTAAACGTTCAGACCAAATAGCGTTGAGACCTCTGACTGCATCGTATCACCTTGCCAGAATATGAGCAGTAGCAATATATAGTTTATTGATTTGAAGATATCTATCTTCTTTTTAAATTGTTTATCTTGGAGTATTTATGCTCTGAGTTTTCCTTCACTTCTTCTGATTGTCTTCAATTATAGCCCCGGCTTTTCTCTCATAAATGAATTTTGGAGTGACAAACACTCTGCTTATAATCTCATTATCTTTTTTGATTTCGATCATCCAGGCAAGCCTTGTCTCTACTGCGCCATCATGAACGTAAACAGGTTCACCAATAGAGAAATTTGCATAGTTGAATAGTACTGTTTTTGCCATTTCTTTTGCACCCTCGGATGTTATTACAGGATATTGAGCAGGGCAATTTTCAAGATGCTCCGGGCTTTGATAAAAAAAGCCGTATCTTGGGATATTTTTATTTTTAATATCAATAAATCCAATAACCCTTTTATCTATTACCACCAGTACTTTCCAATAGGAAGGCTTACCATTTGTTGTCCTCACAAGAATGGAATCTCCCAGTGAAGCACTTTTCCAGGGTTGAACCATTGGATCATCATCTTCCTGAATTAATCTCTCGAATTTTGATTTAGCCAAACTTTCAGCCTGCTTTTTGGATAATATAGCTTTGCCTGATTGATTGAATGAATTATAGAATATATAAGTGATAATTGATACTAGGAATATTAATGTAAATACACGTTTAATAAATATCATATATGTAATTATAAAAAATAAAGGTTAGATTGTAGTGTTCCGTTATATTTTTTAGTTTCTTGCATATATATAATATGTATGCGTTTCTGTATCCCAATCCTCCCAATAATTATCGCCAGAATTTACAGGCCAAGGATCATTTATAAACAAATAATATGTTGTAAAGAACCACCAGTCTGTCTCTGTTTTCCATCCTCTAGCTAACCTCGTATGTCCTGGAATTAAGCTATGTAAAGGTCTATTGTTATTTACTTCTGCCTTAGCTTCATCCCATGTTGGTGAGCTATCTATAGACGAACCTGTTTTACCTAAGCCATTCGGAGTTGCAGTGGTGAAATATGTTAGCTGCCCTCCATTCGTAGTGCCACTGGTAGTTGTACCCATTACTCCTGCAACATGGTTCTGTGAATGAGTGAGACCATGATAATCTGCCATCATTTTCCCTGAAGCAGGTGCACAGTAGTAATCAGTTTCCTGCCCGTAAAGTGCTACATTGAGCATATACTGAGAGGTAGATGTAATTCCCACCGTTTCCTTATTCAATTTGCCCGTCATGCCTTCTGTAAGTGATTTATCATTCAGATCAAAACCAAGGGACTTCAACTTCTCTTTCGTTTTATTTACTGCATTATTATACTTCTTCCATTTCTCAATTCCCTGTTTTCTATCTTCTATTGACATATGATCATATAATGACCATGCAACACTTGCACCCTCACGTATCGCAGTTATATCAGCTACGTTAGATATAATCGAGTAACTGGAAACATCCATGATCGTAGTGTTTTCTTTGCCAGAGACCATATCATATGTTGTAACCATTACGCCAATTTTTGGATAGCTGTACACGATTAATTGCACCGATCTAATTTCACTGTTTGGGTATTGTTTTTGAACAATCTCTTTGGCTTTTCCGACGGCTAATGTACCATTCCATTTACGCGGGCCCAACTCAAAAGTCTTGACTGAATTACCCAGCACAGTGCTCGCACCGACTTTCATGCGGCCAACAACTTTTCCGTCTTTCTCTACAGAAAATTCATAGTATAATTTTTTACCATTAAGGTCGTATAATATTAACGGGGTAGGATTGATTGATGCTCCTTTCCACCCTTCAAGACCTGGTGTATCAGATAGAACAAAATCCATCATCTTAACTTTCGCGTGTTCCAGTGCTTTTTCTGTCTGTACATAGTAATCTTCTTCTTTATAGCCACTTGCTGGCTCACCCATAGATCCTGCCAGACCTATGAATGTAAACAACGCTGTCACTAATAGAATAGCAGCAGCTAAATTTAATATTTTTTTTCCTTTTAACACTTTAATACCTCCTTTATTTCTGTTATATGCGTTTTTAAGGGAGATTGACAAGAAAATAAATATAGCCTGTTTTTAAGGACACCTTGTGGTGTCCCAAAAGGAAAAATATTTAAGTAACTGATGTTCACACATAGCATTCAGTGAAATTAGGGTTCATATCTACCTCATATGACCAATCAGGGTTATTTAAATTGATATTTAATTGACTTTGCCTGCTAAAACCCATATCTCC
>JAPMTX010000167.1 GCA_026552855.1 Candidatus Methanoperedens sp. | reverse complement strand
TCGGTTTTACCACTTCATTGTGCGTATTGTTGGGTTCTGCTATTTCAGGAGGGGCGCAAAATCTTGCGGGGCACCCAATCATTTGGATTATTTTTATTTCAAATGCGATTTTCCAGGGAGGACATGTTTTGATAGGCTATTTCAAAGATATCGATGGTGATGAAAAAGCCGGATATAGGACATTGTGTGTGGTTTTAAGAAAAAAACTGAGATATGTTGCATTGATTACGCTCATTTATTCAATTTTACCTATATCTATAGGAATAATTGCATGGTTATATCATAGTGGTCATTGCTTCCCGAATGCAAATTATTTAGTATTCCAGATAATCAGCCTAATAATCAGCCTTAAAGCTCAAATAATCCTCATAAATAATCCTTTACCTTCTACAGGGTATATCAGTTTCAGCATGCATAAATACAGCATCATTATATATTTTTTAAGCTGGCTGGCAAGTTTCATCCCAGTTTTATATGCATCTATATTAATAGCAGGTTCTATCTTGGTCATTAGATTTAGCATAAATAAAACTAAGATCGCGATGCAATTATGAGGATCTTATTACTTAAATTTGAGAATATGCACACTTATTCTAAGACTATATCATTGGTACTTTTTCAGGCGGCAAAAGCCATCTCTCCCCACGCCCTCATCTCCGTCATCAGATCCCTTAAATCCTTGCCCTTCTCAGTAAGCATGTATTCAACCTTCTCAGGCTGGTCAAGAACAATCCTTTTTACAATTATCCCGTTCTCCTGAAGTTTTCTATCATCTCTCTGCATGTCTCCTGAGGGATGATGCTCTTTATCCTGCAAATTCGATTCTGTGATTGCGGTCTCAGCTATTGATTCAAACGACATCGCTCCGCTATGGAGCGCAGACGGCGCCAAAATAGAACTGGCTGCGCCCGGTGTAGATATATACTCCACTTGGATAAATGGCTGTTATACGAATGAAAGCAGTACATCGATTGCAGCGCCGTTTACCAGCGGCATGGCGGCATTAATTAAAAGTAAAAATCTGCCTGTGACTCCGCAGGAAATCCGTCAGACTTTGGACTATAATGTAATTGATTTGGGTGATATTGGCAGAGATAAGATATATGGATTCGGATTAGTGCAGGCTGGTTAGTATCAAATGCACAATCAATAAACCAGTATTCAGCTCTATGCCCGCGGCGCAAGCCCAGATGGGCTTCGTCTGCGATTAATAGCAACAGCAAAAGATTCAGATAATCCCGATATCTATGATTTCGCGTACGAAGAGGATAAATTACTGCTAACAGGCTATCTCCTTGAGGCAATACCGCAGGCGTCCAGGAATGATGCAATTGGCATCGCACTTGGGGATCAGGAAGTAGCAGCTTCAGTTGTCAGCTCCGGCTCTCCGACCGTGAGACGCGTACTGCCCGTGACGTCCGGGAAGTTCTAAGCACCAAAAACACTTCTCAGCGTGACATGGGGAGGGATTTCAGCACTGGTAGACCCTGATGAGAGGAAGGTTGTGAAGGTCTGGAAGGCTGGAACCGGGGATTCCCAGGATAAAAAGCAGTAACAGGCGTAAAAAAATAGCTTTATATAACAAAATGACGTAATTAAGATAGAGACGGATTCGCATATACTGCGATTAAAGTGGGAACTGGGAAACAAGAACCAATCAACCTATAAATTTATAATAACATTAGATTATAAATTGGCGGTTAATTAAAAAGCTTTATATAAGATTATAACGTCTCTAAAACATGAGGAGTGAATTAGTATGCCTAAGACAAGTGAACCGATGAGAGGAGAGAATATCGAAAGGAAAGACGTTTTCAGAATATGGGCTGACAGTTATGCTGTTGTCTCAAAAATGTGGGAAGATTCTTATGAGAACCTGTACAAACCATGGATTGAATCTACAGGGACAATGCTTGATAAAACTGTTGAACTCTCAAAAGAACCTACGCCTGAGAGATACAGGGACTTTTTTAATGAATGGTTGAGAACATACAAGAACACTTTTGGAAAGATATATCCTGTACCTACGCGGAAAGCCGATAAGGAGACGCTTGAGAAACTGGTTAGCAGTGCGGAAGAGACAAAAAATCTTTTCCAGTCATGGGCTAATATGCTGGATGAGAATGCGCGCAAGACAAAGGAACTGCTTGAGGGCGCCCCCGACCCTGAGAAGTACAGGGAATTCTATGACCTGTGGATGAAGACATACGGCAGGATATTCGAAGAGTTCCTTGAAATGCCAGCAAAGGGGAGCGTAAAAGAGGTATTCGAGGGTTATGGCGGCGTACCGAGCATATACTTAAGAAATTTTGTCCAGATGTCCAGGCTCTGGAGAGATGCTTATATGAACCTGTACATGCCCTGGGTTGATTCCATGACGAAGCTCTCAGGGAAGATGATGGAGCTTTCAAGGGGAGAAGCCAGCCCTGAGGCTTACAGGGAATTCTATCATCTATGGATGAGCACGTACAGGGATACATTCGGCAGGCTGTTCGCAGTTGAGTCCACAAGACCCACGAAAGAGATGATGGAGAGTTTCCTGAGAAGCACCGATGTATACCTGAACATGTATAAATCCTGGACAGCCGCCCTGGAAAAGATGTCAGAGAGGACTGCGGACCTGTCAAAGCGCACGGTTGACCCTGAGGCTTACAGGGAATTCTACAGCACCTGGGTAAAGATGAACGAAAGAGCGATAGATGATTTCTTCAGGTATATGCCCGCTGTCGGTCCCATGAAGAACATGATGGAGCCTGTAAAGAATGCAGCCAGAGCATATACTGATATGTTCGTTAACATGTCAAATGCATGGATGAGGATGGTCCCCAGCGCCGGTGCTGCAAGCACTGCAAGCCAGGGTTAAGTATGGACAAGACCAGTGTTAAATCCAGTGTTGAATTAACCCATGAGTTTTTCGACATGTGGTTAAAGACCTACGAATCCACATACGGCAGGCTCCTTGAAGTGCCTGCTGTAGGCCCAATGCGCGAGAGATCAGAGAAAGCAATGAGAAGTTTCTCCGTCTCTGTCAACCTCTATACCGCATGGCTTGAGTCACTTGTCAATTTCCAGAACGTGTTCATCGAAGCCATGCGCAGAACGCGCGAGAAAATGGTAACCGAGATGGAGGGAGAGATAAAGCCCGAAGTCTATAAAGATTTCTACAGGGTCTGGATTGAAACGTACAGCGAGACCTTCAAGGAATTCCTGAAATCCGGTCACTTCTCCTCTGATATGGGGACTCTCACATCCTACTTTGTGGATTTCCAGAAAACTAACAGGGACCTGCTTGAAGAGAACTACCTGAAACCTATGAGCCTGCCTACAAGAACGGAGATCGACGAGATAAACAAAGAGGTGTATTCTCTTAAGAAAGCAGTAAAGGAATTAACCAGCCAGGTCAGGGAAATATCCAGGGAATGAAACGAAGTATCAATCTTTTTTGGGGAGATGAGGCATGAATACTACTGACATAATAGAGAATTATAGAAGATTTCTAACAGGTATGGAGATAATGCTTGAGGAACCTGATATTTCGGTCGCCACGACGCCGTCCAAGATAGTCTATACAGAGGATGATATGAAGCTCATGCATTATATCCCGACCGTGGAGAGACCGTATCCGGTTCCGGTGCTCATAGCCTATGCTTTTGTTAACCGCTACTATATTCTTGATCTCCAGCCTGACAAGAGCGTGGTAAGGAAGATGCTGGACGAAGGTCTTGATGTATATATCATCGACTGGGGATACCCCACGGGACCTGACAGGTACCTTACGCTCAATGATTATGTGAACGGTTACCTGAATAATGCCATAGATAAGATCAGGGAAATATCCGGGTCTGATAAGATCACGCTCATGGGCGTCTGCCAGGGAGGAACGATTTCTGCAATGTACGCATCACTGCATACCGAGAAAATAAAGAATTTTGTCGCTCTGGTGACCCCAATAAATTTTGACACGGATAAAGGACTCCTTCACGTCTGGGCAAAAAGCCTTGATGTAGATAAGATAGTGGATTATTACGGGATAGTGCCAGGCGATCTGCTGAACGTCGGGTTTTTGCTCACTGACCCGTTCAGGCTCCTTATCGACAAGTACGTGGGTTTATTTGAACGGATCGAATGCAGTTATGAGGACATAGAGTGCTATCGCAGGAATGAAGAGACTGTCAGGAACTTCCTCAGAATGGAGAAATGGATATTCGACAGCCCTGACCAGGCGGGTGAAACCTTCAGGCAGTTCATCAAGGACTGCTATCAGAAGAACCTGCTTATCAAGAACCAGATGAAGATAGACGGGCATAGGATCGATCTGAAAAAAATAACCATGCCAGTACTTAACGTCATGGCAGAGACGGATCACCTCGTCCCCAACGAAGCCAGTCTGCCGCTTGCCGATGCTGTGGGGAGCAAGGATACTGAGACGCTGGTCTTCCCGACAGGACATATCGGGATATTCGTGGGCTCCAAATCCCAGAAAGAGGTCGTTCCAAGAATCGCATCATGGTTAAAGCCCAGGTCACTGCGTGAAGAGCTTGAACCGGGAAAATCAGAACAGCCCAGAGGAGAGATACCTGAGAAACCGGTGGAAAAGAAGCATGAGCAGCCGGTGGAAGAACTGCTTGAGGTCCCCGCTAAAGAGGTTCCAAGACCCAAAAGAAGGACGCGCAGAGCGAAAGGATGATGAAGGGGGTATGGGATGAGGCTTGAGAACAGGGTCGCCATCATCACAGGTGCATCAAGCGGCATCGGCAAGGAGACCGCAATGCTGTTCTGCCAGGAGGGCGCAAAAGTAGCGGTAACCGCAAGGTCGGTGGAGAGGTTGGGACAGCTCTGCAGAGAAATAGACAAAAGCGGAGCAAAAACTCTCTATATGAGAGGAGATGTCGCGAACAGAGACGATATGAGGGAGGTCGTCAGCAGGACCATCAATACATTCGGAAAGGTTGATATTCTAATAAATAACGCAGGCATCACACAGGACGCCCTGGTAACAAAAATGACAAAGGAGCAGTGGGATAAGGTCATAAGCGTTGACCTCTCTGGAGCTTTCAACTGCATCCAGGAGGTGGTGCCGCATATGATCGAGCAGGGAAGCGGAGTGATCCTCAATGCCTCCTCCGTCTCAGGGATATACGGCAATATAGGTCAGACCAATTATTCCGCAGCCAAAGCAGGACTGATAGGCATGACGAAAACCCTGGCAAAGGAACTCGGTAGAAAGGGGATAAGGGTCAATGCCGTGGCTCCGGGTTTCATAAAAACGCCAATGACAGAAAAAGTCCCGGATAAGATCCTCAGCATGTTAATAGAGAGAACGCCCCTTCGCAGGATGGGCGAGGCAAGTGATGTTGCGTATGCATACCTGTACCTTGCTTCGGACGAGGCGAGGTTCATCAACGGGGCTGTGCTTCATGTGGACGGCGGATTGGTCCTGTAATATGCGTGATTGAAGTAGGTGGAAATAAAATGAATAAAGTAGTTATTGTATCTGCAACGAGAACTGCAATTGGAAAATTCGGGGGAAGCCTCAAGGACATAGGTCCGGGGCAGCTTGGCTCCGTGGTAGTGAAGGATGTACTGAAAAGGGTAAATTTTGATCCCGGCGAGGTGGATGAGGTCATTATGGGAAGTGTCCTCACAGGAGGACAGGGTATGAACGTAGCAAGACAATCCTCTATCTGGGGAGGTCTCCCGATAAAAGTGCCAGCCTACACTGTGAACAAGGTCTGCGGCTCAAGCCTCAAATCGGTCATCCTGGGCGCACAGGCTGTCATGCTCGGTGATGATAACGTAGTCCTGGCAGGCGGGACTGAATCAATGTCAACCTCAAGGTACGCTCTGCCAAAGGCGCGCTGGGGTATAAGGATGGGGAACGATGAAATCACGGATACGATGATTTATGACGGGCTGTGGGACATCTTCAACAACATCCATATGGGAGTAACTGCTGAGAACCTGGCAGAGAAGTACAGTATCTCGCGCGAGGAACAGGACGAGTTCGCAGCAAAGAGCCAGAACAAGGCAGAGGCTGCAATAAAGGCTGGGAAATTTAAAGAGGAGATCGTACCTGTACCTGTTCCGCAGCCGAAAGGCGAACCATTAATCTTCGATACTGATGAGTTCCCAAGGTTCGGCACAACAAAAGAGACGCTGTCGAAATTGAAACCCGCTTTTAAAAAGAACGGCACAGTTACTGCGGGCAATGCCTCTGGTGTTAACGACGGGGCTGCGGCTGTCCTCCTGATGTCCGAAGAGAAAGCGAAAGAAAAAGGGCTTTCGCCCATGGCAACGGTCGTAAGCTACGGGTACTGCGGCGTACCGCCTGAGATAATGGGCATGGGTCCTGTGTGCGCAAGCAGTACTGCCTTAAGCCGCGCAGATCTTACAACTGATGATATTGATCTCATAGAAGAGAATGAAGCCTTTGCAGCACAGTCAATCGCGGTTGACAGGGAACTGCGGTGGGACCTGAACAAAGTCAATGTAAACGGCGGTGCCATAGCCCTGGGACATCCGATAGGAGCCAGCGGGACGAGGATACTTGTCAGTCTTCTATACGAGATGAAAAGGAGGGACAGTACATACGGTCTTGCGACCATGTGCATAGGCGGGGGCATGGGCATTGCCATGGTTGTAAAGAGGTGATACTATGAACAAGAATGGAAATGGAGCGCGGCTGGGTGGCAAGGTCGCTCTGGTTACGGGAGGCTCAAGGGGCATAGGAATGGCGATAGCTCTGCGGCTGGCTGAGGAGGGGGCAGATGTTGCCATCAACTACCAGCGCACAAGAGAGCAGGCTGAAGAGGTATCGAGGCTGGTAGACCAGGTGGGTAAGAGGAACGAACTTGAAAAATTAGCCATGATGATAGACCATATGGATACAAAAGAGCATGCCAGAGAGGTCTCAAAGCTGATAGAATCCATGGGCAGGCATTCCTGTATCTGCCAGGCGAACGTGAGCGATATAGAGCAGGTGTACAGGATGCGGGATGAGGTGGTAAAACATTTTGGCAAAATAGATATACTGGTCAACAATGCGGGGATAACGAGGGACAAATCCTTTGCTAAAATGACTCCCCAGATGTGGTCTGAGGTATTATCAGTGAACCTGGACGGCACGTTCAACTGCACCAAAGCTGCAATAGAAGGCATGGTGGAGCAAAAGTACGGCAGGATAGTGAACATATCCTCTGTTATCGGGAGGATGGGCAATTTCGGGCAGGCGAATTATGCAGCATCAAAAGCCGGGATAATAGGCTTCACCCAGACCCTTGCAAAAGAATTCGCAGGGAGAGGAATAACAGTGAACGCCGTAGCGCCGGGATTTATCGAGACCGACATGGTGAGGGGTATCCCGGGCGATGCGATGGAAAAGATCCTGTCTAAAATACCGCTGGGAAGACTGGGAAAACCTGAGGAGGTCGCGGGCGCGGTAGCCTATCTTGTCTCAGAAGGGGATTACATAACCGGACAGGTGATAGATATAAACGGAGGACTGTACATTTAATAAGAACTTTTTCGATTTTTTAACGTATAGGAAAGTATGAACGCATTTAAACGGTTTTTATAACACTCTATATTTTGCGTTTTTTAATTTTCACATCTTCATCCACTTTATGACCATAGCATGGCTCAAAATCGTCCTCTAAGCTGCGAACTTTCTTAGGTTTATGTATAAAATTGTCAAAAAATCTAACTAAGCCTTCTTTACTTCGTTCAACCACACTAATAAAACGTTTCTTAAATTTACGTCCTAAAACTTTCCCATTATCCTCTAAATATCCGATTTCTCCTTCCTTTATCATAAAAGCAACTCCTTATCTTAATAATGTTTTAAAATTATATAAAAATTTCGATAACCTTGCCATCAAAATAGTCCATTTTTATGTTCAATGAATTCTTGAATTTATTTTTCGACGTATAGGAATTTATAAACTCATATTCTTATCCCGCTGCTGAAATAGATAAGTTGATTTCTTTGGCTTTCATTCTTTTGTGTGTCCCTAAAAACAAAAGCCAAGAAACCAGTTACAATAACAATCATCATAGCTTTAATCCTTTTCAAAAGTAAGGCAACTTTATTTAGCAAATTCGCCTTTTACTACGCCGAAGTGTCTTAAAAATTATCTTTTTATAGAACCTTTTTTAGGTTCTCTGCCTAGAATCAATTTGAATTCATCTAATTCACTTGGGTCTAATAATCCTTTTTCTTCTTTGTCTTGAAGATAATCAGATATTTCTTTTATGCCCCTTGCTTGTCGGTTATTTTGCAAAATCTTAGCATTATGGTCTTTTCGATCAATAGTTCTTTCATAGTCCATCGGGATGGTTCGGAAACTCTCATTATTGTTGATTATTTGACCTTTGATTTGAAGAGGCTTTCTACACTTTCGAGCTGAGTCGATATCTTTCTGTTTTGGGTATCCTGTTGGAGAAGGGGGAATTTTATCACGGGCTTTTTGACAGCGGATGCGTCTGTTTTTGGAACATTTACTGCAATCTTTCGGTCCTTGAAGGACTGAGATTTCAAAGGGATTGTATTTGCTTCTGGGTGTTGAGAAATGAGGACATTTCACTGTTCCACCTCTTTATGCCTATTGTTGACCCTTGTATTTTTTATTTCATAACTATATATATGCTTCTTTACCTCTTATGGTTGTAGTTGCTATTCAACAATTTTCCTGAGTTAATTTTTACTTCTACTTTTATCCCGTGAAAGTGTCCAAATACTTAATATATTAAGGAGATGATATGTCAATGCATAGCGGTTTATTTTTGTACTTGAATCTGCAACGATATCGATTTTTTAACTTCGTTTATTTTATATTTGGAATTTATCGCTATGCTCTGGAGCTTTTATTCCTGCGCATACCGGCGTAAACTATATATCGCCGTTCGTTTTAATACGAATCACCCCGACATAAATCATAAGAACAGTCAAGTATGGTGATGAACCTGTTCTACTGCTGTCCGGGAAAAGAGGATAAAAAATAATAAAAATTTAAATAAGGTGTGTTTTAAAAAATGAAACTTGAAAATGAAGTTACAATCGTCACAGGTGCCGGAAGCGGCATCGGTAGAGAGACCGCGCTCCTGTTCGCAAAGGAGGGGGCTAAAGTTGTTGTGGCTGATATTAACGAGAAGAACGGCATGGAGACAGTAGAGGAAATAAAAAGAGCTGGTGGGGAAGGGCTTTTTATCAAACTTGACGCTTCCAACAAGGAACATACAAAACAGATGGTTAAAGAGACGCTGGAAAAATATGGCAGGATAGATGTGCTGATCTCCAATGCAGGTATTGTCCAGGATGCCCTCCTGACGAAAATGACGGAGGAGCAGTGGGACAGGGTCATAGACGTGAACCTGAAGGGCTCTTTTAACTGCATCCAGGCAGTGGCTGATACAATGATCCAGCAGGGAAAGGGTGTGATTATAAACACCTCTTCAGTTGTGGGTTTATACGGCAATATCGGACAGGTGAATTATTCAGCTGCCAAAGCCGGGTTGATCGGCATGACGAAGTCCCTGGCAAAAGAGCTTGGGAAGAAAGGCATTCGCGTCAATGCAGTCGCGCCTGGATTCATAATGACCCCGATGACCTCGAACGTGCCTGAAAAAGTTCTTGAGCTAATGAGAGAAAAAACCCCGCTTCGCAAGCTGGGCGAACCCAGGGACGTTGCAAATGCATACCTGTACCTTGCTTCAGACGATGCAAGGTTCGTCAACGGTACCGTGCTCAGCGTCGACGGCGGGCTGGTGATTTAGCCCATTATCGAAATATTTATTACCCACCACACCCCAGTTTAGACTGGGGTGAAATAATGGGAGTTTATGAAGAAACCCTTGAAGACATAGAGAATACGTTCGGAACAGTCCCCGGATTCATGAGGCTCTTTCCAGGTGAGACGCTCGTACGCGACTGGCCTTTGTGGAAGAGGGATAGTCCCGGGGAAATAGACCTTGAAAGAGCCAGATACCTGCTCAGCGGGGATGAACTGCTGGAAGAGAATCTGAGCGCAGCCGGAGAAGAGGTGACTGATTACAGGGGCATGGGGATCCAGAAGAAGGCAAGAACCGTTTGCTGTGGTATGCTCGTTGATGCTGATAAGGCTCTTATGGCAAGGACAAAGACTGGAGAAGAGTTCCTTGTCTGCAATGATGATTGCAGAAGGTCTATAGAGATGGCGACCCCTGAACGGATCAGAGAAATTGCAGCCATCAGGCTGCACTGAGCCGGAGTATATCATACCCTGAATATTTCCAGAGTTTTATGGCTGGATTAAGGAAATACAGGGCAGAATAGGGCATACCTTTTAAGCTGATAAAACAGCAGGGACTTGAACCCCGGAGAAAAGGCTGCGTGCCAGGAAGGAATATGAGACTCGAAAATAAGGTTGCGATTATTACAGGAGCGGGAAGTGGAATAGGTAAAGAGACCTCGCTCCTGTTTGCGAAGGAGGGAGCCAAAGTTATTGTGGCTGATATAAACGAAAAGAACGGCATGGATACTGTGGAAGAGATCAGGGGAGCCGGAGGCAATGGATTTTTTGTTAAACTGGATGTATCCAGCAGGGAACAAACAAAACAGATGGTCAAAGATACCCTTGAGAAGTACGGCAGGGTAGATATACTGATAGCCAATGCTGGTATTGTCCAGGATGCCCTCCTGATAAAAATGACAGAGGAGCAGTGGGACAGGGTTATAAATGTGAACCTTAAAGGAGCTTTTAACTGCATACAGGCAGTGGCTGATGTTATGATGAACCAGGGAAACGGAGTGATTATCAATGCTTCCTCGATCGTTGGGTTATACGGCAATATCGGGCAGACAAATTATTCAGCAGCCAAAGCAGGGTTGATCGGCATGACAAAGACGCTGGCAAAGGAACTTGGAAGAAAGGGGGTACGGGTCAACGCTATCGCGCCCGGGTTCATAATGACCCCGATGGTGGGCGGTGTGCCTGAGAAGGTCCTTGAGATGATGAAAGAGAAAACGCCTCTTCGCAGGCTGGGTATGCCAAGGGATGTCGCAAATGCCTATCTCTTTCTTGCATCGGATGAGGCAGAGTTCATTAACGGCGCGGTGCTCAGCGTGGACGGCGGTCTGGTGATTTAATAAATGCGTAGTAATATTTATCATGTAATACAGCGTCTGTTGTATGGGTCGAAAATATGGGACAGTATGAGGATACGCTTGAGGATATAGAAAAAACGTTTGGAACAGTTCCTGAATTCATGAGGCTCCTTCCCAGAGAATCGCTCATCCGCGAGTGGCCCTCGTGGAAGAAGGACAGTCCAGGGGAAATAGACCTTGAGAGAGCCAGGTACCTGCTCAGTGAGGACAAACTGCTGGAAGAAACGCTCAGCCAGGCTGAGATAACAGAGATCAGGGAATTTGGCAGGATGGCACGGACGGTCTGCTGCGGCGCGCTGGTCGATGCAGCCAGGGCTCCGATGGCAAAAGCGATGACGGGCGAACGTTTTCTTGTATGTAATGAAGTATGCAAGAGGCTCATCGAGAAAGCGACACCCGAAGAGCTAAGGGAAATAGCGGCGATGAAACTGTAGAGAAGTGGAACACTTTCGCCCCGCTTTAGCAGTCTTTAATACACCTTCAGCCTACATCCTCTCATGCGCACAGGCACAGTAAACCTGCCGCTCCATACAGGAAAAGCCCCCAGGTGGCTCTTTGAGAGGATGGTGAAGCTGGCAGGCGGCATCACAGAGACGATAATCTACGAATACGGCAGGGATGAGTTCCTCAGGCGCATCTCTGATCCCTTCTGGTTCCAGGCGTTCTCATGTGTGCTCGGCTTTGACTGGCACTCGTCCGGCACCACGACAACCACATGCGGCGCCCTGAAAGTCGCGCTGTCGCCGCAGGTGCACGGGATAGCGGTCGCCGGAGGAAAGGGCGCAACATCGCGAAAAGCGCCAGAGGAGATAGAGAGGATAGGTGAGGGCTTTTCGCTGTCCTCAGATAAAATTGAGAGGTTGAAATACTCAAGCAGGATGGCTGCGAAGGTGGACAGCTCCTGCATCCAGGACGGCTATGAATTATACCACCACTGCTTTTTCTTCACCGAAGACGGGGAATGGGCTGTAGTGCAGCAGGGCATGAACAGCGAGTACGCCCGCAGATACCACTGGCTCTCGGCAGACAATTTCATCGAGCCGCGCAACGGCATATGCTGCGACAGGACGGAGGCGAATGTTCTTGACATGACGGCGCAGGAGAGCGAAGCCGCGCGCAGTGTAAGCCTTGACCTGGTAAACGACGACCCCGTTCACCTGAAAAAATATTTCAAGCCCCCGAACCAGAGGATGCTTTTCGATTTTGAGAGCGGCTTCGGGCTTCCGCGGCATCATCCCGTGCTGGATATCGACATAAGTGAGAGGGGCATGGAAGTACTTAAAAGAGCCTATGAGCTTTCGCCCAAAAATTACGAAGAGCTCATCTCCCTTTCGGGAATGGGACAGAAAACCATAATGGCTCTGGCTCTTATCTCAGACCTCGTGTACGGCAGCGCGCCGAGCTGGCGCGACCCTGTGAAATATAGCTTCACTCACGGGGGAAAGGACGGTTTTCCGTACCCGGTGGATAGGGGGGTATATGACGGTTCGATACAGATACTGCGGGAATCACTTGAGAATGCGCGGCTGGACAGAAAGGAAAGATACAGCGCAATAAAGAGACTTGCCGAATTCACCAGCGTTCAGCCGGGCTTTGATATGTAATATTTTGCTGCTTCAGCGAGAATAGCGTTATTGATAGAAGACCCCGGCAGTTTTAAGGAGGCGTGAATCAGCATCCATTAATTAGCCACAATTGTGCCGGGTCCTCAATTACAGTTTTGCAACCGATAGGATATATACCTATGTATGGTTAATAATGATAATTAGTTATAGTTAGTCAAATGGAGAGCGTGCCCCTGTATGCTTTCCCTCCTCTCAGTCTTGAAAAAACATATATCCCCACAGGATAATTCATGAGCATGCTTACAAAATCAGAGGGAGAATTAGCAGTACGCCTTGCGCGAAAGGCTATAGAAGAATGCCTTAAAAACAAAATAAAGATCAAACCAGATAGTCTTCCTGCAGTTTTTAAGGAGAACCGCGGTGTTTTCGTCACGCTGAATATAAAGACTGATATCAAGGAACTTCGCGGATGCATAGGCAGACCGTATCCTGTAATGCCTCTGGGGGAAGCTGTCATTCTATCAGCCATCAATGCAGCCAGAGAAGACCCTCGCTTTTATCCGGTTGAACCCGATGAGATAGATGAGCTTGTAATAGAGGTCACTGTCCTTACCGTGCCGAAGCTCATCAAAGCAAAACCAAAAGACATCCCGGACAGGATAGTGATCGGAAAGGACGGCCTGATAGTTGCTACAGGCAGGTGCCAGGGACTCCTGCTCCCGCAGGTGGCTGTGGAGCACGGCTTTGATTGCACCGAGTTTTTATGCCAGACGTGCATGAAAGCCGGGCTCATGCCCGACGCGTGGCTCAACGGTGCAGAGGTATATTCGTTCGAGGGGCAGATATTCGAAGAGATCAAACCCGGCGGCGAAATCAGAGAAAAGGTATTATCCGAAGAGTGCTAAGTAACAATACAGAACTGGAAATCAATGGAGTGTTAGAAATGCCCGGACTGAACATATCAGAGGATTCCACCAGTGAGGATATCCTGCCTTTTGCAAGAATGGTTCATGAGCTGCTCTCTCTTCCTGTCACGATGCGAAGCAAGAATAAAAAAGGGGTCAGGCTTGAGAAAGGGAGAGCAGTAGATATGAATTATACAGGTCCAGTGCTTGAAGAGGCTTTGCTTCGGAATTCTGTGATACATACCATACCTGACAGGGGTGCTTATAAGGGCATACCCGTTGTTGTCGCTCCAGTACAGGACAGCGAGGGGAACCCGATAGCTGCGGTAGGTGTTGTTGATGTAGTATGCACCATTGATCTGGCGTCCGTGTTCGGGAACTATCCCCAGATAGTGCGGCAGGTTGAAGAGAGGAAAAAACCCGCGCTGTGAGGGACAAAAATCAATTTTGGGAGGTAAGAGAGTGGAGGAGAATAAAACAATATTCGAGATCCTGCTTGTTGAGGACAGCCCGGGCTATGTGCGCCTGATGATGGAAACGCTCAAGGAAAACAGCGTACCCAGCAATCTCAGCGTGGTGATGGACGGCATGGAGGCGCTTGCTTTCCTGCAGAGAAAGGGCGATTATATCCAGGCGCCCCGCCCCGACCTTATACTGCTTGACATGAACCTGCCGAAGATGGACGGTAAAGAGGTGCTTGCTGAGATCAAGAACGACCCTGACCTGAAACGCATCCCTGTGATAATCCTTACGACTTCAAGCGAAGATCAGGATATTCTCAAGAGTTACGACATGCACGTTAACTGCTACATAACCAAGCCGATAGATCTTGACAGGTTCACGGCAGCAGTGAGGTCTATAGCGGATTTCTGGCTTACCATAGTTAAACTCCCGCCCAAAGAGTTAAATCCGATGACATTATACTAAGCTGTCCACTAGAGGTAAATTATGGCAAGATTCCCTGAAGCGGAAAAAGTGCTCTTACACATGAAGATTTGCATGAAATGCAATGCACGCAACTCAATGCGGGCGACCAGGTGCAGGAAATGCGGTTATACCAATCTTAGACCGAAATCAAAGGAAATAAAGGGTAAAGGAACGTAATGGGAGTAGAGGAGCACCTCAACAAGATAGTAGAAAAAGAAGGTGCAGTCCACCTTACCCTCATCGACCCGGATACGCAGATACCTGAGGTTGCAGGCAAGATCGCCAGAGAAGCGGAGCTCGGCGGCACGGATGCGATAATGGTCGGCGGATCTACAGGCGCCTTGGGGGCTACTGTGGATCAAACAGTGAAGGCAATAAAAGCCTCCTGCGACCTTTCTGTCATACTGTTCCCTTCCAGCGCAGCAGGATTGAGTGAAAGCGCAGATGCCGTCTTTTTCATGAGTCTCCTCAATTCACGTGATGTCAATTATATCACCACGAACCAGGCGATAGGCGCGCCGATTGTTTATAAACACGGCATTGAGCCTATATCCATGGCATATATCGTGATAGAACCCGGAGGCGCGGCTGGCTGGGTTGGGGATGCACGCCTGATACCGCGTAACAAGCCGAAGCTGGCTGTTGCATATTCGCTCGCTGCAAAATACCTGGGCATGCATTACATATACCTTGAGGCTGGCTCAGGCGCTGATAAGCCGGTGCCGGTAGAAATGGTCGCGGCTGTGAAGAAAGCGATCGGGAAAGAGACAAAGATAATTGTCGGGGGAGGTATCAGGGATGGCACCGCAGCCAGGGAGAGAGTGGCAGCAGGCGCGGATATGATATGCACGGGAACGATAGTTGAAGAAGTAGAAGATGTTAAGGGAAAGATCGAGGAACTCGTACGGGCAATAAAATCGTAACCAAGCTCCCTATGTATTTAGCTCATTGATTTTTCTGATGCTCTCCCTGAAAGAAACAGGTTCAAACCCGAATATCCTTTTAAGATCATTCTGCTCACATACCATATTGTTCTGCAGCGATTCTATGAGCCAGTAGACCACTTCAGGGCTCACCGGGGCAAGTTTTCCCAGCAGCACAGCTGATGCCCAGCGCCATGAGCCTGGGATCGATATAAAGCTCCTTTTTAATCCAAGCTCCTGTGCATACTGCTGCATCAGTTCTTTGTATGAAAATATCTCGGAGCAGCCTATATCAAAACTTTTGTTGATAGTTTCTTCCTTATTAAGGCATTCCACCAGGTACCTTATCACGTCCCCGATGTATATCGGCTGCACCCTGGTATTGCCCCAGTTGAAAACCGGGATGACGGGGAACTTCCTTACAGCGGTGTCAAGGATCTCGAACGCTGCCCCGCCCCTGCCCATTATCACCGAAGCCCTGAAGATAGTATAATCAATGCCACTGTTCTTTATAATCTCCTCTACTTCCCTCCTGCTTGCAAGGTGATGCGACAGCTTCTCCTGCGCGTTACCCATGCCTGTGAGGTGGATGATCCTCTTTACGCCGTTAGCCCTGCAGGCTCCGGTCATGTTGGTAACTGCTATCCTGTCCAGTACATCGAACCTTTCCTGCTCCTTCTGGCTGCCCATCATGTGGATAAAATAATAGACCGTATCCACTCCCTCAGTCGCTTTTACCAGGGACTCGTAATCAAGCACATCGCCTGTTACATAGCTTATATTCGGGCTTTGGGAATTCACAGGTTTCCTGGAGAGGCATCTGATCTCAAGGTTTTTTCCAGATAACGCCCTGAGGACATGGCTGCCTATAAAACCCGTAGCTCCTGTTAAGAGAATCATACCATTAATTACTACTATATATGTATTCAATCTACCTGCAATTCAATCTATCTACACCCACTTCTCATCGAAGCTTAAAACCACAAGTAATATAAATCCTGCTAACAATCAATCAGCCAATGAAAATCTACAGGTCGTATGAGGATTTACCCAAGATAAAGCTGCCACTGGGACAGGAGGTGTTCATAAGCGACAGCACCATCCGGGACGGCTCGCAGATGCCTGGCATAGTGATGAAGAAGAAGCACAAGGTCCAGATATTCGAGTACCTTCACAATATCGGCATCGAGAAGCTGGAAACGTTCGTGTATAACGAGCGCGACAGGGAAGCGGTCAGGGAGATGCTTGACCGGGGCTACGAGTTCCCCGAAGTGACTGGATGGGCGCGCGCCAATCCCAAGGATATCGATTTCGTGCTTGAGATGGACGGGATAAAAGAAACCGGCATACTGATGTCGGTATCTGATTCGCATGTCATCGACAAGATGGGGCTAAAGAGCCGCGAGGAAGCAGAGAAGAAGTACACGGATGCGCTGCAGTACGCCGTTGACCACGGGCTGCGCACAAGGGCGCACATCGAGGACATGACGCGCGCGGATAACGAGGGTTTTGTCTTTCCGCTGGTCGAGAAGCTGCTTGAGATAGATCCTGACTGCACAATACGCCTGTGCGATACTCTTGGCTACGGCATGCCGTTCCCGGATGTGGATGAGCCGTACGGGATACCCTACATCGTCAAGAGGCTCCGGGAAATAGGGACTAAGAACATAGAGACGCACATACACGACGACTTCGGTATGTCGGTAGCTTGTTCTCTCGCAGGATACTGGTACGGGGCGAACTGGTCAAGCCTGACGTTCCTTGGAATAGGCGAGCGGGCTGGGAACGCAGAGCTTGAGAAAGTCGCAGTGTTCCTGATTCAGAGAGTAGAGGGGTTCCAGAAATACGACCTTAAATCCATTACGGAATTTGCCGATTTCATGGAAAAAGAGATAGGTATACGCGTGCCGCGCAACAAATCCGTGGTAGGGAAGAACATCTTCGCCCATGAGAGCGGCATTCATACTGCGGGGGTAATAAAGAATCCCTTTACTTACGAGCCGTATCCGCCCGAACTCGTGGGGGGAAAGAGGCTTTTGATGATAGGCGACTCATCAGGGGTTGAGGTGATACGCTTCAAGGTCGAGGAAACGCTGAACGAGCTGATGCACATTGCCATAAAGCTGGAAAAGAACGACCCGCGCATCAAAGCCATCCAGGCTGATATCCAGAAGCTGTACAACGAGGAGAAGCGCGTCTCAGCCATTTCGGACGAGGAACTGAAGAAGTATGTGGAGAAGTATTTCCTGCTTGAGCCGATAATAGATGAGCACCGCGCAGAAGAGATGAATAACCAGTTGAACGGGAAGAGGAAAGAATAACTTAGTATAGTATTTTGCATTCTTTTCTAAGATTTTCGGCAAAATACAACAGTTCTACCGGCGCATGAAAAAACAGTAAAAGGGGATGAGGATTGTGAACGACAGGCAATTATCGCTCCAATCCAGTTCACTGAACGCTACAGCGCTATTAATACCCGCTGTAAGCGGGGCGAAAGTATTCTTTACATATTCTTTACATCATCATACCCGGCGGCATGCCTCCCATTCCACCCATTCCTCCCATTCCGCACGGCATTCCGCCTGCGCCGCATGCCCCGCCTTCAGTTCCGCCTGTTGCTGCAAGCACATCATCTATTCTCAGTATCATGATAGCTGCCTCGGTAGCAGAGCTTATAGCCTGCGTCTTCACGCGCAGGGGTTCGATAACGCCGTTCTCCCACATGTTCTCAACTTCGCCTTTGAACACGTTCAGCCCGCCGTCCTTTTCCCCTCTCTCATGCTGGCTCCTGAGCTCAACAAGCATATCAATGGTATCAAGACCTGCGTTCTCAGCAAGCGTCTTCGGGATAATCTCAAGCGCCTGGGCGAATTTCGCCACAGCAAGCTGCTCTCTCCCTTTCAGCGTGGAGGCATACTCGTTTAACCGCAGCGCCATCTCGATCTCAGGCGACCCCGCGCCAGCGACCAGTTTCTCGTCCTCGATAGCAACGCCTACAGCCCTCAGGGCATCCTCGATAGCCCGCTCGGTGCTGTCCACAACATGCTCTGTCCCGCCGCGTATCAGGATAGATACAGCTTTCGGGTTGCTGCATTCAGTGATGTAGAGCATCTTATCCTCGCCATGTCCCCGCAGTTCCACAAGCCCTGCGCTCCCTATATCCGAAGCATCAAAATCATCAACACTTGTGATGAGGTTAGCACCTATAGCCCTGGCGACCTTTTCGATATCATTTTTCTCAACGCGCTCAACCGCAAGGATGCCAGCTTTTGCCAGGAAGTGCTGGGCAATATCATCCATACCGAGTTGGCAGAGGACAACGTTCGCACCTGTGCCTTTTATCCTGTCCACGATGCCCTGGACGATCTGCTCCTCCTGGTCAAGGTAATTTGCAAGCTCACCCGGAGTCGATATCTTGATCTCAGCCTCAAGTTCCATCTTGCTGAACTCAATAGGCCGGGTGATCAGGGCTATCTTCGCATCCTTGACCTTATCAGGCATGTGGTGGTGAGCCTTGTTCTTATCAAGAACTATGCCTTTTATTAATTCGCTCTCTTCCACGCTCTTTCCGATCTTTTTCTCAATCTTTATATTATTGATATCCACCACTTTCTTTCCGTCTTCATCGTCCACAATGGATTTGATAGTTCCAACCACGATACCGGCAAGCTTCTCCTTTGAGCCTTCCGCACCTTTACCCGTCATTGCGGTTTTCGCGATGTTAAGAAGGGCAGCCTCATCATCCTCCGTAATGGTATGCGTGATACCAGCCAGGATCTCAACTGCCTTTTCAGCAGCCATCCTGTAGCCTGTTGCTATTATCGTGGGGTGCACGTTCTGCTCCAGCAGTTCCTCGGCGCGCTCAAGCAGTTCCCCTGTGAGCACAGCCGCGGTCGTGGTGCCGTCCCCTACCTCGTCGTCCTGGGTCTTTGCCACCTCGACCAGCATCTTTGCAGCCGGGTGCTCGATATCCATCTCCTTGAGGATGGTTACGCCGTCGTTCGTTATCGTAATATTCCCGCCGCTCACGAGCATCTTGTCCATGCCCTTGGGTCCGAGCGTGGTCCTCACGGCAGCAGCTACTGCCTTGGCTGCCATGATATTGTTGCTGCGGGCTTCATTTCCCCGCATTCTTTCCGTACCTTCTCTTAAAATTATAATGGGCTGTCCGCCGAGTTGTGTTGACATGAATATCATCCTCCGGTTTATGATTATTTCAACTTACCTGCTAATTATATAAATTTTGCTAAATTATATAGCTGCAGGTTCTGAATTTTCGCAAAACAATGTTTGAGGTTCTATATAAGAATAACGATTGAGCCCGCCCGCAGGCACAGGATTACTCCTTCTCCTTAACGTACGTCACCCCTTCAGGCTCTTCATACTTCGTCCTGATCACGATGGTATTGGATATCCTGTTAAAGAGCCGCAGCTTGCTGCCGGGCATAGCCAGCCAGCCGACGAGGCAGTCCAGAGGCAGGAGAAATGCCTTGCCAAAACTCTCAAGCGTAGCGGTCGGCAGGTCTATTTTTTCACCTTTTCTGCCCGTCACTCTCAGGTTCAGCGCCATCTTCCCTATGGACTGACCGTTGTATCCCTCAAAGAATGTCCAGTAGACGAACATCAATATCCCGTGGAATCCAAAACCTTTCAGGCTGAGGATATCAAGTTCTGCTGAGAGTCTCAGGGAACCTGCAATACCCGTATATATAGCCCCGATAAGCAGAACATCGATCAACCACGCCCAGAACCGGGTTTCCCATTTTGCCAGATAGATTGTCTCCATATTCCTCACATATGTTTAGTCAGATTATTGAGTATTAATAGCTATAAGGATTTGGAATTTTCAAAAATTACTTGTAGCAATAGAAACAATTAATAACAATCTCAGGCATTTTATGTCCGTTTCAGGAATCAGGGATTTTGATGAAAGATTACATAATAAAAGACATAAGCCTCGCAGAGGCTGGAAAACAGCGCATCGAATGGGCGCGAAGGCACATGCCCGTCCTCCAGAAGATCAAGGAGGAGTTCGAGAGAGAAAAACCGCTTGAGGGCGTCAATGTGGTTGCATGCCTGCATGTAACTGTCGAGACAGCCAATCTGATTTATACGCTGAGAGCCGGAGGGGCAAACATAGCGCTAACAGCCTCAAATCCGCTGAGCACGCAGGACGATGTGGCTGCTGCGCTCGCTTCAGACGGGATAAAGACCTTTGCGATAAAAGGGGAGAGCGAGAAACAGTACTACGAGTGTCTTGAAGAAGCCATCAAGATAAAGCCCCACATCACCCTGGATGACGGCGCAGATACCATAGCTCTTATCCACTCAAAGCACCAGGAGCTTATCAAAGATATCAAAGGCGGATGCGAAGAAACAACGACGGGCGTGATAAGGCTTCGCGCCATGGCGGCGGAAGGGGCACTCAAGTATCCCGTTATTGCTGTGAACGATGCAGAGACCAAGATGATGTTCGACAACCGCTACGGCACAGGGCAGAGCACCATCCACGGGATAATGAACGCAACCAACATCCTGTTCGCGGGAAAGACCATCGTGGTTGCAGGCTACGGCTGGTGCGGGCGCGGAGTGGCATCGCGTGCGCGCGGGTTGGGAGGCAACATAATCGTGGTCGAGGTCGAGCCGAGAAAGGCGCTTGAGGCTGTCATGGATGGATACAGGGTCATGCCAATGATTGAAGCCGCTAAAGCAGGAGACCTGTTCATCACTGTTACGGGTGATATCTCAGTGATACGAAAAGAGCACTTCCAGGTCATGAAAGACCAGGCGATTGTATGCAACTCAGGGCACTTCAACGTTGAGATCGATATACCGGCGCTGACTAAACTATCAAAAGAAGTCAACCAGATCAAAAATGACGTGCAGGAATATGTCATGAAAGACAACCGCAGGATATACCTGCTTGCCGAGGGCAGGCTCGTGAACCTTGCAAGCGCGTTCGGACACCCGCCTGAGGTCATGGACATGAGCTTTGCCAACCAGGCGCTTGCAGTAAAGTACATCAATGAAAAGGGCAGGACTCTTGGGAAACAGGTGTACCGGGTTCCTGTTGAGATCGACAGCAGAGTGGCTAAACTCAAGCTTGAGGCTATGGGTATTGAGATCGAAACACTTACAGAGGAGCAGGAAAAGTATCTCCACTCGTGGACACTGGGAACATGATATTAAGAAAACAGGCAGTTGAAGCTTATTTAACAGGATTATACGGCAGGGCAAAAATCACCGGCATCAGTGAACTTGGCGGTGTCCCTGTCGATCTCGATGAGGGTATAAAAGGGTTCGGCTACGGGAAGCCTTATCTTATCGAATTTGAATCCGGCGGCAGGAAAAACTCCGTGGTGCTATCAACCATGCGTGTGCAGAAAGGCTTCGGGCACGACCATTTCTCGGACAGGGCGCAAATACTGATATGGCAGAACTCGACATTTAACAAGCTTCCCAAGCATGTCCATTCTCTTGACGTGGGATACTTTACCCACGAAGGCGACCTCTCTTCTGCAGGCAGGGCTGAGGAGTATTTCATCCTGATGGAAAAGGTCGAGGGAAAGGAATATTTCCTTGATCTTGAGAGGATAAAGAAGGAAGGGAAGCTCCTCCCACTTGATAGGGACAGAGCCAGAGCGCTATCCTCCTACCTTACGCAGATCCATGCGAATAAGCATGACGACCGGGAACTGTACCTGCGCAAAATCAGGGATACAGTGGGGCACGGGGAATGCATCATGGGATTGACTGACAGCTACTCTGATAACCTTGATTTTGTGAGCTGGGACGACCTCTGCGAAATAGAGAGACGATGTGTGGACTGGCGCTATAAGATAAAGGGAAAGACGCATCGGCTGTGCATGACCCACGGCGATTTCCACCCGTGGAACATCATGTTCAGGGAGGGTGTGGACTTCACGCTGCTGGACAGGAGCCGCGGCGAGTGGGGCGAGGCTGCGGATGACGTTTCTTCCATCACGATGAACTATATCTTCTATTCCCTGCAAAAGTACGGGGAACTTGCAGGACCTTTCAAGGAATTATATGACCTATTCTTCAACAATTACCTTGACAGAACGCATGATGACGAACTCCTGAGAGTGATCCAGCCGTTCTATGTGTTCAGGAGCCTTGTAGTGGCAAGCCCCATCTGGTATCCAAATCTTGAGCCTTCTGTTCGGAAAAAGCTCTTTAACTTTATTTTCAATGTGCTGGACAGCGAAGAGTTTAACTACGAGAACGTAAACTCATATATATCGTAAGGTGAAAATGGCTTTCGCGGTCTGGTTCACTGGCATTCCCGGCAGCGGTAAAACAGTCATAGCATCCCGGACTGCAGCTATCCTGAGGGAGAAGGGTATTGAAGTCAAAATCCTCCAGCTTGATGAGATACGCCGTGTTCTCACCCCCAATCCGAGATACACGGACGAGGAGCGGGATATAGTCTACGCCGCCCTTGCTTATATGGCAAAGCTCCTGACAGAGTGCGGGGTGAACGTTTTTATCGACGCAACGGCGAACAGGAGAAAGTACCGTGATGCTGCGCGCAAAATTATCCCCAACTTCGCCGAGGTGTTCATCAGGTGCTCTCTTGCGGTATGCATGGAGCGCGAGGCTCGAAGGAAAGCTGTTTTTTCACCAAAGGACATTTATAAAAAATCAGCAGAGCCCGGAGCAACCGTCCCAGGTGTCAATGTACCTTACGAGGAGCCGCTTAAACCCGAGGTCGTAATCGACAGCGACAGGATGACGCCTGATGAATGTGCAAGGAAAGCGGCTGAGACGATAATCACCCTTTTCGGAGAAAAGCATGGAAATTGAAACTCTGATCGAAATAGGGACGGAGATCAGGGATACGGTCCGCTCGTATATCAGAGAGAACGTGGATTACGGTGAGATGATAGTACGGCGTCCCAGGGACATAACGCGTAAAATGGACCTGGCGGCTGAGCATGCGCTTGATGATGCGCTTCGTCAGCGCAGCCTCTCGGCAAGGATAATCTCGGAAGAGCTTGGCGACCGCATTATCGGGGAGCGCCCCGGATTCATGCTGGTTTTCGATCCTATCGACGGCTCAACGAATGCCACATGCGGCATACCTTTTTTCTGCACCTCCCTTGCTTACACCGAGAAGACCGATATCGCTACGTTCGATGATATCAGCATGGCAGCGGTCTGCGACATACAGGGGAATACGTACTGTGCGGAGAGGGGAAAAGGTGCCTTTCTCAACGGTAAGAGGATAACGGATAAAAAACGCGGAACACGGCTTAAGCCTGTGGTGTCGGTATATTCTTACGGCGTCCCGAACGTCCCTCCAGGCTTGATTGAGCTTGAGAAATCCATCATAGTCAGGGCGCTAGGCAGCATCGCGCTTGATATGTGCTATGTTGCTGACGGGACGCTTGACGGGGTTATCGATACAAGGGGGCTTGCGAGCGGCTATGACATCATGGCATCAGCCCTGATATTGAAGGAGGCTGGCGGGATGCTCACGGATTTAAGGGAAGAGCCCATTGCTAATGATGTGCGGGTGACGGGGTTATCGATAATAGGGACAAAAAATAAAGAGCTGCACGATAGAGCTGTGAAAACTCTGGCTATATGAGCAGCCACTTCCATATCGGTAAGTATTTTATAGTTTTCCCATTTTCTTCAATGGTTTTCTCATAATCTTCGGTTAAAATTACCCCATTATTAACATCAAGTTCCTTCATCGCATACCCAAGCGCACGTTCTTCCCTCCTCTGTGTAACTTCATCTCTTACATTCCATGAGACCTGGATAAGTTCTGATATTTTTTGTCCGTCTTTAACCAGAAAATCAACCTCATAGCCATCCTGGCTTCTCCAGTAGTAAACCTCAGCGCTGCGCCGTTTTATCTCAAGGAAGACAGCCGTCTCTGCAAGCTTACCTATGTCCTGTGAGAACCGGAGACAGACAGTATTTCTAATACCTGTATCCACCGGATATGTCTTTTTGTTCTGCTTGAACTGTACCTTTAATTTGAACGAAAAAACCGGAAGGTCATGGATAAGGAGTGATTCTTTCAGGTAACCTATGTATTTCTCTGCTGTTTCCGCCGCCGCTCCCGTGGCTTGCGCCACGCTGTTGCTTGAATATGTCGCGCCGGGATTTGTCAGCATGAACCTGCATATCCTGTCTATGATTTCAAAGGATGCCCCGTACCTTGAAGAGATATCCCTGGCAAGGATATCGTTATAAAGCGAGGTAAGCACCTGCTTGCGCCCGAATTCGTCAAGCCCGATTGTTTCAGGAAAGCCACCGGCTTCGAGATATGCTGACAGGTAATGGAGGAGCCGATCTTTGTTGTAAGCTAAGTATTCAGGGCTGAAATCCTCCCACCCTCTTTTTTTGAGGTATTCCCTGAATGAAAAAGGCATCGCGCTGAAGGTTATGTGCCTGCCTGTGAGCACTCTGCCCATGTCCTGCGACAGCAGGCTCGCAGATGAGCCGGAGATAAATATCCTCTGGAACTTTCTTGTATCGTAGAGCGTCCTGACCCACCGCTCCCACCCTGTTTTCTGCTGAATCTCGTCAAGGAATAAGTTGGATGTATCAGGATTTATTTTAAAAATCTCCCTCTGGAGCTCTTCGAACGATGCGGCATTTATCGCAGGGTCATCGAAGTTCAGGAATACGATGTCCTTAGCCTGCAAACCGCGGGACATCAGATGGTCTGCCACCTGATAGAGAATGGTGGTTTTGCCGCATCGCCTTACCCCGATTACGTCCTTAATATGCGGTGTGCCCAGGCTTTTGATGATGTCCTGTGTGATATCTCTCCTTATGCCGGTGAGGGAGGGGGGCATCTTTTGAGCCCACCAAGGGTTCCATGAGCGGATGCATTGTTCGAGCATAGATTTATTTTAGTCAGGTGGGTTTATATACGTTTCGACGGTCGTCGAGGATTTTTGAGGTTTTTATTAGATTATGGTTGAGGGAAAAATAGTTGAAGGTATGCAGCTTATCGTAGTACATCCAATCAAGACTAAAAATAGAGAACTTTACAATAGAATCATCGGGGCATCAGCTCAGAGCTGTATGTACCTCGCCGCCTTCCCCATCTCCTCCTCTATCCTGAGCAACTGGTTATACTTCGCATTCCGCTCGCTTCTCGCAGGCGCACCGGTCTTGATAAGCTCGGCACCTAAAGCCACGGAGATATCCGCAATCGTGGTATCCTCGGTCTCAGCAGACCTGTGGCTTACAATGACTTTGTACTTATTCTTCTGCGCCAGCCGTGCAGCATCAAAAGCCTCGGACAGTGTGCCTATCTGGTTGACCTTCAGCAGCAGTGCGTTCGCAGCCCCCATATATATACCCTGCTCAAGCCGCTTAACATTGGTAACGAAGAGATCATCACCCACTATTATAGTGCCAGCCAGCCTGTCGGTAAGGACTGCAAAATCATCGAACGCCTCTTCCTGGAACGGGTCTTCGATAGAAAGGATAGGATAGCTCCTCACAAGGTCTGAATAATAATCCGTCAGTTCCTCGCTTGAGAGCGCTTTGCCGTCGATGTTGTATACGCCGTTCTCGTAGAACTCGGAGGCTGCGGCATCAAGACCGATGGTGATCTCTTTCTCGTAGCCCGCCTCCTCGATAGCGCCGGTGAGAGCATCCAGAGCCTCCTCTGTGTTCTTAAGTGGCGGGGCGTAGCCGCCCTCGTACCCCACGTTCACTGCAGACTTGCCGTAGCGTTTCACAAGTATCGCGCCAAGCGTGTGGTACGTCTCAGCACCCATGCGCAGCGCCTCGGAGTAGGTCTTTGCACCCTTCGGCTGGATCATGAACTCCTGTATCGCAAGCTCGTTGCCCGCGTGTTTTCCCCCGTTTATGACGTTCATGGTCGGGACAGGGAGTATGAACGCGTTCGTCCCGCCTAAATAGCGGTAAAGGGAAATACCGAGCGAATCCGCAGCCGCATGAGCCGCTGCCAGGGAAACGCCCAGAATGGCATTGGCGCCGAGCCTTGACTTGTTCGGCGTGCCGTCAAGTTCGATCATCGTAATATCGATCTCGCGCTGGAAGCGGACATCCATGCCCAGGAGCGCATCCTTGATCTCAGTATTGACATTGTTCACAGCCTTTGCGACGCCTTTCCCCAGGTACCGCTTATCCTTATCCCTCAATTCAAGAGCCTCGTTCGTGCCTGTTGATGCGCCGGACGGAACGCTGGCTCTCCCGAATCCATATGCTGTATGAACATCGACTTCTACCGTGGGGTTGCCCCTTGAGTCAAGGATTTCCCGTGCGTGAATGCTATCGATTGTGAACAAAATCTCACCGTTTGAACTGAATGGACAGGGTTGTACTTAATTTTAATTATTCCCTGTTGGATCTGCCTTGATTCAATAAGATTATTTAATATGGCATTTATATTATTATAATATGAAGAGATCGATAGTATTGGTTGTTCTCATCATTGTTTTTATTGGTAGCATTTACATTTATAAATCAAGTGAGGACGGTGGTGAATCTGCCCGCTCAATAACCTGGGACGGGCTGGAAAGGACATATCGCATCCACATTCCACCCTCGTACGATAAGACCAAGCCTGCACCGCTCGTGATTGCGTTTCATGGGGGCGGGGGAAAAGGTAAAGACATGCAGAAACTCACGCTCGGCGGTTTTAACAGGCTTGCGGACAGGGAAGGTTTTATTGTCGTTTACCCGGATGGTATCGGAAGGCACTGGAATGACGGAAGAGAGGACGTTAATTATCGGGCGCACCGCGAGAAGATAGACGACGCAGGTTTTATATCCGCATTGATCGACCGCCTTACAGGAGAACTGAACATCGACAGGGGGCGGGTCTATGCGACAGGTATCTCGAACGGGGCGATGATGTCCTACCGCCTTGCCTGCGAGCTGCCGGAGAAGTTCGCTGCTGTTGCTCCTGTTGCCGGAGCCATGCCTTTAAACCTGTCCTCACGCTGTTCAACTTCAAGACCAGTCCCGGTGTTGATAATCAACGGTAAAGACGATCCGATGGTTCCGTGGGAAGGCGGAAATGCCCGTTTAGGTCCCCTGAAGTTAGGGAAAATATCCTCAGTTCCAGAGACTGCCGGCTACTGGGTAGCCCGCAACAACTGTTCCTCATCGCCGTCGGTTGCCCTGGAAACAGATACGCATCCACAGGATGGAACTAAAATAATGCAGGAGGTATATACCGGGTGCGCAGAAGGAACTGAGGTCATTCTTTATACAATTGAGGGCGGCGGTCACACATGGCCGGGCGGTTATCAATACCTGCCGGAGATAATAGTGGGTAAAACGAGCAGGGATATGGATGCGAGTGAGGTGATATGGGCTTTTTTCAAGAAGCAGGCGATAAGATGATGCACCGCTGCAGTTTATAATTTTTTCTTTAGTACAGCCCTACTCCGCAATGCTCCGCATTGCATCTCTTGCATCACCGATTATTTTTCCCTCATCCATTTTTGTTACCCTGTAATCCTCCATCAATACTTCACCGTTCACGATGGTCGTTTTCACATCGCAGCCAGATGCCCCGTGAACGAGGGCTGAGACCTGGTCAGGAGATATAAACTGCGGTTTTTTCAGGTCAACAATAATAATATCAGCCAGGTATCCCGGCTTCAGCATCCCTGCTCTTATCCCCAGCGCCCGCGCCCCATTCACAGTAGCCATCTCAAGCACTTTCGATGCTGGTATCGACCGCGGATCTTTTAGCCTGTGAAGGTACAGGGCAGTTCTCATCTCCTTCCACATATCAAGGCTTCCGGCTGAAGCTGCGCCGTCGGTGCCCAGCGCCACATTTATGCCTCTCCCAAGCATCGCCGGCACGGGTGCAATACCGGCGCCCAGGTTCGTGTTGCTCGCCGGGCAGTGGGTAACATTCACATTGTTTTTTCTTAGTATTTCGATATCATCGTCCGACAGCCATATGCAGTGAGCGGCGAGAGTACCGGGTCCGAGAAGACCGATACTGTTCAGGAAATTAACAGAACACATCCCGTAGCGCTTTTTCATCAATTGAAGCTCATGCTCGGTCTCAAGGACATGGATATGAATTCTGGACCTATCCCGTGCTGCAAGCTCTTTTACTCGTATCAGGAATTCCTTTGAGCAGGAGGCTGCCGAATGCGGCGCGTACATTGTCGTGATCCTGCCGTCCGCTTTACCGTTCCATTCCCTGGCAAACCTCTCCCTGCTCCTCAGTTTTGAATCCGCATCCTCGTTTTGCCCCTCGATCATCCCGTACCCCAGGGCTGCCCTCATGCCCGTTTCTTCCACAGCGCGCGCTATCTCATCCATGTGTATGTACATATCGGCAAAGGAGGTAGTGCCGGATTTTATCATCTCAAGCATGCCCAGGTACGCGCCAGCCCTTATGCCGGAGGGCGTGAGTCTCGCCTCCTCTGATTGAATCTTTTTAATCCATTCCCCATAGGGCAACCCGTCTGCTAACCCTCGAAGAACAGTCATGCTCAGGTGCGTGTGGGCATTGATAATGCCGGGCATGACTGCGCAGCCTTTTGCATTCATCACCCTGTCAGCTTTTTCACCGGTATCTTTTCCAGCATACGCTATCAGACCGTTATCTACGGCTACTACCCCGTCATCGATGATTGTACCATCCATGGTGAGTATGCTGCCGCCTCTGATGATCATGTCTGTCATAGGATGTTATGTCGGCGGGAGGAGCGAAATAAGTTTTGTAAAATAACATCTGAAAGACAGGAAAGATTATTAGCAATCAATACAAATAGAATTATGGGAGGTTAGATAATGGATCTGCTGTGGACTATAGTCGTAGTATTGTTGATTCTCTGGCTGATTGGGTTGATCGGCTTTCCCACGATTGGCAGTTTAATCCACATACTGCTGGTCCTCGCCATAATCGTGGTGCTGGTCAGAATCATCCAGGGACGCAGCCCGGCTTAGCCACCCTATCATTTAGGGGGGGAGAGAACCGGATAAATGGAGAATTTGAGGGGGGTTATTTATTTCCCCTTTATAAAGATTAATCCGGTCCTCTTATTTTATTCTTTTCTGAACTGCATTCCACGAGCCTGTGATGAGAAAGCTCTCTTCCATGTTCTCGATCATAGCGGCAAATTTTTTCATGGGCACTGCAAGAGTGATAACATTAGCTGGAACATACGGACGGGCTGAGATATCGAACATACCTAATACGCCTCTTGGATGCTCGGAATCTTTCTCAAGATAGGGATACTGGATTACAGTGCTGCAGCCTGAGCCCATCGGCGCGATTACTCCGTTCGGAAGAGCCTCGTCGAAACTCGCAAGCGTGAAAACGCCTGAAAGGACATCTGGCTCTGCAAAGAAGATAACAACCTCAGGATTATCCGATTCCTCAAGTTTATCCCATCTCTTGAATACCACATACTGCGCTGGCGCTTTAAATGCAGGGGAGTTTTTAACCAGTTCCCTGACAAGCTCCGGGGACTTCTTGTAGCGTTCCCCCTCAAGCTCACCCGGAATGCCGCATGAAAGGAAGTATTCGAAATTAGGTCTTATCTTCTCGGCAAAGCCGAGGTATCGCTTCCCGCCGAAGCAGCCCACCGACTCGATATCAAAGCACAGGGATTTTCCTTTTCTGACATTCGACAGTGCTCCGATCACACAACGTGGCACCGAACCTGGCTTGACCAGTTCTGTGTGCCCTTCCTCACCGGTATAATAGAAGGTGATTGGAAGCTCGGCACCATTAAAATATTTTTTCCAGAGTTCAATGAACTTACCTTTAAGCTGTATATCCATATAGTTCGTTTCTCCTTTATGATTTTATCAACTATACATCGCAAAGGCTATTAAATCTGGGGTTCAGGTATATTTAAAGGTCATCTGCTCTATAAGATAAGTTGGGATTTTACCCTCATTCAAAATAAACATTTTTTTTAGGGTTTTTGGCGAAAATAAGCATTTATAATGCCCTGTTTAGTTATACTTTAGAAAAAACATAAGAAAATCGATATTAGCTGTTTTGAGCGTAAGCTTTATAAAATATAAGCTTAAATAAGGCTAATAACTGGAAAATGAGTGTCGCCTTTGCTAACAAGGGGGGTGTAGCATGACCTCAATCAAACAATATAAATGTCCAAGATGCAAGCATAAAATGCCCGTAACCAGAGCAGATTTCATAAAAGGAGTTGCCATGATATCATGCGGCAACTGCGGTAAGGACGCGTTTACCATGGAAGAGACCCTGTTGAAATGGTACGAGCAAAAATTAGAGCAGATATAGAATTCATTCTATCTCTCTTAGCTCGTCCTCAAGCGTTTCCCCGGGCAAAGCAATATAACCCGCATCGTCCAGGTATTTCTGACCATCGGCTAGAGCCCATCTTATGAACTCAATTTTCAATCCTTCAGGCTTGCCTTTCGTTACAAAATACTCCACTCCTGCCAGAGGATGCGGAAATATCCCTTTCTTTACAGCCGCGATAGTCTTCTCCCTGGTATCTATTTCCTCCTCGGGGTCAGCGATACCGTTCTCGTTCACGTCTACAGGCACGACCTGAACGCCAGCCGCTGGCTGCCCTGTCTTCATATCAAAGGCATAGTTATAGTTGTTAAAGCCAATACTCAGTGTGTCTTTTTGCACCGCAGCCAGGATATCAGGGTCTCCTGGAACGCCTGTGCCTCTCAGGTTCTCCTGTCTCCCCTCCTGTCTCCCGCCCAGGTACTCAGCCCATACCTCAGCCGCGCCTGCTGCATCGCTCCTCGTATACACGTGTATCCCGTCTGTTATCTCAGGTCTGTTAGCGACCTCGCCCCAGGTCTTCACAGAACCGTTGATGTAGATATCCGCGAAGGTCTTTCTCTTTATGCCTTTGCTCAGGATCTCTTTAAGAGCAGGGTTTCTTGAGTTAACGGTCGGCACAACTGCACCTTTTGCTACAGCGATCGGATACGCTCCTCTATCTATTTCAGAGCTATCGATGGCTCTTGAAACCATGCCTATGTCCACAAGCCCGTTCAGTGCATCGTCCATGCCTTTACCCGACCCGCCTGCTGAGACCTCGACCCTCACTTTAGGATGCA
>JAPMTX010000096.1 GCA_026552855.1 Candidatus Methanoperedens sp. | reverse complement strand
AGCAGGGTTGTGACACTGAGGTATAAGCCGGATGAGGTCAAGGCACGTCTGTGAGCTTTTATACAAACCTAAAGTTTTATTAGCGGCAAAATCCAACTATCTGTTGGGGTTAATATCGGCAAAGTGAGACTATGTTAATTTACAATTGCTCAGCGTTCTATTTTACAATACCGGTTAGAGAGGGTGACAATCCTGAGAGTCTTCCAGATATTGCTGGTTGAGGATAACCCCGGCTACGTGCGCCTGACAGAGGAAGCTCTCAAAGAAAGTACTGTGCCTAACAATTTGAGCGTGGTGCCGGATGGCGTAGAAGCATTAGCTTTCTTACGGCGGAAGGGTAAATACGCGCAGGCACCGCGACCGGATATCATCCTTCTTGATCTTAACCTTCCCAGGAAACATGGTAAAGATGTACTGGCAGAGATTAAAAACGATAACGACTTAAAGCGTATTCCCATAATAGTCCTGACCGTTTCAAGCGCGGAGCAGGACATTCTTACAAGCTATAATCTCCATGCCAACTGCTATATCGTCAAGCCCAACGATCTTGACAGATTCATAGCAGTTATCAGGTCTATCGTGGATTTCTGGTTCATGGTTGTGAACCTTCCGCCGGGGGATTAGAATGGAGCACATAAAAGTTCTGCTTATCGAGGACAATCCCGGAGATGCGAGATTGATAAAGGAGATGCTGATGGAAGCAGGGAATATTTCCTTTGACCTGGAATGGAGGGACAGGCTCTCGGCAGGATTGGAGCGCCTTGCTGAGGGAGGAATAGATGTTGTACTCCTGGACCTCATGCTGCCAGACAGCCGCGGCTCAGAAACCTTTGACAGGACGCTTGCCCAAGCCCCGGAAGTACCCATCGTCGTGATGACCGGTATCGACGACGAGACGCTTGCAACCAGCGCGGTGCAGAAAGGAGCGCAGGATTACCTGATCAAGGGGCAGGTGGACAGCAACCTGCTTGTGCGCTCGATCCGCTACGCGATTGCGCGCAAGCAGGCAGAGGAGGCGCTGAAAAAATATGCAGTGAAACTCGAAGGGGCAAACCGCCTCAAGGATCTATTCACAGACATCATGCGCCACGACCTGATGAACCCTGCAAGCATTATAAAAACCATGGCAGAACTTAAGCTTGAGGAAACAGAGGACGAGGGGATGCGCAAGGCGTTCCTGATGATAGGGAGGAACGCAGACAAACTCATCGATATGATCCGGAGCGCGAGCATGTATGCCAGGCTTGAGAGTGCCGAGAAACTTGAGCGCCAGACTCTCGATCTTAACGAGGTTTTCAGGGCGGCTATAGATAGCTTCAAGCCTGAGCTGGAAAAGAAAAACATGAGGCTTGAGTACCTGCCAGAGGGCAGATACCCGGCGCTTGTAAATCCCGTGATAGAGAACGTTTTTTCAAATCTTATCAGCAATGCCATAAAGTATTCACCGCAGGAGAGGAAGATAGAGGTAAATATCACAGATGAAAATAAGCACTACAGGATATATGTGAAGGACTGGGGATATGGAATAAAAGATGAGGATAAGGGCAAGCTCTTTACCCGTTTTCAGAGGGTGGATAAAAAGGGCGTAAAAGGTACAGGACTTGGGCTTGCAATAGTGAAGCGCATTGTAGAACTGCACGGCGGCAGGGTCTGGGTGGAGGACAATCCAGAGGGTGGAAGTATATTTTACGTGGAGATTCCAAAATCTTAATCTATGATAGGTGAATAATGTGAAAAATGACGACAGGACAAAAGAACATCCTGCAGATGGTATAGGTCAGTACGGAGGGGAACTGAATCAGGGGGGGCTGGGGATAGAGGGCGAATTGTACGGCAGTGAAAAACTATACAGGGTTCTGTATGAAGAGGACCCGTCGATGTATTTTGCAGTGGACGCAGAAGAAATTGTTATTTCTATTAACAATTTTGGCGCAAAGCAGCTCGGTTACAAAGTTGAAGAACTTATCGGACAATCAATATTCAGGGTTATTTACGAGGAGGATAAGAAAATCCTGAAGCAGCAGATTAAGATGTGTTTGCAAAATCCCGGGAGTATCGCCAGCCAGGAACTCCGCAAGGTAAGAAAAGATGGGAGCATACTGTGGGTGAAAGAAGTGGTTCGCTCCGTGCAAGCCGCAGATGGCATGATAATCACTCTCATTGTTTGCGAGGATATCACCAGGCTTAAGCAGGCGGAACAGGAGCTTCGTGAATCAGAGGCGCGCTACAGGAGCCTTGTTGAGAACGTAAGGGATATCATCTTCACTATATCCAGGGACCTTACGGTCACTTCTCTTAACCCTGCATTTGAGACCATTACCGGGTGGCAGCGTGAGCAGTGGCTCGGTAAGAACCTGAAGCCTCTTGTGCATCCTGATGACCTGCCTCTGGCTATGGAGATTTACCGGCGTGTCCTGGATGGAGAAGAATCGCCGGGCTTTGAGCTTCGCATTCGTTCGAGATCGGGCGATTACATAATAACTGAATCTATAATAACACTGCAAATCCAGGATGGGAGGATCATAAGCACTTTAGGTATCGCACGTGATATCACGAAGCGCAGGAGAGCGGAGGAAGAGCTGCAGATGGCGCACGATGAGCTGGAAATCCGGGTGCGGGAGCGAACTGCGGAACTTGCACGCGCCAATGAGGCTCTGCAGGTTGAGATCGCCGGGCGCAGGAAGGTTGAGGAGCAAATTAAAAGATCCGAGGAGAAATACAAAAATATTGTCGAGCTGACGACCGATATAATATATACTTCTGACAGGGCGGGCAACCAGGTATTCATGAACAGTGCCGGTTACAGGCTGCTGGAAACTGCGCCTGAGGAAGTGCTCGGCAAATCGTGGCTGAGGTGGATCCACCCCGATGACAGGGAAACGACTTTAAAAAAGTTCATGGAGATGATAGAACAGGATGTCGATATCTTTGGTTTCGAAAACAGGTATGTATCAAAGGGCGGCAGGGTTATTAACGCACTTCATAACATCAGGGTTCTCAGGAGCGAAGAGGGAAAGGTTATCGGAACACAGGGTATTGCGCGTGACATAACCGGGCACAAGAAAGCGGAAGAGCAGCTCAGGTTCCAGACCACAGTCCTGTCGCAGGTGAACGATGCTGTTATCGCATTCGATAATAAGCACAGCATAATCTACTGGAACGATGGGGCACAGCGGCTGTACGGCTGGAAATCCGGGGAGGTGCTCGGCAGGCAGGTGGAAGAAGTAACCCGCCACCGGTGGCTAAAGCCTGAGGACGAGAGAGAAGCCTACAGTTCTCTTGAATCGACAGGTTCCTGGCGCGGGGAGTTTATTCAAACCAGAAAGAGCGGGGAAGAAATAGATGTTGAAGCATCTATCAGGGTGCTCAGGGATGAGAGGGGTGAAACTCTCGGTTTTATTGCAGTAATGCGCGATATCACTGAACGCAGGCGGATTGAGATGAGGCTCAGGCTGCTCTCTGCGGCTGTAGAAGAGGCGCCAAATGGAATACAGATCGTTGATCTGGACGGACGCATAATCTTTTCCAACAAGGCAGTAAAGACGATATACGGCTTCTCTCCTGAGGAGTTCAGGGGGAAGCATGTCAACGAGATGAACGCTGACCCTGAGCTTGCCAGCAGGGTTATTATTCCAGCTATAAAAGAGACAGGACGCTGGATCGGGGAAATTATGGTCAGGCACAAGGACGGAAGGATATTCCCTATCCTGCTGAACGCCTGCATGATCAAAGACAGCAGGGGCGAGCCAATAGCCATGGTGGGCATCATCACCGATATCACAGAGCGCAAGCGTGCTGAAGAAGAGCGCGAGCGCTGGGCGGCTGAGCTTGCTCGCTCGAACGCGGAGCTTGAACAGTTCGCCTATACAGCCTCGCACGACCTGCAGGAGCCGCTGCGCATGGTATCAGGCTTCACGCAACTGCTGGCAAAACGGTATAAAGGCAGGCTTGGCAGGGATGCAGACGAGTTCATCTCGTTCATCGTGGACGGCATCGCGCGAATGCAGAGGGTAATAGAGGACCTTCTGGCATATTCACGCGTGGGTACGCGCGGTAAACCGTTCGAACCGACTGATTGCGAGGACATACTCAACCAGGCAATGACTAACCTGAAGGTGGCTATCGAGGAGAATAAGGCGAAAGTTACGCATGACACTCTCCCCACCGTAATGGCTGATCCTACCCAGATGGTGCAGTTGTTCCAGAACCTGATCAGCAATGCCATCAAGTTCCGCAAAAAGGAAGAACCTCCGCGTATCCACATCACGGCGCAGAGAAGAGGGAATGAGTGGGTATTCCCGGTGCGCGACAACGGGATAGGGATATCCCCTGAGTTCAAAAGCTACCTTTTCCAGATATTCCAGCGCGAGCATGCAGCCAGCGAATATCCGGGCACGGGGATAGGTCTTGCTATCTGCAAGAAGATAGTGGAACGCCATGGAGGAAGGATATGGGCAGAATCCGTACAGGGTGAGGGTTCGACATTCTATTTCACCATGCCGGTTAGAAAGAGCGATTGACCGTATGCGCCGGTCGGGAATCGAACCCGAGTTTAAGCGTTGGCAACGCTCAGTGATAACCGCTACACTACCGGCGCGTAGCCACTGAGGGCTATCTCTTAATAATCTAATCCGTATTAATAGTTTTTCTAATTGAAGATATCTCACTCAATCTGATTCATTGGGTGTCAGATACCTCACCCGGCGAAGTAAGCTCAATGCCCTGCAAGCCTATCTCAAAGGTGAGAAGCTGGATTGGCGTTTTCGTATTCCTCATCTTCACTATATCCATGACCCTTTCCCTTCTATCCGTGTACGGGTTCTCCCTTTTCATAAGCTGGATCGCGCCGTAGGCTGAGAAGAGTGCTATATCGTTGAATTCCTTTGAGGTGATGCTGTCCAGTATCACCATGGCTGTAATACCAGTTCGAGCCAGGTTATGGACGAGAAGGTCGAACCTGTCCCTGAACTCATAGGGCGACAGGTTGGCTGTATGGCTTCCGAGGCTATCTATGATGAGCACCCCGGTTCCCTCAGGCAGGTAATCTGCCAGCTCCGTAAAGTTGCCTTTTACAGCCTCCATGCTTATGCTCAGGGCAGTCTTTATCTCTACTGCTCTGTTCCCTGCCAGGTCCATGAATTTCAGCGTGCCGTTTTTCTCGAAAGCATCAAGGTTCCAGCCGAAGGACTTACCCTGAAGGTGAAGATCGCCTGCAGTCTCCTCTGTAGAGAGATACGCCGTCCTCATGCCCTGGGCACAGCAGGCGTTTGCGAACTGGAGTCCGAAAATGGTCTTGCCAGTGCCAGGGTCACCTGTAACAAGAATAGTTTTGCCTGCAGGAAAACCTCCAAGGATTCTATCAAGCTCCAGGATACCGGTCTTAATTCGTTCCATCGTTATTGTTATTGTTACACCTCCATATATTCCGTATGTATTTAATAATAGTTCTGATATTATTTAACATGAATCTCAAACCTGCATACCTGTGAACCGTTAGCAATACTTGATTTCTGGTCTGTGCTGCCTTTAAACGGCATCCATGTGAGACTGCGCCTCATAATAGTCCGGCAGATGAAGCAGAATATCGGGTTACCACTTGCTTCACCTTTCCAGGGGCAATTCAACAGCTCAAAGACCCTCCCCGAATTCTGGGGTGCTGTTCTTGTCCGGATTCCGAGATTGGAAAACATTCCTATAAGCCATGATATGAAGAAATCAAGCTCATCCTGCTTGATATCAACCGCTTCACCCCTGATGCTGCGGTCATGATCATACCGCTTCATCTCTTCCTCAAACCTGGGCATTATGTTCTTCTCAAAGCGCTCGGCGAAGTTCCTCACAAGGTTATTCCTCACCTGGGAGGGAGCGCCGGATGCGAACACCGGCAGGGCGCTTACAATAAAACCATAAAGTTCTGCCCTTGCTTTCTCCTTTAGCAGCTCCTCAGCCTGCTTTCGCTCGGTGATATCCTCCACCATGCCGATGCCGAACTGCGGTCTGCCGCCCTCGCCCTGGACCGGGGAAACTGTCAGGCGACCCCAGAACTGGCTCCTATCCTTCCGGATATACCGCTTCTCTATCTGGTAATTATCGCGTTTACCAGCCATCAGGTCTTTGAACATGCCCGTCTCAACCGGCATATCGTCCGGATGCGTAAGACCTGTGAGTACCATATCTCGAAGCTCCTCCCCGCTGTATCCGAGCATCTCCTGCAGGGCAGGATTACTCACGATCGGTCGTCCTTCGACGTTCATGAGCGCCATCCCGATGGCAGCATTCTCGAATATAGCCCGAAAGCGCGTCTCGCTTTCCCAGACAGCTTCCTCAGCCATCTTGCGCACAAGTGCGCTCATAAAGATCTCCCCGACTATTTTCAGGAGGGCTATCAGGTCTTCTGCAAGCGTTATCTCCTTTCGCACCGAAGTCAGACCGAGGTATCCGAAAAGAACCCCGCCATAGACCATCGGGGCTACGATTATTGATTTGGTCCGGGTATTCCGGTATTTTGACAGCTCAATATCTGCCCCGGGCGGAAGGGCGGTGAAGCTGGGAATATAAATAGTCTCAAGGTTCTTCATCTTCTCCGCGAACCACGGGGAGGATTCAAACGATACTTCATTGAACTCCTGGAGCCGGGAGCCGATCGTACTGGAGTTCCATTCGTGGGTAATACCGGTCCTGGCTCCGTCTCCTGAGACAAGGAAAACATAACTTCTGTCAACATCTGTGAATTCCCCTATTATCTCAAGCGCGCGGTTTATCTCTTCATCTATCCTGTCCGATGCTATATTGATGAAATTCGTTGATATGCTCGTAATCAGCTTTTCGAAATTGAGCCTGTACTGCAATGCCTGCTCAGCGCGCTTGCGCTCGGTGATATCCCTGATGATGCTGAGAACAAGTTTTCTTCCGCCGGATTCAATAATGCGCGCATGCGCTTCTACCGGGATTACAGACCCATCCTTATGAAAATGAGCGGATTCAAATGTGCCATCCCCTTTTTCGATCAGCAGCCTGAACCTGGGCTTAAGAAGCTTCTCGTACTCAGGGATGACAATCTGGTGGAGGTTCATACTCATCATTTCTTCTTTACCCAGCCCGCGCGATTTATACGCCATTTCATTCAGGTAAATGAAATTCCCGTCAAGATCATGCACGAACACCGAGTCGGTAGAGTCATCCAGGAGCTGCGCTTTTATCTTTAGCTCTTCCTCAGCCCTTTTGCGCTGCTGGCTGTTCCTGTAAGCTTCAATGATATTCGCACAGGTATTGAGAAGCGGCTGAAGATACCCGAACAGTTCTTCCTCGTAGCCGCCGGGTCGGTTGGCGATACCTGCCATGCCCACAAGCTTTTCTCCCTGATAGAATGGTATGCCCAGGAAAGAATTGAGCGGGGGATGATCTGCAGGAAGCCCTCCTCTCCTGCTGTCCCCAGCAGGGTTGTTTGAGATGACATGCCTGCCTGTTGCCATTACTGTGCCGAAAAGGGTTTTAAGGTTATAGAACTCCATTCCAGAAGGGGCGTTTTTCTCGTAGAACTCGCGCGTCTTCTCATCCCATGCTATATTCGTGAGGGAGTAGGTCTTCAGATACGGCTCACCTTTTGCGTTATAGAGAACCTCGCCAATGAAACCGTATTCGCTTCTGGTGAGCGAGATAAGATTTGCCAGAAGGTTATCAAACAGGACTTTCGGATTGGAATCCGCGATGAAATGGGATTGCGCATCGCTTATCGCGTTTAAGAGAGTATGGTTCCGATGCAGTGTTTCTTCAGACCGTTTGCGCTCCGTGATATCGCGCACGATGGCGCTGTAAAACGCTTCCCCCTCGATGTTCCATGTTGCTATGGAGATCTCTAAAGGAAACTCGCTGCCGTCTTTTCTCAGTCCGTATGACTCAAACGTTTTCCCGTTAATGTAAGGATTACCATTTGAATTGATATACCCTATTCTCTTCAGATGATCGCTTCTGAATCTATCAGGCATGACATGTGTTGTCGGTCTGCCCAGTATCTCTTCTTTAGTATAGCCGAAGATCCTCTGAGCGCTTTTATTCCATGAGATGATAAAACCCTCCCCATCCGTCAGGATGATCGCATCACTGGCTGATTCGACAAGCGAGCGGAACCTGATCTCTGATTCCCGGAGAGCTCTCTCCGCTTTCCTGTACTCGATTCTCTCCTCTACTTCATTTAATGCCCGGCGCACAGCAGGCGCAAGCCGGGATATGCGATCCTTAATAACATAGTCGGTCGCTCCGCCCTTGAGCGATTCGATGGCACAATCCTCACCAATAGTTCCTGAGACGAAAATGAAAGGGACATCAGGGCATCTTTCTTTTACGATTTTGAGCGCAGAGCAGCCGTCGAACACCGGAAGCGTATAGTCCGCCAGGATGATGTCCGGCGAGAAGTCTTTAAGCTCTTTCTGGAAGGTCT
>JAPMTX010000190.1 GCA_026552855.1 Candidatus Methanoperedens sp. | reverse complement strand
GAGACCATCCAATTAAGCTAATCCCTTTTAAACCTAACTGTTTTTTCCAGAACTCCTGAACTGCGAATCAGCCGCCATCAGATTCAATTTCTCCAGTAAAAATCGCTGTGCATTGCCACCGATAGCTTTATATACATCCATAGCGAAAAAGTATGAAATCGCTATGCATCGAAGTATCATCTGGGATATTCGAGAAACTATCCCTGGACGATTTGATAAAAGACGGCTCGTCGCTGATTGAGTTTCTGTCCTTTTTGGACGTCGGCGATATTGAAGAACACGTTCAGGCAAATTACTACGAAAGAAAGCCGCAGCATAATGTCGGCGCAATGCTGCGGCTTTCCGTAGTATATTATTTCTACGGAGACCGAGGATATGGCAGGATTATCGAATCGCTAACAGAGCATGAACTGCGCCTGCTGAAGCTCAAAAAGCCGCCGTCTCCTTCAGCATTGCACCATTTTATCCATTACAGGATTGGAGAATCGGGATTTGTGAAAATCATGGAACTGATTGCCCAAAAGCTTGACAATCTTGCAGAAAAGAACGGCATAAAGCATTTGAGCCATGATTCGACTCCAATAGAAGCGTCAAGATACGACAAAAATGCAGATTACAATCCGCATTATCAATGCATGATGTACAAAGCCCATATCACCATGAAAGGAACAATTCCTTTGCTTATGACTTTCAGCAGCGGAAGTGCAGGCGACTCTCCGTATCTGGAACCACATTTATACAAGCTGAAAGAATTGGGGATAAACTGCGATTTTATGGATTTGGATACTGCATACGATTCGTTTGAAAATCATGCTCGGGTAAAGCATGTTATCGGAGCTTATCCATACATTGGCCTGAAAGAGAATGCGGTTGCCAATGATGACGGAAAAGTTGAGGCAATAAATCACTGGTGCAGCAAGCTCTGGAAAGAAGGCGGAAATCCGAATGCAACATTAAAGTCAAAACTTGATTTTCTGTTCGAGCAGGGAAGAATAGAGCAGGTCGGGGCATATTACAGAAATAAGAATCTTGCAGGCATGCCGAAAGAGAAAACCGATTTGCGGGCTGCACAGGAACGGATTCACAGCCACATAAAAGGAACTGTCAAATTTGATGTGAGGAACAGGCAGAACTCAAAGAAATCATTGCACGTATTGGCTGCTTTTGTTTCATATCAATTGCTCGTTCTGGCTGCATTGCAGAACGGCTTGAACCCGAATGAATTCGGATTTATCAGAATGTAAATTCTCCAAAACAGGGGTGAGTGTTAGTGGTAACTCTCTACAAGCAATGCTTTTTCTCATTGTCGTTAGGGAAATAGGGTTTTTCCAGCAGAATCTCGTTGGAGTACCGTAACTTGTCGGGTATATTGTGTCTATTTTGGAACGGCGCCTAACGGCGCCGTCCAATTAATTTTGGAGAAACGGGTGTTAGTTGGATGCGCTCTGTATACCCCGCCCACGTTGTAGCCTTGCTATATACAGGTATTGTGTAATATACATTAGCAGCCTCAAAAAGGTCTCTAATAGTTGCATTTGGAGCATCTTGTGGATATGCATACTGGTAACCGAATGCCCGTCCGTAAACTTCGATATTAAACGGTTGGTTCTGGAGTTCGCATGGTGTGGCTGGTTTATCATACTTATTACATAATCCAACTACTGTGATTATAAATGTCTTTTTACCATCTATTTCGAGAAATTTGTCGGTAGGATTAATTGTGCTTTTGGCCCAAAAGAAGA
>JAPMTX010000189.1 GCA_026552855.1 Candidatus Methanoperedens sp. | reverse complement strand
ACAAACAGCATCCCGAAGCGTCTCGGCGGTCATTATCCAACAGATGGAAAAGAGCGACAAACAAACCGACGTCAGTCACCCCGAAACCGGGGTCAACCCACTACAAACCCTGAAGAGCCTATTATTATGTCAATAAATATAACATGTTATTGTTGGAGCATATTAATAAGAGGTTCTCTTCAACATTGAGTGGGTAACGGGATGTTGATCTTGCCGGCAACGAGGTAAATGATGGTGCGCAGGTATTCGAAGGACTTGAAGCCGTACGCCCGCTTCATCGCCGTTTTGATCTTGCTGTTCAACCCCTCGACGATCCCCGTCGTGATCCGGCTGTCGACGAACTGAAGGATGCCCTTCCAGTGACGCCTGATCGTCTTCGCAGCCTCGATCACCGGTTCCAGCCGGCTGTGCGTCGCCCAGAAGTACCATTTCTTCAGGAACAACTCCGCATCACCCCGATCCGTGTAGTTCCACAGCCGCTGAAGCGTCAGCTTGATCTGGTACGCTTTCCCCGTCCGCGTATCCAGGCGGGACAACCACGCAAGATCCGACCGCTGGTTCCCCGTCATCTTCCGCTGGCTCCGCAACCACAGCCACCGGCTGTTTTTCAGCAGGGGGACGCTGCGCACTTCCTTGCGCCGCACCAGGTCGATCGCGCGGTTGAACAACGTCATCACGTGATACCGGTCGTACGTCAACTCGGCGTCCGGAAACACTTCCGTAATCCCCAGCCGGTACGGCTCCCACATGTCCGCGCAGAAGTTTCGGACCTGCTCTCTTGGAATGCCGCGCCTATCCAGGAACGTCCCGAATTTCTTCACCGTGTCCTTCCGGCGGCCTTCCGCCACGAACACCACCCGGGATTGCCCAAGGTCACAGAACGTCGTGATGTATTCGTGTCCCTTCCGTTGGGCGCATTCGTCAGCGCCGACATCCTCCACGTCGCTGTAATCGGCTTTCTCAACCGCCTTGTCGACATAGTGCGTAAGCAACCGCCACAGCGTGTTCGCGTTGGCCTGCATTACCTTGGCAACACCGGACACCGGCATCTGCTGGCACATCAACAGTGCCAAGGCTTCAAAGAGCAGCGTGAACCCGGAGCCCGGCCGTGCCCACGGCACGTTGGACAGCCGCACACCGTGCGTAGGGCACTCGATCCGGGGAACCCGCGCAGTCAAAAACGCCTGGTGCTGGAAGAAATCCAGGTGTCGCCACGTTTTCTCCGTCGTATCGTGAACGGGACATCCTTCTCCGCTTGCGCATTCGGGGCACGGAAACTTCGATCCCCGTTGGAAGTCCAGAAACAGGTCCAACCGCTTCTGCCCGGGATCGAACGCGACCTTGTCAATGAACCACGGCGGGGTCAGACCCAACGCCAATCCGAACAACTGCTTCTCGTCCATCACCAAGTCCTCCGTGGCCGGATGCCACGGAGAGTTTACAATGCGTCAGACCCGTAACCCACTCGAAACGGAAGAGAACCTAATGTTTATTATAAAAGCGGTTCCATTGTATGAAGAAATGGTATCTAATTTAAAATCAATAAATAATGATGTTGCAGAAATCAAATCATCATTAAAGCAGAAAAACTAAATATGATTAATTACCAATTTATTTTGTGTAGCAGGCTAACATCTATATGACCTCCTCCCGTCAAGAGAAAAAGATTTCCCGGTCCGAGGTTTTCCTCCTGCCTCGGTTCATCCTTCGCAACGATGCCCGTCCGGGTTGCCCGTGGCCTGTCTT
>JAPMTX010000095.1 GCA_026552855.1 Candidatus Methanoperedens sp. | reverse complement strand
TGGTAGATATCTTTAGGGAGCGCATCGAAATTCACTCCGGTGCATAGATAAGATTCAGCAAACTTCTGGAATGCAAGAAGCTCTTCACAGGTGGCGTTACCGAAGGACAGGAAAGCCGTAGAACCTTTGCTCGCCGAAATCCTTTTTGCCGCCTCTTTAGCAGCCTCTGGAAGTGCGGTCTCCTTTCCATCCACCATCGACTTAACAGGCGAATAGAGGCTGGATAGGCTCATCCCGAACCTGCAAAGCTTACCTGCGTTGGCGGGGGAGGATTTCCTGAAATCCACTTCAAGCTTCCCGTTCTCGCGAATATACAGCCCGCAGCCGAAATTGCAGCCGGGGCAGATAGTTGAATAAACGTTCATGTCTCACACCTCAAGCTTGGCTTCGAAATACGGCGGTTTTCTTAAGTCCATTCCGGGTTCGTACTTCAATTCTTCCTGCATAGAATTGGCAAACCTCCTGTACAGCCTCGTAAGCGGGATATCCACGGGGCATACATCGCTGCACTGCCCGCACCCGATGCATGAGTCAGCAAGGTGCAGGAACCTAACAAGGTGATACATTGACATCTTATAAGAGTCGCCGCGATAGTGGAACTCAGTGCACTTTGAGACATCGCCGCACGAGCAGGTGGGACACACAGCCTTGCACGCGCCGCAATCTATGCAATTCTCAAGCTCTTTCCTGAAGTACTCAAGCCTGTTATCCAGGGGGACGAACACCCTATCCTTCCATTTCTTGCTCAGCCCTTCCATTGCACCTTTTATCTTGGCGCGCGCCGCAACCCCTTTCTCATCGGGTTTCTGGAGCTGGACATATCCTGCATCGACAGCGTTCTGCAAAAGCCTGGCACCTTTCTCAGAGTTGATCTCCACGAAGGTGGCTTTACCCGCAAGGTCCCCTGTAACGCCCCAGTTCCCGCACGCAAGGTCGGCATTATTCGGTATCTTGATAGTGCAGTAGCGGCAGTTCTCCCTCCGCCCGTAACCTTTCTCTTCAAGTTCATCAATGGTTATGGCATGCTCCTTTCCGTCCCTGGTCTCAAATATCAATTTACCCTTCTCTATCTCTTCGCCGTGCACATCCTCAGGCTTTATCTTGTACATGACCTCAAGCATTTCCCTTGTCGTGACAGGATGCATTGATCCTCCGCAGTTAAGCCCGAGTACGAAAGTATTATCAAGATTTATGGCAGCGCGCTTGCTCTGCTCTATGATCCCGCGCACGTCGCATCCCTTGGCGGGAAGAGCCACTTTCAGGTTCCTGTTCGCTATGAGTTTTGCAAAGTTGCTCGGCACAGAATGCAGGGAGCCTGCTGAATTAAGAACTTCATTCACATCCGATGTTATTATCTGGACAGCCTCAAACTCGTTGATTTTCTTCAGCACCACAACTGCATCGACCAGTTTCTTCTCAAGTGCAGCCGCAAGTACAGAAGTAACAAGACCGCCTGAGCCGCCGCGTTTTCTCACATCATCTTTTGTTGACCAGCCAACGTACATCTCACCTTTTTGCATCATGCCACCCCCTCTGGCTTCAGGGGACTCGGCCCCAGCTTCTTTATCTGCTCAGTGACAGTGCGGATGAAGTTTGCGAATTTCTCCCCTTCGCTGGCTGAGATCCAGTTAAGTTGTAACCTTTCTTTTTCAAGTCCCAGCTCCCGTACAACATTTTCAAGGAATTTGTATTTGATCTTAGTCTTATCATTGCCGTTAACATAATGGCAATCCCCGATATGGCAGCCCGTAACCAATACGGCATCAGCCCCTTCAAGGAACGCATTGAACACATGCAAAGGATCGATCCTGCCTGAGCACATGACGCGTATTATTCTCGCGGTGGGAGGCTGCTGGAATCTTCCCATGCCAGCGCTGTCCGCGCCGCCGTAGGAGCACCAGTTGCAGCAGAACGCCACTATCTTGGGCTCCCATCCGTCTGTCTTAGCAGCCGCAGCTTCTGCGCTCATGCAGCCACCTCCTGGAACTTGAATACGTTCTTGACCTGTGCCAGGACCTGGGAATTCTTGAAGTGGCTCTGCTCAAGCGCTCCTGTCGGGCAGGCTGTGACGCACGTACCACAGCCCTTGCACAGGGCTTTCATCACATTCGCCTTGCCCTCTTTTTCGTCCATCTTTATAGCCTGGAACGGACACATGGACAGGCATACGCCGCATCCCACGCACACATCAGGGTTCACCACAGCAGTTATACCTTCCGTTATTGCTTTTTTGTTCTTAAGAAGAATAGTGGCGCGGCTTGCGCAGGCGCTCCCCTGCGAGACAGCGTACGGGATATCCTTGGGACCTGAGGCAACACCTGCAAGGAACACACCATCAATAGTGGTATCAACCGGACGGAGCTTGGGATGTGCTTCCATCAGCAAGCCGTCCGCGGCTTTTGAAAGTTTGAGGAGCTGCTGTATCTGGCTAATGCCCTCATTAGGCACAATGCCTGTAGCAAGAACAAGAAGATCGAACTCAAGGTTCCTTATCTCGCCTGCAAGCGTATCCTCAACCCGGACAAGGATATTCTTGGTGTTTGGGTCTTCTTTGACCTCAACAGGTCTTCCGCGCAGGAATTTCACGCCTAAATTGCGCGACCTGTTGTACGATTCCTCGTATCCCCGGAATGGCGTCCTGATATCTATGTACATTACAGTGTGGTCGGTCTCAGGGCGCTTTTCCTTGAGCAGCTGCGCGTTCTTGATAGTGTACATGCAGCATACGCCTGAACAGTAGATGTTTGTGTTCTTATCACGCGAACCAACGCAGTTCACGAATCCAACTCTTATTGGCTCTTTGCAGTCAGATGGTCTTACAACGTGTCCGCCTGTTGGACCTGCAGCGTTAAGTAATCTTTCAAATTCCATGGCAGTAATGATATTATCGTATAACCCGTAACCAAAATCATGCCTGGGTTCGGGATCGTATGTCTTAAAACCGACTGCGCCTATAATAACTCCTACATTGATATCGCTGTACGAGGGCTTCTGGTCATAATCAATTGCGCCGCGCTCGCACGCCTTGGCGCATGCTTTGCATGAGATGCAGTTCTCCTTGTCCAGTACCGCCCGGAGAGGCACTGCCTGTGGGAACGGGACATAGATCGCCTTGCGCGTCCCGAACCCCTCGTTAAAATCGTATGGTACTTCGACGGGGCAGGCTTCGCTGCACTTGGCGCAGCCAGTGCATTTGGAAATATCGAGATAGCGAGGTTTATGCTCTACTTTCACATTGAAATTCCCGACGTAGCCGTCCACTTCTTTTACCTCGGAATAGCTCATTATCTTGATGTTCTTGTTCCTTGCGACTTCCACCATCTTGGGACCGAGGATGCATATGGAGCAGTCGTTCGTAGGGAAGACCTTGTCAAAGCGCGCCATCCTGCCGCCTATAGAGGGCTCTTTCTCGACAAGATAGACCTGGAACCCCATATCAGCAAGATCAAGCGCTGCCTGCATTCCCGCAACTCCTGCGCCGATTACCATGGCTTTATCGTTGACAGGCACTTCGCTTGCAGCAAGCGGCTCAAGCAGCTTTGAGCGTTCAACGCCCATGCGCACGAGGTCTTTGGCTTTCTCTGTGGCTTTCTCCTTTTCCCACATGTGTATCCATGAGCAGTGGTCTCTTATGTTCACGAATTCAAGGAAGTACTGGTTTAATCCCATCTGCTCGATGCATGCGCGGAATGTGGGTTCATGTGTCTTCGGAGAGCAGGCTGCCACGACAACGCGGTTGAGGTTATGTTCTTTTATTTTTTGCTGTATATCAGCCTGACCAGAATCTGAGCATGTGAACTTGTTGACAGAGGTGACCTTGACGCCGGGCAGAGTACCGATATAATCAGCTACCGCTCTTGTGTTCACTACACCCCCTATGTTCACGCCGCATTCGCATATGAAAACGCCTACCCGTTTTTCCTCGCTGTCTTTCTTCACATCAGTACCTTTTGTTTCAGTACTTTCGTTATCGCTCATCTACTTCACTTCCTTGATTGGGTTTTGACCCAATTTCTTAATCTCTTCTGTAAAATCTCGAATAACTTCTGAGAATCGTGCACCTTCACTGGCTGAGATCCACTCAAGCCGAAGCCTCTTATCAAGCCCAAGTTTCGCCAGCGCTTTTTTAGTATTGTTTATCCTGATCTCTGCGTTCTTGTTGCCGTCGATGTAGTGGCAGTCGCCGATGTGGCATCCAGCCACAAGCACACCGTCTGCGCCTTCCTTCAGGGCTTTCAGGATGAACGCGGGCTCAACCCTGCTTGAGCACATCACTCTCAAAATCCTGACCGTGGGCGGATACTGGAAGCGGCTCACGCCTGCTAAATCCGCGCCTGCATATGAGCACCAGTTGCAGCAGAATGCAAGGATATTGGGCTCAAATCCAGGTGTTTTCTGAGCTTCACCACTCATACTACTACCTCCACTGCACCTGTCTTTGGTTCGATCGAAACGCTCTTTATACCTTTATTGAAAGCATCAATGGCTTCCCCGATCTCTTTTGATGAGAAGTGCTGTGCTGTTATGGCTCCGGCAGGGCATGCTGCTGCGCACGAGCCGCAGCCCTTGCATGCGGCAGGATTGATGCGCGATTTCTTCGCCGTATAGGTAACTTCTTCAGCCTTCACAGTTACCTCCGAGAGCGACGGCGCATTGTATGGGCAGACGTTAACGCATGTCCCACACCCGATGCATTTAGCCTCGTTGACCACCGATACGGCACCTTCAGTTTCAATGAACTTGCGTGATAATATTGTGCATGCGCGGGAGGCGGCTGCGCTCGCCTGCGATATCGCCTCGTCCAGAAGCTTGGGAGCCTGCGCGCTTCCGCACAGGAACACGCCGTCGGTTGCGAAGTCCACAGGACGGAGCTTGGGGTGCGCCTCGAGGAAGAACCTGTTCTTATCAAGCGGTATCTTGAAAAGCTGGTTAATCTCCTCGTTCTCGCCGGCCACAAGCGGAGTGCTCAGCACCACGAGGTCGGAGGCTATCTCGATATCCTCGTTGAGCATGGAATCGTGCACCGTCACCGAGCCGTTCTCTACTTTTGGCGGTCTCTCAGCATCATATTTTATAAATATTACACCCAGGTCTCTTGCGTTCTCGTACAGCTTCTCCATGACCCCGTACGTACGCATATCCCGGTACAGGATATAGATATTTGCGTTTTTGTTTGCTTTCTTAATTCTAATTGAGTTCTTGACCGCATCGATGCAGCAGGTCCTGCCGCAGTATTCTCTTTCCTTATTTCGCGCCCCTGCGCACTGTATCATCGTGATATTGTTCGCGCTTATGCCTTTGCCGAGCGTTTTCTCAAGCTGGGCCTGCGTTACGATGCGGGGATCTTTCCCGTAATCGAATAAGCCTGAAGGCTCAAAGTTCCTCGCGCCCGTAGCAACAACGGCAGCTCCGAAATCAACGGGGACCTCCTGCCCTTTTGAGAGAATGATACCTTTGAAATTGCCAAGATACCCTTCAACTTTGATGAGCTTTGCCTCATTTATAACTTTGATATTCTTGTTCTCGTTCATTCTGTTGACGAGTTCTTTCAATACATCCGAAGGCTTTTTCCCATCGTGCAACTCTGTCATCTCTCTCAGCATCCCGCCGAGTTCCGCTTGCTTCTCGATGAGCGTCACGCTGTAACCGTTATCAGCGATATCAAGTGCCGCGGTCATTCCAGCTACACCGCCGCCGAGCACAAGCGCCTTATTTATCAGCGATACCTTCTGCTTATACAGGGGCTGGAAAAGGGCTGATTTCGCCACAGCCATTTGCACGACACCCTTTGCTTTCTCTGTCGCTCTCTCCTTTTCCTTCATGTGCACCCAGGAGCAGTGCTCGCGGATATTTGCAAGCTCGAAAAGATACGGATTAAGCCCTGCCTCCCGGCATGTGTTCTGGAACAGGGGCTCATGCGTGCGCGGCGTGCACGATGCTACAACCACACGGTTCAAATTGTTTTTAGCGATAGCTTCCTTTATCGTGACCTGCGAATCGGAGGAACATGCATACAGCATCTCCTGAGCATGAGCAACGCTGGGAAGGGTTTTTGCATACTCTACCACATTCGGGACGTTTACTACGCTGCCTATGTTGATGCCGCAGTGGCACACGAATACACCTATCCTGGGCTCAGAAGAAAGCGGTTTTTCCTCAGAGAACGTCCTCTCTTTTATCAGGGTTCCCCGCTCGCTCGATAGAAGGGCGGCAGCTTTTGATGCAGCTGCGCTTGCCTGCGCCACGGTATCTGGGATGTCTTTTGGCGCCTGTGCCGCGCCGCAGACATAGATACCGGGAATGTTTGTCCCGACAGGGTTCTCTATGCTTGTAGCGATATTCCCGAAATAATCAAGAGCGATTCCCGATGACTGCGCGAGGGCGCGCGTGGAATCAGAAGGGTCAAGACCTATGGAGAGCACGACCAGGTCGAAGTTCTCGGTCTTGAGTTCTCCTGTATTGAAATCCTCGTACTTCATGGAGAGGTTATTTTTAGCATCCACGATGACCTCAGGGGGGCGGGAATTGATGTACCTGATGCCGTACTCCCTCTGCGCCCTGTTGTAGAACTCTTCAAAGTTTTTCCCGAACGCCCTTATGTCGATGTGGAATATTGTAATATCAAGCTCAGGGTCATGCTCTTTGGCGATGATTGATTCCTTTGTGGCGTACATACAGCACACAGAAGAGCAGTGTTTCCTGTCTATCCGAGGGTTGCGTGAGCCCACGCACTGGATGAAAGCGATTTTCTTCGGGACCTTTCCGTCCGATTGCTTCGTGACATGCCCCTGCGTAGGACCGCTTGCGCTCAAAAGCCGCTCGAACTGGAGCGATGTAATAACGTCGGGATGGTCGAACCTGTACTGCTTCAGCACAGAGGGGTCAAAGGGCTTAAAGCCTGTAGCAAGAACTACTGAGCCGACGTTCAGCTCCATCTCCTTATCCTTCTGCTCGTAATCCACAGCTTTAGGTCCGCATACTTTCTTGCACACGCCGCATTTGCCTTTTGTGAGGTAGAGGCAGTGGGCGGCATCGATTGTTGCAATCCTCGGTATTGCCTGGGCGAACGGTATGTAAATGGATTTGCGTTTGCTCATGCCAGCATTATATTCGTCAGGCACTTTTAAGGGGCATTTCTCAGTGCATGAGCCGCAGCCTGTGCATTTTGTCTCGTCCACATGGCGCGCTTTTTTTACCACCTTCACTTTGAAATCCCCGGCTTTGCCTGTAATGGATTTGACATCACTGTATGAGAGCAATTCGATGTTCGGGTGCCTTCCCGTCTCCACGAGCTTGGGCGAGAGGATGCACATGGCGCAGTCGTTTGTCGGAAAGGTCTTATCGAGCTGCGACATCACGCCGCCGATGCTCGGTCTTGATTCTATGAGGTAGGTCTTGTATCCGCTGTCCGCAAGGTCAAGCGCAGCCTGTATCCCGGCTATGCCGCCTCCGACTACTGCTACCGAGCCCTTCATTTTGCCACCTCTTTTTCAGATTTAATTTCGTCCTTCTTTCCAGCAGTCTCTATCTTCTTTTCTTCCTGCTTGCCTGTAGATTCGATGAGCTTTTTAGGCGAGACCATGTTCTTATCAAGTTCAAGCTCTTTCTCGCTCAACCCCATCGCAAGTCCGATAAGCTGTGTAAAATAGAGGATCGGTAGGTCAATAACAGTACCATATACTTTTTCCACCATGGACTGCTGACCGTCAAGCAGCATGTGGCACATAGGGCACGCCACAACTATGCAGTTTGCGCCTGCAGCCTTTGCCTCGTCGAACAGTTTCTTTGTAAGTATGAACGCGTAATCCTGTTTGCTCATCAGGAGATTCCCGCCGCAGCATTTTGTCTTCTGGGTGAACGGCAGGCACTCAGCACCCGTCGCTTTTATCAGGTTATCAAGAGATGTCGGGTTTTCAGGGTTGTCGAATTTTGATACCTCGGAGGGACGGACTAAAAGACAGCCGTAATAGGGAACGGCTTTAATGCCCTTCAGCGGCTTTTTGAACTTCTGCGCCAGTGCATCTATACCCACGTCGTTCACCATGACTTCCAGGAGATGCTTGATCTTGACGCCAGTGTATTTTTCTCCAAGCGCCTTTTCAATCTTTTCCCTGAAGGCTCCATTGGTTTTCATGGCTTTATCTGCTCTTGAGAGGTTATGCGAGCAGATGCTGCACGGTACCACAAGGTCAAGCCCTGTCCTCTGAGCCAGCATGTTGTTCCTGGCTGAAAGTCCCATCGATAATTCCTTATCGAAAATCGCCTCAAGCGCGCCGCAGCAGTTCCAGTCCGTGATCTCTGTCAATTCAATGCCGGCGGCTTTGCTTACAGCTTTCGTGGAGGCATCGTATTCGCGCGCAGTGCCGTGCAGGGTGCAGCCAGGATAATAGGCAAGCTTCATCCCCTGACCTCCTTGAAGATGCGCTTGATCTCTTCTTTACCTTTTATCTTATGAGGCAGGATGCTCAATTTTCCCTTCTTGAACAATTCCAGTCCCATGGGGGCGTAACCTATCACCCCTCCAATCCCTTTTGTCCTGAGCATGAACATGCCGGAAACGCCTGCTTCGTACCATTT
>JAPMTX010000094.1 GCA_026552855.1 Candidatus Methanoperedens sp. | reverse complement strand
ATCGCATCCTGTCAAGGCCACTTCTGGTTCACTTGCTGTTTCGGGCTGTGGCTGCCGATACGGGAACTCCGCACAGTATCTCACGATACCGCACTTCCCTTCTCTTCATGCGGGAGCAGCTCCGCATGGTGGGATTCTCACCCCGGCGGACATGGTGCCGTAACATTTTTTTTTTGTCCTGTTGTTTGTTCTTTCTCTCTTATGTTTCGAGGCACGCATCACGGACTCCGCACTGGAAGGTACGTAGCATCCCGGCGCAAGTACATCAGGGTATTTATCGTTTATTTGTTGTTTTGGCTTTTATTGACAAATGGGGGCATGAATTAAATAAAACATTTATACAGTTTCAATTAGCTCAAGCCATTCCTCTCTTGTAATCTTGGCGTCGTTTATTATTTTTCTTATCATCCCTTTCCCAATATCTTCACCCGGATGCATTGTGATCAATGTGGTTCTACCATCGGGATGACGCATGAATAAATGGCTTCCTTTTTGTCTTATCGGCTGAAAACCAATCTTTTTAAGTGCTTTGATTACTTTCTTAGGAGGAAGAGGATTGATTTTATCCATTTAAACTGCGACCTCGACCTTCTGGATGCCCACAAACTCCAATGGAACTTCTTTAACAAGATCTGATTCAACCTCTAAATAAAGCTGTATCGCTTCTTTTATCCTATCTCTTAGTTCATCCAGAGTTTTCGCCTGTGTATGACATCCTTCGAGTTCGGGCACAGATGCTACATAAATACCATCTTCATCCTGCTCGATTATTATAGTGAATTCTTTTTTCATAATTTTCCACTTATCTTATTTTCATCGATTATTATATACTACTTCTTAAAAGAGGGATAAAGCTTTCTAGTGGTTTATCAGTGCCACTTTTTAGCGCCTCGATTGCTATTACAGTCCAAGCTATCTAATGAATACACGATACGCCTATCGTCTTCAGTCACTATACTCCATATAAGCAACAAATATTGCTCGGACTTGGATACGATAGTCTCTTACTCAGCTAAGCCATCCTTTGCAGCTCTCGATCATATGAACGGGCTGAGATAGCTGTGCCAGAGAAAAAGAGCGAAGCGACCCGATTAGATTTACTCGGCAAAGCTAAGCCATCTTCGGCAAATCTCGATTGTACGAGCGAGCGAAGCAGCGAAGTACCAGGTTTATCGGCAAACTTCAGATTGAATTTATTAATTTTACTTGATATAATTCTTGGCACATAGCTATAACCGATAATTATTACCCCCAATCAAGCTCCTCAACACGTTTGAATCAGAGAAAAGGCAGATAAATCGTTTTAGAAATGTATATTACAAAAATTATATGTATTTTTTCAATATCTAGAAAACATTTTAAATACAATAGGATTAATAATTGAATTAATATGTCATTTATTGGCAATTTAAACAAAATATTCGCTAAGGATAAGGAATATTATGTTCTATTTACTGAAATAATTGGTAAATTACAGCCAATCGCCTTTCTTATTTCAGCATCATTGGTCTTAGCAGTTTTTTTGATGCTAAAAGTATTTCTCGAATATATGCATTATTTGCGAGTCTTTCATTTTTTTTGGCATATATGGGATTTGCATTTTACATAAAATTTAATTATAGACCATCATTTTATTGGGGATTAGGTTTAACCTTAATCAGTGCAGGTTTAATTTATGAATCATTTGGTGATGCCCTAACCATAATTCTCAGTGTTGAAAACCCCAAGATTACTATACTGGCTACCTATATTATTCAATCGATATTTCTCTTAATCGCAAGATTTTTATTAGATAAATCTAATAAAAATAATCGCCGATATAAAATAAGTAATTGTCTATATTCTATTGCAGGTTTAATTATTCTAATATATGTTCCCGTAGGAATATTTTTTAATCTTCCATACTTTCCAATATTATTTGCAGATTTACTGTTGATCGGAATCATTTTTATATCGTTCAATAATTCAAAAGAAACTAAAAATAGATGGCGGGAAGACGAAGATTTTTCATACCAATAAACCCAAATAATGTTAATTCTCACAAGGCTAAAAGCAAATATTGATAAATGTAATTACAATCAACTATAACCCCGTAGTTAAGTTTTGTGGTTGATGATAGTGTAAAAACTTTCAGTCAACATAGACAAAGTATCTGTGTCGCTCTATCGTATTTGTGTGTTTGTTTTTGAGAGAGAAGTAAACTGCAATTCATAGCCGACTCTGTGGCTTCAGAAAAAATTTGCCACCAAGCCATAGAGAGCACAGAGGTTACAAGCAGATTTTTTGACAGCTAAAACAACGGGTTCATGATACTATAGGTTGAAGAGAGATTCCGTCTGGGAATCTTTATATCTACCTTTGTTACTATTACAAACACAATCTTCGGAGGATGGTACTATTCGCGGATACGATGACGACAGGTATACCAGGATTTTTATTTTGATAGCATTGATCGGAGGAATTATAGCAGGGTTTGCCTTTAACAGCGTGCTTGCTGCAGTCTGGTCTGCATCCAAGGATTTGCACGTGATAAGCATTCCCGGCAATATAGGTGCAGGCAAGATTACAAAGGTCACGTTCATAACGTTCAGCGACGGCGCTTCGATAAGCAATGTAAATATTACGCTTTCCGGTGCAGCCTCTGAGCGCGGGGTCACGGATGCTGACGGGATGCTTGTGATGGCTGTGAACGCAACAACGAACGGCAGCATCAGCGTGAACGCAGATAAATCCGGCTACGATAATGCGAGCTTTACCATCGAAGCCACGCCAGGTCTGGATATCGGCACTTCGCCAGGCTCCATAACTTCGGGGGTAGCTACGTACGTCACGTTCTCGGTGACAGGCATGGGTAAGCCTGTGGAAGGCGCGGCTGTAAATCTCTCGGGAGCAGGTGTAGCTCTTGACGGCATAACGAACTCCAACGGTCAGATAATCATGCAGGTTAATCCTCCGAACACGGGGAAAATCACAGTCACTACAAGAAGAACAGGATACGCTGAAGGCTCAACTGCCATTACCTCAGCAAGCCAGCAGACGCTGGGCGTCTCTTCAAGCCATAGCTCGGTAACGGTCAATGTTCCTGTCTACATCACTTTCACAGTGACAGCAGGGGGCTCTGCTGTTAACGATGCAATCGTGAGCTTAAGCGGCGCCGCAACTGGCAGCGGCATCACCAACCAGGACGGAAAGACAGTTATCCTTGTCACGCCTTCAAGCACTGGCACGATAACAGCCTCAGCGAGCAAGACAGGGTTTGCGGGCGGGTCGATGACGGTCACATCAGCAAGCACCCAGTCGCTGTCCATATCCTCAAGCCCGGCGAGCATAACAGCGGGCGTCCCGACGTACGTGATGTTCACCGTAACGAGCGGGAATAATGCAATAAACGAGGCAGCGGTTGCAGTTACGGGCGCAGCGAGCGGGAACGGTGTTACGAACCAGAACGGACAGGTCATACTGCTCGTCAATTCAACAGGCTCTGGCACGATAACAGCCTCGGTGAGCAGGACGGGCTACTCAGGCGCAAGTACCACGTTCTCTGCGACAGGGCAGCCCACGCTGAGCGTGAGCGCAAGCCCATCCAACGTCACGAACGGCGTAGCCACGTACGTTACCTTCACGGTGACAAGCGGCGGCTCAGCTGTGAGCGGAGCATCGGTGAGCATCTCAGGCGGAGGCATCAGCACAGACGGGATGACCAACTCGGCAGGTCAGGTAACGCTGCAGCTCAACTCGGCAGGCTCAACTGCTATAGGCGTGACAGCGCGGAAGACAGGGTATGTCGACGGGACGATGACGTTAGTGCATTAATTAATATAAACCAGCTTCTTCCAGGCGCTCGCCCATTTTTCTATCCGGGAAGCGCCTGAGAGGATTTTTTTCAGGTCTCGTTCTACCCTTTTCGTATTTATTGTTACACTATTGTTTTTAAACTATAAATAATTACATAAAATGAACGGTTTTATATACGATATTATATAGATGCGCAGGCTGTTCTGGTTCGTAAATAAACCGGCAGCAGCGAAAACTATTAATCTTAAATCATCATTATATATCATGATAAACATAATCGTGAGTTTAAAAAGCTCAGTCTGGGAGGTTAAATGTTAGAAAAACCAGAAGAGAGAGTACGGCTTCTGAGAGCAGGCTATACTGGCAAAAGGATCGAGCAGCTTTATATTGAACATAATAATTTCAAAATAGTTCGCATTCCTGCAGCAATTGAGATGATCGAGCTTGATATCCCGCAGGATAAGAAGATATGCGCAAGCCATGAAATTGCAGTTGAGTATGCCTGACCTGAAATAGCTATATCACAGCCGTTCCTTGAATATCGCATGACTGCAGCCTACTGCTATAGCCAGATATAACAGATTATACATGACTACAGAAAAATATTAAATACTTTGAAGTCAGAATTCAGATCATGGCAACGACTATTCAGATCAAGGAATCTACCAAAGACAGGCTGGACAGGATGAAACTGTACAGGCAGGAGACATACAACGATGTCCTTGTGCGGCTCATCGAGGATGTTTCAGACCTTCGCACGAAAGCAAGGGACGAGGTCGAATCCGCGGTAAAAGAGATCGAAAGCGGCAGGTGGGTAACCCTGGAGAAGCTTGCAAAGGAACTGGGACTCTGATGCAGCCCCAGATAATCCTTTCGGAATCGGCTGCAAAAGAGATCAGGAAACTGGACAGGTCCCTCTCAAAGCGCATCCTTGAAGAGCTCTCGCAATTTGCCGGGAATCCGGATAAAAATGTGATAAAACTGGCTGGCGCTTCTTATTTCCGGCTGCGTGCCTGGGATTTCCATGCGATTTTTGACATGCAGAAGAACGCGCTGAGGATACTGGTGATCAGGGCAAGGCGCAGGAAAGCCGAAAAGGTTTTGGCGAAATAGAACATATAACTTGTGGGGGAGTAGCGGGTGAGGATACTTATAGTTTCAAACAGATTGCCGATCACAGTAGCTGAAAAAGAAGGGGAACTGGTATTCAGGGAAAGTGTAGGCGGTCTTGTATCGGGTTTGAGCGCGTATTTAGATTCCCTGAAGAGTTCCCCCATCAGGTCTGAATGCATCTGGGTAGGCTGGCCCGGGATTACGGTCGAAGGCAGCGAGGGAATGAGAGAGGAGTTGCGGTCAAGAGCCCTCTCTGAATTCCAGGCATATCCTGTCTTTCTCCCAAAGAGTTCCATGGAAAAATTCTACCACGGTTTCTGCAACAAGACAATCTGGCCTCTCTTCCATTACTTTCCCACGTATGCTACGTACGATGAGGATTACTGGGCGTGCTACAGGCATGTGAATGAAGTTTTCTGCGAAGCGATCATGGAGATCATAAGACCGGATGACGTCGTATGGGTGCACGATTATCACCTCATGCTACTTCCCGGGCTTTTAAGAGAAAGGGCGCCGGATAACCCGGTAGGGTTTTTCCTCCATATCCCCTTCCCGTCGTTCGAGATATTCCGCCTCCTCCCCAGGAAGTGGCGTGTGGAGATACTGGAAGGTATTTTAGGGGCTGATCTTGTGGGGTTCCATACACATGAGTACACGCAGTATTTCTTAAGGTGCGTGCTCCGCATCCTGGGTTATGAACATAACATGGGCAACATCGCCCTGAACGATCACATAGCCAGGGCTGATACGTTCCCGATGAGCATACATTTTGATAAATTTAATACTATTGCAAAAAGCCCCGAGGTGCAGAAAAAGAGGGACAAACTGAAAAAGACCCTGTCGGATTACAGGATCATACTTTCTATAGATAGGCTGGATTACACAAAAGGTCTCATCAACCGCCTGCTGAGCTATGAACTCTTCCTTGAGAGGAACAGCCAGTGGCACAGGAAGGTTATCCTCCTTCTGGTAGTCGTCCCATCGCGCGTGGGAGTAGAGCACTACCAGCAGATGAAAAGAGATATCGATGAACTCGTTGGAAGGATCAACGGGAGGTTCGGCGGCATAGGCTGGGCGCCCATATCATACCAGTACAGGTTCCTGCCATTCAGTTCTCTTATCACGCTCTACAGTGTCAGCGATATCGCCCTTATCACCCCCCTCCGGGACGGCATGAACCTCATCGCAAAAGAATACATCGCATCCAGGACGGATGGGACGGGCGTTTTGATACTAAGCGAGATGGCAGGCGCTTCAAAGGAACTGGGGGAAGCGCTCATCATAAACCCGAATAATAAAGAAGAGGTCGCCGAGGCTCTCCATGCAGCGCTGGAGATGCCGGGGGAAGAGCAGGTCAGGCGCAACAGGGTCATGCAGGACAGGCTCAGCCGCTATGATGTGGTCAGGTGGGCGGATAATTTCGTTCGCGATCTGCTCTCGGTAAGAGAGGAACAGAAAAAGTTCAATGCCAGGCTGCTGAGCCCTCATATGAGGGAACAACTGGTCAGAGATTTAAACAGGGCAAGACGGCGGCTCATACTCCTGGATTACGACGGGACGCTTGTTCCATTCGCGCCCGACCCTGAGATGGCAAAGCCTGATGAGAGGGTCATTGAACTGCTAAGCCGCCTGTCCGGGGATTCCAGGAACGAGACAGTCCTGATAAGCGGACGGGATAAAGAGACGCTCTCGGACTGGTTCGGTATGCTCAATATCAGCCTTGTGGCAGAGCACGGCATGTGGATCAAAGAAAAAAACGGGGACTGGAAAATGATCAAGCCGCTGCTGAACGGCTGGAAAAGCAGTATCTTCCCTATACTTAGAGCCTATGCTGACAGGGTTCCTGGCGCCTTCATCGAGGAAAAGGACTTTTCCATTACATGGCATTACCGCAAAGCTGATGCTGAGCAGGGCTCACTGCGGGCAAAGGAGCTCCTGGATGCCCTGGTGAGCCTCACGGCGAACATAGATGTCCAGGTGCTGCAGGGGAGCAAAGTTATCGAGATCAGGAGTGCAGGCATGAATAAAGGTACTGCAGGAATGCACTGGGTCTCAAATAAAAATCCTGATTTCATACTGGTAATAGGCGATGACCCGACGGATGAGGACATGTTCAGAGTGCTTCCTGAGAACGCCTATTCCATCAGGGTCGGAATGTCCCAGTCGTATGCCAGGTTCAATGTGCACAGCCACGCAGAAGTGCTGGAACTGCTTGAGCAACTGGCTAAAAGCAATGAAGATCTATGAGGAAGATGAGGTTTGAGGTTAAAGATACTTTAACTGAAGAGGAGTTCCACGAAGGTCTTCGGTCTTTCATAAAGGACGGTCTTGCCACCGAGGTCATGGCTGCGCTTACCGGGGGGGTCTTCCTTGTTGCCTTTGCCCTGAAACTCGGAGCCTCAAACATGCTCATAGGGCTGCTTGCAGCCATCCCGCCTTTAGTGCAGTTGATCCAGATTCCCTGCATCTATCTGGTCGAAAGCCACAGGGTTAGGCGAAAAGTTTGCGTATATACTGCGTTCTCAAGCAGGATACTCTGGTTATTTATCGCCTTGATACCGTTCCTGTTCTCAGGGGGAACAGGACTCACTGTTCTTCTCATAGCTATACTGTTAAGCACCACCCTGAGCGCAGTTGGGGGCTGCAGCTGGAACTCGTGGATGCACGATTTCCTGCCGCACAACAGGCTGGGGTCTATTTTCTCAAAGAGGATGAGCCTTGCTATCGGGCTTGGCATTCCGTTCAGCCTGGCGGCTGGGTTATTTATAGAGCGCTGGAAGGACCTGTTCCCCCAGTATGAGCTGTACGGGTATTCCATTCTTTTCTCGATGGGATTCATAGCTGGTACGCTTGGGGTGTACTTCGTATCGACGATACCTGAGCCCCGCATGCCCCCTCTTGAGGGAAAAGTAAACTTTATAAATCTCATCCTGAAGCCTCTTAAAGATACTAATTTCAGACGCCTTATTATTTTTATGAGCTCCTGGAACTTTGCCATCAATCTTGCAGCACCCTTTTTTACGGTCTATATGCTCAGGGTGCTGGGACTGGGTATGTCATCTATCGTTATGTTCATGGTGTTGAGTCAGATAGCGAACATCTCTTTTCTACGGATATGGGGGAAATTAGCAGACCGCTTCAGTAATAAATCGGTGCTCAGCGTCAGCGGACCGCTGTTTTTACTGAGCATCTTTACATGGATTTTTACTGGCATGCCAGGCAGGTACGGGTTAACCATCCCTCTGCTGGTAGCCATACACATCTTTTCGGGCATCTCTACGGCAGGGGTAATCCTGGCTTCTGGCAATATCGGTCTTAAACTGGCACCGAGAGGAAAAGCAACATCATATTTAGCAGCCAGCAGTTTTATTAATTCACTGGCAGCAGGCAGTGCGCCGATACTCGGCGGCGCTCTGGCTGACCGTCTTGCAGGATACGAGCTTTCCCTGTTACTGGATTTGAAATATCCGGGAGGTGAACATGTTATACCGACGTTTGATCTCAGTCAGTTCGATTTCCTGTTCCTGCTGGCAGTCCTTATCGGTCTTTTCTCGATCGTCAGGCTGGCTATGGTCAGGGAAGCAGGGGAGGTTAAGGAGAGCATGATCATTCAGGAACTTGTAGCCGAGGTGGGAAGAGGGGTGAGGGATCTCTCCACCGCAGATGGTCTTCGCCCTATGGTCCTGTTCCCGTACTCTATTCTAAGGGAACACCTCAAAAAGATAAGACGGGAAGATATAAGGAGATGGATCGGTACTTAGAGCCTATCCGAAAAGTAGAAGAATCACGATATAGGGTAATGTGGAGTAATGACAACACGAAAAATCGGACACGACTACGAGATATCTGACGAATTCTGGAAGAGAATAGAACCG
>JAPMTX010000093.1 GCA_026552855.1 Candidatus Methanoperedens sp. | reverse complement strand
AATTCAATGATGTGCTGCGAGATGCCAGATACGGATATAACCATAGATCCAACTCTGCATTTGGTTACAGAAATCCTTTAGAAGTTATGGCTACAAAAATACCAAATTTACCCCAACAGATCATTGGACACTAACCTTAGGTATAAACCCCGATGAGCACCGGGATATGGTCTCAAAACTTTCGTCTCAGGGTAAGACAGTTGTTTACGTTTCAACTGATAAAAAACTCCAGGGCCTAATCGCTATGGCGGATTTGATAAGAGAGGAGTCCAGAGAAGCTGTTCTGGCCCTGAAAGAGATGGGCTTGGAGGTAGCCATGCTCACCGGGGATAACAAACAGACAGCATCCTACGTGGCTAACGAGCTTGGATTGACCACGTTCTTTGCCGAGGTTCTTCCAGAGCAGAAAGCAAGTACAATAAAAGGATTGCAGGACCAGGGAAAGAGAGCCGCGATGGTTGGAGACGGCATAAATGATGCACCTGCGCTCGTTCAGGCAAATGTTGGAATAGCGATCGGCGCTGGCACTGATGTTGCAGTGGAATCGGCTGATGTTGTTTTGATCAAGAATGACCCCAGGGACGTTTCCAGGCTCATCAGGCTCAGCAATAAGACCATGCGTAAAATGAATGAAAATCTTGTCTGGGCAACAGGTTACAATGTTGTGGCAATTCCGATAGCTGCTGGCGTGCTTGTTCCGTTCGGGATAGTCTTAAGACCTGAGTTTGCTGCCATAACAATGTCTGCAAGCTCTATAAGCGTGGTTGCCAACGCCCTTCTGATGAAGAGAGCAAAGATATAGAGATAGAAATCTACAGTTCAAACATGAAAATTACAAAATGGATATCAAACAAGGTTAATATCTTGCATACTGCGGTCTTGTGCATGCGCCGAACTCAAACGTTCTGAAGAGATCATATACGCCTTTCGGTATACCCTCCCTGACCTTGAGACCGAATCCTTTTGCCACATCAAACACTATGGGCGTATCATGGGTCATGTATCCGCCTGTCAGGAACTCTGCCAGTTTCTCTGCCTTCCCTTTATCCATTTTATCTTCCAGCAGCCACATTACCATTTTCTGTACCCGTATCAGGCTCTTCCTGGCTTCCTCTGAGAGCATGATGTTATCATCCGAGATGTTCTCTGCAGGCTTTTTTTCAAGCAATGAGATCAATGCGCCTGCCGGTATACCGCCTAATTGCGGGTCAACCGGACCAAGCACGCTGTCTTTTTCCATGATTATTTCATCCGCTGCAAGAGCAATAAGCGTACCTCCGGACATGGCATAAAAGGGGATTATGACCGTGACCTTGGATGGATGGTTCTTCACTGCCATAGCAATCATCTCCGAAGCCAGCACGAGCCCGCCGGGTGTATGCAGGATCAAGTCCACATCCCTGTCTTCGGGCGTTTGCCTTATCCTCATCAGAACATGCTCTGTGTCCTCGATGTTGATATGGCTATCGTCTTTTTCTTCCCACGGCTCTCTTCTGTGAATCAATGTTATGACTTTAGTTCCTCTCTCATCTTCCAGCCTTGATATTATTTCAGCCCGCTCAGCCATGATTGCCGCTTTCATTCTCCCCTTTTTCTCAAGCCCCTCGAACATAACCGCACAATGCTGGCTGCAAAAATTAATCTCTTCCCCATCTATTTTCCTAGTTGCGCCTTTTCCCTCAATCTCCATTCCGCAGTAGATGCATCTGTCAGCCATGTTTATCCACCAGGATTTTAAATCTCCATCCTCCGCTCCATCTCCTCAAGCGCGCGTATGCGTGCCTCCACAGTCGGATGCGTTGAGAACAGGTTCATTATCGAATCCCCTGAGATGGCGGGTATGATGAAAAACGCATTCATTTTCTCTATTTCTCTTAAATCGCGCGACGGCACGCGCTCCATGACCCCGCTTATGGTCATCAGGGCTGAGGCAAGATGCGATGGATTGCCTGTGATCATAGCCGAGCCCCTGTCAGCCGCAAATTCCCGGTACCTTGAGAGCGCCATTATGAGAAGGTAACTGACAATCCATACTATAAGCGAAACGACCCATATGATAATTGCTGCCCCGGCGCCCCTGCGGTCGCGGTCTCCTCCCATTCCGAAAAATAGCATGTTCTGTACAAGGAAAGAAGCGATCGTAGAGAAAAAACTTGCAATCGTAATAACTAGTACATCGCGGTTCTTGACGTGGCTCAACTCGTGGGCAAGTACGGCTTCAAGCTCAGCCTGGCTCAGTCTCTGTCTCAGAGAAGTGGTCACTGCCACAACCGCACTTCCTTTGCTCCTGCCTGTTGCAAAGGCATTGGGAACACTGCTCTCAACTATGGCTATCTTCGGCTTTGGCAGATCGGCTATGGCACAGAGCCTTGATACTGTCTCATGAAGGCGCGGCTCTTCCTGCTCGCTTACGATACGCCCGCCCATACTCCACAATACAAGCCTGTCGGAGAGGAAGAACTGGATAAGCAGGAAAAATCCCGCAAACATTATCAAGCCGTAAGTTCCCACTCCTCCGTACGCCGATAAAACCGCCAGAAAGAAAAGATAGACTGCGGCTAGAAGGAACATGGTCAGAATCATGCGTGCTGCAAGTCCATAATCATGGAACCATTTTTTCATTTTGAACACCCGATATTGTTAATCTTTTATCAGCCCATCTCCCTTGAAAATCTTCTTTGCCTCCTCAAGCGTCAGATCAGCAGGCGGTATGATTAAATCGCTTGGCTTGATGATTTCATCAGGAACCTTTTTTCCGTTCTTGCGCACATAGTCAGTAAGTTTCTTGAATTCTATTTTGAAGGTTATTTTGATAGCTTTTTCATCTCCCCTATTAATGATTTTAACTATGTTATTATCGATTCTATTGATTTCGTCCAGATGATTCTTATTAATCTCGTACTGCCCCTCTCCCATTAATCGTACTATCATTTTCCCATCTCCTTCTTCAATGCTTCAAGCTGAGCATCTACCTCGCTCTTTGATTTTATCTTCGAAAGCTCTCGCTCAATATCGTCTTTAGTTCCTCCTGTAACATCCGCAAGTGTGCCCGCTTCCACAAGCTCATCCAGAGCAGACGCGCGTGCCTTCATATCCTCTGTCTTATCCTGCGCACGCTGAACGGCAAGCCCGACATCGCTCATCTCTTCGCTGATCCCGCTTACTGATTCTGTAATCTTTACCTGCGCCTCAGCAGCGCTATACTGGGCTTTGATAGTCTCTTTTGTAGAGCGGAACGTTTCTATCTTGGCAGACAGGCTTTTTTCTGTTGCCATGAGTTTTTCCTGCTGCTTGGCGACATCTGCTATCTGCTGTGTGAGGTTAGCTATTTCAGCCTGCGAAGTGCTCTTCCGCTCAAGCGCGACTCTGGCAAGGTCTTCCCTCCCCGCCTTTACAGCCTCCCGCGCCTGCTCGTCCAGTTTCTGTACATTCTGTTCAAGCTTTACCTTCTGTAGCTCAAGGCGCTTCTTGGCAGTAGTTACTTCAGCCACGCCGCGCTTTACGTTTTGAAGAAGTTCAAGCTGCTTCTCATAGGAATAATCTAACGTCTCTCTCGGGTCTTCAAATTTGTTTAGAATCTTGTTCACTTTTGCTTTAACGACTGTGCTCATCCTTTCAATAAGTCCCATGATTTTTACCTCTGTAATTTAAGCCAATGTTTCGATTCCACTTTGTTCTATTTTTTAGGTTTTAAAAGTACTTCTTTCATTAAGTTGGTTTTGCTTTAAATTTTAAAAAGAATATTGCTGGCTGGTTTTATTTTGTAATAAACTGATGCCACAAATTTATTTTGTTATAATCCTTTTCGGGCGCCGGGTTTTGGTGAGAGAGGTGCGGGAGGAAAGGTGGTTGTTTTATGGAATTGGTAGGTATAGTTCTTAATATGAGTTATCAGTGATAACTTCAAGTAGTTATCATGATGTAACGATGTGTATCACTGATAACTTTAAACACACAACAATTAATGTCCGGCATCCACGGATTGCGCGGATGAAGCTATGCTTTTACTATGATTTGCTGCCATTTCCGCTATAAGACTCAGCTACAGGTTACATAACCAGCGGCACAAAGAGGCGACTTGGTTTACGTCGGTCAAGTTGGCAGCGTTGCTGAGTGTGCCATCTTCCAATTGGCGCCAGATTTCTTCAGCCATGCTATTTTCAATTGCAGCCCCGACAAAGAATAAGTGGGGCGAAAGCCCACGATCCGCGAATGCCTAGCGTATGCGGGAGAGGGATGTTCTTGCTGTTTTCCAGTGCTCATCCGCTCCAGCGGGATCTATGCCACCCTTAAGCTCTCCAAGCGCAATGTAAAGAGCAGGCTCTCCATAGCTAACGGAAAGTTCCTGATAACTACAATCGAAAAGGCACAGGTCTACGTTTTTCCTCAAAAAAGGCACAGTAAGGTTATATTTGACAGTCCGATTCCGACCATCGCTTGACCAGCTAAGCCCCTTTACATCCAACTCTATATCAGGATCATTTCCTGTTCCTTGTATCCATGTATTGCTCATGGAAGAAAGCCATTGATATGAAATTCCTGCAACAGAAAGAGTGGCAATAATCGCGCGAGTAAGCTTGCGTTGTGCCATTGCTCCGCCAACATTTCGCATAGATCCGCCTAATGCGTCCCCTCGTGTCAAAAGGAATCGAAAGACCAGCTCTTCAACAAAATTCGATCCGGCTGGCTCAAGGAACTGTTCTATCAACCTTGAGGGCTCTTGCTTCTTCAATGAATGGCGTTGCTCTACGGTTCCTTTCGAGCGCCAGGGCAACGAAACCAGCCCGTGTCTCCTCGTAAGTTGTTACAAGGTCGTCTCTAGAGGTTAGATGCTGGCGGTATGGCATGTCTGCTGGCATTATGTTTTTCTCCATACATACACACACTTTCGCAAAGGATCACATCCATGCTCACCCATTTGCTGGCTGCTGTTACCTTTACCATTCGGAAGTACAAGAATATTTTCAACATGGAACCCTAGCATTTCAGCTATAGATGAAAGTATCATATCTACTGAGATGCTTGCACCGGCATAGCGAACATTGTCATTGACCCTGAACAGGGGTGCATTTTGTTTCATCACCCGTGAGCATTCAGAGATAATGCATGCCATTTCATAAAAGTAACCCCGTACCATCCTGGGGATGCCATTGTTGTTCAGCTCACCTTGCTCCTTTTGATGTTCTAGGTACCGCAAGATAGCCTGTAGTAATTCCTGCTGATCGGCGGCAGCTGTAGCGTTTGCCCATCGGGGATTGATTATCAGCAGGTTTTTGGCATGGTTCTCAACAGTACAGCTTAGCATTTGCTGCCTGAGGTTGATGAGTTCTTTCTCGTCCACGCTAAGCAGCGCCAGTTCCAGGGCATAAGTCCGGGTATAATCATAACGATTGCAGTACGGGGGAGAGGTTACGATGGCGTCGTATGAATCACACGGCAGCGCTGGCATTACATCCAGACATGACCCCTCAAAAAGATGGATATTGCCCTGAATGCGCTCCTCCAGATATCCACTGCTGAGCTTGAGGTCGTGCAAAATCTCCTCTATCTTTGCGCAGATTGCCTGGTCGAAGTTAAGGATATGCCCCTTATTGAACGGTTTTCCCCCATTTCTGCGTCCAGACCGGTAATCCCACCGGAGATACTGACCATCTTTGCGTGTGTAGCTGATGGACTCCAGGACGCACAGCAGGGCAAAGCGTAAGACAGTCTGGACCCTCTCGTTCTCCTGCTGCAGCGTACCCATGTACCGCTCGATTGCGTCTGAAGTCTCTGCTGGGTACGCGCCGTCCGTAATTCGCAGTTTTGGCAGGGGATATCTCACCAGTGATTGCTTCCATGGACAGGTTTTCAACCATTGTCTGATGGCAGCAAAATCATCGTCTGTAAACTCTCTTTCCAGGCACAACCTGGTGGCAATGATCTGCTGTCCGATGGGAAGCAGTTCGATACCATCAACATCCATGCCTACAGAGCTTGCCGCAAACAGGGTCGTACCGCTCCCTGTGAACGGGTCCAAAACTTTACCAGAAGCAATCCCGTACCGGCAAAGCAGATACTCCACAAGAGGAGCGGAAAACGCTTCCTTGTATTTGTACCAGCGATAAGATGCCATTTTTTTTGTTTGCCTGAAAGCTGACAAGCTGCCGCGTAAGAGACGATTGAACGATAAACTTGTCCTGGAAGTGCTGCGATAGTTTAAAATCTATATCGCCAATCTCGGATAGAGCTTGCATCTGCCCGGGGACTACTATTTCGGGTTTCTCAGTCAGGTTTTCAGAGGAGATCATGGCTTCTGTGCTGAATTCAAACAGGTTCATTTCCACGGTTTTATTCTTTTTTTGAGTTAAACAGGATACCATATTTTACCTCACAGGTTTCTTTATGTATTTCCCCGCGCATAGGATGATTTCATTCTGTCAGTATATAAGGTGGTGCCAAGCCCGCTGAAAGTATTGTGTATAAAACCCTGACTTGTCAAACTGGGCACAGAAAATTTGGATAGAAGTAAGGGTGAGGATTTTTGAGATGGCACACATCTTATAAATATCAATATATTAATTTGCGGCGCTCCCGCAGAAAGCGAAGCAGCAGTAGAACACGGATTGTACGGATGACACGGATAAACACGGATCAATCGTATCCGTGAAAATCCGTCTGATCCGTGTCATCCGTGTTCTGCATTGCGATTTTTCTTTGCAGGGAGTTGTTTTGCTAAATTCCGTTACGGTATTTGTCCAGAAATATCCCGTAACGGGATTGTATCTGCGTTCATCTGCGTTTATCTGCGGCTTTTTATATTGTGCTTCGGGCATCACCCATCCTGTGCTCATAATCCCGCCCCCGACGTGCGCCCTTCCAGCATCCTGCGCGTGCGGTCAAGCTCTGCCGCAAGCATCTTCTCATCTGGCAGCGCCATGCGGTACTCCGCTGCCACGACCTTATTGGGCAACCCCTCGAGGGCGTAACGAGCAACGGATGCATCTCTCTCAGTGCAGAGAATCATTCCTACTGGCGGGTTTTCATCCTTATGTGTCCAGTTTTCGCGGGCGTAGTTGAGATAGAGGTGCATTTGTCCCGCATCCGCATGTGTGAACTTGCCGACTTTAAGGTCGATGATGACCAGACAGCACAGGACTCGGTGGAAGAAAACAAGATCCACTCGGAACCACTGGTCTCCTACGCGCAGGCGGCGCTGGCGACCTCTGAATGCAAAATCCCCACCAAGTTCAAGCAGGAATTTCTCCAGATGCTGGATAAGTGCCTCTTCAAGCTCACTCTCAGAGTATTCATCCTTGAGGTTCAGGAACTCAAGAACAAATGGATCCTTTATTTCCTCCTCAGGGGTTACGGCATCCTCAGGCTTTGCCTCTGCTCCTTTTTTCAGCATCGCTCCCTTATTTTTTGAAAGTAACGTCCGCTCGTAAAAGAGTGATGGTACCTGTCTATCGAGCTGGCGCACCGACCATCCGCCCCTCAGAGCTTCGGCTTCTTAAAAGGAGCGGGCTTCAGAGTTATTTACAGAGAGCAGACGAACGTAATGAGACCATGGCAATTGAAAACGTCTTAATAAAATATTTTTTTCAAAATCAGCGGACATCGTCTGCGATTTCTCAGATAATAAACCATAATCCTGATTTGCTGTGTCATTAGATTTCGCAGACACTATCTGCGAAATTGGCCATCCAAGGTAAAAAAGCCGCATCTGCTCAAGATTACGCTCAGAAAATCCCCGTCCAAATCGGGCTGTAAGATCAACACTCAGTCGCTTCAATAGCTCTTTACCATATTCAGCGCGCCTTTTCCCTCCCTGCTCGAACTCAACAATTCGGCGCCCTATTTCCCAGTATATCGATGTTATAATTGCGTTGACTGTTCGCACCGAGGCTCTGCGCGCCGACTCGAGCAGATCAATAACATCAGACAGGACAATATCGTAACCAATGATGGGGTTATTATCATTAATTATTGCTATTTTTTTAGAGCTTTTAGCCATCTCATCCTTCCATAAGTGTTTTCTTCAACCATATCAATTTCAGCAGCCTATGATTGCAGTTTTCTGAACGTAAAATCATTGTTTTATCCCATCTGCCAGCACTTGTTTGATCTCAGCCATGATTTCCGCAATCCGTCGCTCTTTATTCCGAATGCTCTCAGCCAGTTGCTCCGGCGGCAGGTGCTCTAAATCCTGTTTACCATTTGGGTTCTTAATATCAAGATTATAGCCGCTCTCAACCACCCTTTCCACAGGAACCTTCCATGCGTGCCCATTTTCCTTCCTGTCCTTCCACCATTCAATTATTGGCGTGAATTCCTCGAACTGCATTGGCTGTGTCTTTGTATATTGCTTCCTGCCCTCAGGCAGCGGCACCTCGTAGTACCATATTTCCTTAGTCGGTCCGTCGCGCTCAAAGAACAGCAGGTTCGTAGGAATTCCGGTATATGGAGCAAAAACGCCATTGGGCAGCCGCACTATGGTATGCAGGTTGAACTCCTCCAGTAATTCTTTCTTTATGCGCGCGCATACACCGTCGTAAAATAAATAGAATCTTCATGTGTGAAATTTGTAAAAAATTAGAGTAACATTAATTATATCCCTTTTACAATATAACCAAAGAGATTCATGAAAGCGCTCATCTTCATAGATATGGAGTGTTGCCAATCATATGCAAAATAATACAGAAGTTCTAAGATCTGCGCTTGAATTTATGAGCGCATAAAAAAGACGAGTGATTACTAACTTGACATTGTCACATTAACCATTCAAATATATTTAAATATTCTTAACCCCCATATAAATTTGAGGGGATATATATTAAGAAGTTTGTCAGACTGTTGAGAGTGGATATAAGGC
>JAPMTX010000092.1 GCA_026552855.1 Candidatus Methanoperedens sp. | reverse complement strand
GATGGTCTGACCTTCTTAAATGGCATAGCTCTGGGCCAGGTTACTCCAGGACCGATAGTGATTACCGCAACATTCATAGGCTATTTGCTGTATGGGCCTGTTGGAGGAGTTATTGCCACTGTAAGTGTATTTTTATCTTCTTTTCTAATTGTTGTTGGCATTGTGCCCTACTTCGACAGGCTTCGGACTTCACCCTACTTCAACAAAGCTATTGGCGGCATACTGTGTTCTTTTGTGGGACTTCTTCTGAGCGTTACTATTCGCTTTGCGTTGAACATCCCTTGGGATTTCCCTCGCATTATCCTTACAAGTGCAGCATTTGTTGCCTTAATTTTGAAGGTAGATATCCTTTGGGTAGTGCTGATAGGAACAGTAATCTCGGTGATGGTCTTATAGATGATTTTCAGCTTGCTCAAAGATGAAATTGGTACCCATAACGAGGAGATTCAAAAATTTTTTCACATTAAAGGGATGGACTGTGCAGACTGTGCTCTTAAGATTGAAAAGGCAGTCCTAAAGATTCCAGGAATAAACTTGCTGAGGTGTCTTTTACAATCTCAAAACTTAAGGGCGATAACAGAGACCCCCTCAATTCGATTTAGGGCTGTAATCACGGTCATCAAAGGTTTATTCATCGTATGATCGTCACTTTTCCGAAAGTATAAGATAATCAGCAATCATAGGGGTATTCCATGGTAGTTATAAGCATATCACTTTCAGGCACGGAATTAAAGGAATTCGATAATATCACGAATAAAATGGGCTTTTCCAGCCGTTCGGATGCAGTCCGTGAAGCTCTTCATAGATTCGTTGCCCAGAATAAATGGATAGAGCATATTGATAGTGGTACTCCATTCATCGCGACTATTGTTTATGACGATAAAAGAGAACAGCCAGTACACAACATCATCCATGATTTTAAAAATATTGTAAAATCTGCAACCCACACTCATTTTGGCGACAGATGCGCTGAATGGGTAATCCTTCAGGGAGATAATGACAGTATCAAACAGTTTGTGGAACGCATATCTGCAATAAAGGATGTTATGGTCTGCCGCTGCTCCGTCTAATTTTTATTAACTTTCAGCCAGTTTCTTAGCACAATCTACTTTTAAAAGCGTGTAATACAGATCTGCATGGTTGAGCTGAAGAACATCGAATTGAGAATCAAAGGCATGGACTGCCCTTCCTGCGCCATGAACGTGGAAAATGCGGTCAGGAAACTGAACGGTATCGCTGAGATAAACGTGGATTTCATTATTGGTAAAGCAGCGATAAAGTATGACCTGTCCCTCACCAACACATCAGAAATCAGAGAGGCGATTGAAAAAGCCGGATATACCGCTCTTGAAGATGGGAAGGATGATCAGGAAGTAAGCTGTTCCTCATTTTCAACCGATATTTTTGAGGAAAAAGTTCCTCTCTGGAAACAACGGAATATACGTATTATAGCACTTTCGTCCGTGTTACTGGTTCTTGGGCTTTCCATAGAATACGTAACGGGAACAACAGCTTTATCTCACATTCTCTTCCTGTTCGCAGGAGTAATTTCAGGATACAGCATAGCTAAAAAGGGCATATCTTCTCTCCTGAAAAAACGCCTTGATATGAATTTCCTGATGACAATTGCCGCCGTTGGTGCTTTCTCCATCGGCTACGGGGAAGAGGGAGCATCTGTGCTTTATCTGTTCTTTATTGCCGAGTTCCTGGAAGACTATGCAGGCGAAAGAGCAAGAAAATCCATAGGGGCGCTTGTTAAGCTCGCACCTGAGACAGCCATTGTAATAAGGGACGGAAAAGAGTTCAACGTACATGTTCAAGATGCGAATATCAAGGATATTACAGTTGTCAGACCGGGTGAGAAAATACCTCTTGACGGTATTGTGATTAGCGGAGAGTCAAGCGTAAATCAGGCCGCTATCACCGGAGAATCAATGCCGGTTCATAAAAAGACAGGCGATACGGTCTATGCTGGAACACTGAATGAATACGGCTATCTTGAAATAATAGTCACAAAAAGGTCGCAAGACACAGTACTTTCAAAAATTGTCAAGTTGGTTGAGGAGGCTGAACGAAAGAAATCCCCGACCGAGAAGTTCGTTGATAAATTTGCCCGTTATTATACCCCTGTGGTGATCTTCCTGGCAGTGGGTGTGGCGACTGTTCCAAGCCTTGTTTTCGGTCAGCCTTTTGATGAATGGCTTTACAAAGCCCTGGTTCTTCTGGTTATTTCCTGCCCCTGCGCCCTTGCAATTTCTACGCCTGTATCCATGATATCAGGAATAACAGGCGCTGCAAAGAACGGGGTATTAATAAAGGGCGGAAATTACATCGAAGAGATGGCTAAGTCAATGGTTTTTGTTTTTGATAAGACAGGCACCCTGACGGAAGGAAGACCGGTGGTAACAGATGTACTGGAGGTTAATAATTATTCAGCTAATGAAATATTGGGGATAGCCGCATCTATAGAGTCGTTATCAGAGCATCCTCTTGCGAGGGCAGTTGTGGCGAAAGCTGGATACGTGGGCATGAGTCTAAAATCTGCCAGCGAATTTAAGGCAATTCCAGGTAAGGGTGTAAAAGGAAACATAGATGGAAAAATGTATTACATCGGCAGTCCTGCCATGTTTTCCGAGCTATCAATCCCTTTTCCGCAAGTAAAAGTCAGAGACCTCGAAGAAGAGGGTAAGACAGCAATACTTTTAGGGAATCGGGAATGCATGGGAATTATTGCAATCATGGATAAGATGCGCGATGCTGCACCTGAAACCATAATCATGCTAAAGAAGATAGGGATGAGAGTGGTGATGCTGACAGGAGACAATGAGAGAATTGCAAAAGCGATTGCAAACAAACTTGGGATCGATGAATACCATTCCGGTCTTCTTCCTGAAGATAAGGTCAGGATTATTGAATATCTGGATCAGAAATATGGTAAGGTTGTAATGGTAGGTGATGGAGTGAACGATGCACCTGCGCTGGCGAAGTCGAGTGTCGGCATTGCGATGGGGGCTATAGGCAGCGATGTTGCACTTGAGACCGCTGACATAGCGTTAATGCATGATGATATATCCAAACTGCCTTATTTATTGAAGCTCAGCAAAAAAACACTTGGGATAGTTAAGGAGAATATCTTTACTTCAATCGCAATAAAAGGAAGCTTTGCCGTTCTTGCTTTTCCTGGCATCGTGACTCTCTGGATGGCAGTGGCGTTTGGAGATATGGGTCTGTCACTTCTCGTGATAGTGAACGCGATGCGGCTGTCGGTGTTTAAATTACGATAAGATTCATATATATGAATATTCATATCTTAGAATACGATTTTAAAATCTAAAATTGAAGAGATGTATAAAAAATGAGCAATAAAGATTCAAGTTTGTGGATACTCATCGCGCTACTTGTGATAATAGTCCTGTTATTTTCCGGAAGCGGAATGATGGGTTTTGGCATGGGCTTTGGAGTCATCATAATGGTATTATTCTGGGGTGCAATAATCTGGCTGGTTATTTCGCTGATAAATGCCGGTACTAAGAAATCAGAAGAAACGCCTGAATCAGCGCTAACAATCCTGAAAAAGCGATATGCCAGAGGCGAAATAACAAGAGAGCAGTACCTTGAGATGGAAATGGAACTGACGAGGTAAACATGGACTGGTACGGAAACTGGGCGGTTGTGATTGCAAGCATTTTGTTCTTCACACTTATTGTGGTGGGATTTGCTTACGCTCCGAAAAAGCGCGACTGGAAGACGCTTGGAATATACGAGGCTTTCATGGTAGCCCTGTTTACAGAGATGTTCGGTTTCCCTCTTACGATTTTCCTTTTATCTTCGATTCTGGGCATCACTATAGAACCCACAGGCGAAACCGGCCATCTGATAGCAGTTGCACTCGACCGTCTGGGCATACTGGGACTGGAGAAGGGCGTACTTCTCGTGATGGCAATAAGCTCAGTCATGATTCTGACAGGGCTTGCCTTGATTATTCTGGGCTGGAAGAAAATCCATAAAGCCACAGGACTTGTGACGGATGGAATCTACTGTTACTCGCGTCACCCGCAGTACCTGGGTATTTTACTTATTACCTCTGCATTCATTATCCAGTGGCCCACTATACTTACTCTAATAATGTGGCCCATTCTGGTCAATATGTATATTCGCCTTGCAAAGAAAGAGGAAAAAGTGATGGAAGAGATGTTTGGGAATGAGTATCTGAACTATAAAGATAAGACCGCAATGCTATTTACGATTTCTTGATTTCAAGGAGGAAAATAATGGAAAATAAAAAAACTGAGAACTGTATGATATGCGGTGAAGAACTTGCGTATTTAACAACGGCTATTCCTGTAACATGCACTTATTGCGGGAAAGCGGAATCTGACAACATTCATTGCCCGTCTGGTCATTATGTATGCAACGAATGCCACGCAAGCGATTCGATAAAGATAATCACCCAGTTCTGTCTGTCTTCAAGTTCCACAAATCCCATGGAAATGGCAAAGACAATTATGAAGCATCCAACCATGCCCATGCATGGGCCGGAACATCATGCCATGATCGCAGCAGTGCTGGTTACCGCCTACAAGAATCTCACAGGCAAAGTGACGGATGAAGAAATTAAAGAGGCTATACGGCGCGGCTCTACTGTGCCAGGCGGCTACTGCGGTTTGTATGGCACTGATGCAGCGGCTATTGCTACAGGCATTGCCATGAGCACCATCCTGAAAGCCACGCCTTTGTCGGACCATGAGAGGCGAACTGCAAATATTATGACTTCAAGAGCACTTGCAGCAATAGCAAGTAACAGGGGAGCCAGATGCTGTAAACGGAGTACCTTTACTGCAATAGAGTCTGCAAATCAATATTTCAAGGAAGTGCTTGGTGTGGAACTTGAACATATTCCGGTATCAAAACTCAAATGCGAGCATAGCTCCAGGAATAAGCAGTGCTCTATGGCTGATTGCAGGTTTTATGCGGGAAAGGTGCTTTAAAATTAAGAATTGAACCGAGGTACAATGAATAAGAAAATTTATGAAATGCACGCTGAGATATGTAAAGTTTTCACAAGCCCAAAAAGGCTGGAGATAATAAACCTTCTCAGGGATGGAGAAAAAACCGTTAATGAACTGGCAGAACAGGCCGGTGTGCTCCAGGCAAATATCTCGCAGCACCTCACTGTCCTAAGGCAGAATAACGTTGTTACTACACGAAGGGAAGGGGCAAATGTTTACTACAAAATCGCTAACCCGAAAATCTTGCAGGCATGTGATTTGATGAGGGAAGTACTTTTAGAGAAATTGGCAGAGAATGAGAAGTTAGCAAAGAGGATTTCATGAAAATAGGAATAATAATAAACACAAATGACCCGGAAACTGTATGGAATGCCTTTAGATTTGGTGTAACATCTTTACTTATGGAGCACGAGATAAAAGTGTTTCTCTTGGGTAAAGGTGTTGAGAGCGAAAATATTCAGGATGAAAAATTCAAGGTTCAAGAACAGATTGGGCTGTTTGTAGAGAATAAAGGTCAGATCTTTGCATGCGGAACTTGCCTGAAACTAAGGCAGATGAAAGGAAGCGAGGTCTGCCCTGTTTCTACAATGCATGATATGCTTCATATAGTTGAGGAATCTGAAAAAGTTCTAGTGTTTGGGTAAGAATAATAAAAAAGGTGAAAAAATGATAGTAAACAGAGTTGATGTGGACAAATTCAAGGAAACAATTGAAAAAGCAAGAAAAGACCCTGCCACAGGTAAGAAAACCATGGAAGTAGAAGGTGAGTGGAGGCTGAATAAAACAGGCCCGCAGTTCGAATCCGGAATAAAAACAGAAAAAGGAGGAGAGATCGTACTTCAATCTGACGAAACGCTGATCCTTGGAGGAGGCGGTTCAGCCCCTAACCCTGTGCAGTACTGCATTTATGGTCTAATAGCCTGCTATGCAGCAACTTTTGCAAAATGGGCTGCAATGGAGGGAATCATACTTAAGAACTTTAAGATAAAAGCTACTGCGAACATGGATATGACAAGGGCTTTTGGAGTAACGCAGAACTCGATTCTGGAGCATCTCAAATGGGAGATGATAGTCGATACAGATGCAAGCATGGAAAAACTGAATAAACTGAATGAAATCGCCAAGGAGAGATGCCCTGGCTACTATTGTGTAACGCATGAGATTTTCCCTGAAATCAAAATAATAAAGCAATAACAGAGATGAGAGTCGCGATTGTTTCAAGTGACAGCAAGGTTATCAACCAGCATTTCGGAAAAGCCTCCCGCTTTCTGATATTTGAAGTTATTGGCGATGGAAAATCATCCTGATCTTCATCCACACGATAGGGAAAGAGAGAACAGATTTAAATTAATAAGCGAAGCATATGACTATCTCACTACGCGGAAGAGCGGAAGGCACTATAGCTTTTTAAGAAATGGAACTGTAATAAATAAGGATTCTGTGATTATCTATAATGAAGCAGGTTACTTTAAATGGTGGAAAATGACATTTTTCTCTAGGGAGTTTAGAATTTTTCAAGGACACCTTTCCCGGAAGGATAAATCAAATACTAAAGAGTAAAGAAGAGGGGAAGAAAATAGTAGGAACACTCTGTCTTTATGTCCCGGATGAACTCATCTATGCTTGCGGTGCAGACCGTGTAATATTATGCGGCGGAAGAAGCGCTCCCGTTGCGGCAGCGGAGGAATATTTACCAAGGAATCTCTGTCCTCTGATTAAGTCCTCCTTCGGCTCTGTAATTGACCAGAAATGCAGTAAGACTAAATCCTGTCCTCATTTCGGCCTCGTTGATCTCATAGTTGCAGAGGCGACATGCGATGGGAAAAAGAAGATGTATGAACTCCTGAATCAGTACATTCCAACTCATGTCGTGGACCTTCCACAGAAGCCTGAAAATCAAAACGCACTGGAGTACTATATAAAGCTGGAGAGCTTAAAAGACGTTCTGGAAAAGCTGACTGGCAGTAAAATTACTGATGCTCAACTCAAGAACGAAATAAAGTCTGCAAATGAAACAAGAAAATTGCTCCACGCACTATATGAGTTAAGGAAAAGAGACTTACCGCCAATCAAGGGAACAGAAATGCTAAAAGTTCTTCAGCAGATGCATTTTCTATCACCTGACGAGTTCAGAAAGAATCTTGCTTTACTGCTCAATGAGCTAAAAGTAAAGAAAAGGGAGAATTCCGGGCCGAGGATTATGATATCCGGCTGCCCGATGGCAGCAGGGAACATGAAGGTGCCGGAGATTATAGAGAATCGGGGTGGGATGATTGTGGTAGAGGAAAGCTGTATCGGCACAAGAGCCTTCTGGGATTTAGTTGATGAGAATAAGGATCCAATGAGAGCCATAGCTGAGAGATACCTGAAAATCCCCTGCGCCTGCATGTATCCGAACGACAGAAGAATCAATCAGATTATTAAATTTGCCAAAGATTTCAATGTTGATGGGGTTGTTTATTATACCCTTCAGTTCTGCCATGGGTACAATGTTGAGAAATATAGGGTTGCAGAAGCTTTGAAAGAAGCAGGTATTCCACTCCTTTCTATAGAAACAGATTACAGTGGAGCTGACACTGAACAGATAAAGACAAGGGTGGATGCTTTTATGGAGATGCTGGGATGATATCTATTGGAATTGATGCTGGGGCTGCGACCACTAAAGCAATTTTGCTTTGTGAAAATGAAATCGCAGGATACACCATTATACCTACAGGTTTTGATTTTAGAAAAGCGGGGGAGGCAGCATACAGGGGAGTACTCTCAAAGTGCGGCATAGGTGAGAGTGAGGTTGAAAAAATTCTAGCAACAGGATACGGCAGAAGCAGTATTGGATTTGCAAATAAAACTATCAGCGAGATTACAGCCCATGCCAGAGGTGTCGGCTATCTAATCCCAACAGCCCATACGATAATCGACATCGGTGGCCAGGATAGCAAAGTGATTATCACTGAAAATGGTAAAGTTGTAGATTTTATGATGAATGATAGATGTGCGGCAGGAACCGGCAAGTTCCTGGAATATACAGCAAAAGCTCTTGAAATATCGCTGGAGGAATTGGGAACGCTTACTCAAGTTTCAAAAAATCCAGCAAAGATAAGCAGCATGTGCACCGTATTCGCGGAATCGGAAGTTATCAGCTTAAGAGCCCTAAAAAAGAAAACATAGCAGCTGGCATTATTGAAAGCATTATCCTGCGAACCTCTGCCATGGTTAAAAAGCTGGGGATAAAACCTGAGGTGGTTTTTGTGGGCGGAGTGGCGAAGAACCCTGGAGTAGTAAAGGCTTTTGAAAAGGCATTAGATATCAAGATAAAACTACCAGAAGAGCCACAAATAACTGGTGCTTTAGGGGCCGCACTGCTTTCTTAAAATTTTACCGCAATATCATTCGAGACTTTGGAATATGCCAAAAATCCAACTACTTCTGAAAATCTTTCGATGAGACCCATCTTATCAGAGGCATTACAGCATCTCTAAGTTCTGCTCCTTCTTTTGTGAGTGAGTATTCCACTCTCGGAGGTATTTCAGCAAATGATTCTCTTTTGATGAGGCTCGCATTCTCCAGTTCCTTTAATCTATCTGCTAGTGTTTTTGGACTTATTTCACCCAGCTTCTTTTCAAGTTCATTATAGCGCAATTTCTGGTTATTTCCTATTGCGCTGATGATCAGTAAAGCCCATTTTTTACTGAGGATGCCCATAATACCTTCAATAGAACACAAGCATATATCGTCCTCGTGTGCAGTGCATCTCTTGCTTTCCTTTTGCATATCCACTTCCTTTATTGATAGCTGCTATTTAACTTTAAACTTGATAGTTTAAATACTTTATTAACTGAAGTAATTTTAAAGATAAAAGGAGGTGAAAA
>JAPMTX010000166.1 GCA_026552855.1 Candidatus Methanoperedens sp. | reverse complement strand
ATAGGGGAAAGAAGAACAACAAGAAAGGCAGAATCGATGAGCACTTCTCTCCAAAGGGGAAGAGGCGGTAGTAGAGCCAGAAGTATCATTAAAAAGGTTTCGGAAATAAAAATCGAAAGGGCCAGCATTATGAGTAATCTATAAGGAGATTGATAGATGTACCGGGATTTATTCCTGGGGCTATAGTTCATCATGAGGTTTGTACAATGCCTCCTCCATCTGCCTGTGCTCTATGATACCGGGATTCACCTGTTTCCTGCTGAAGCCATTCATTGATGACCCTCAGCCCGGCTGTCTGCTGCTCCGTCAGTTCCTCAAGGTCATTGTTCCGTCCCTTCAATTCCTCCTCCATCCTCCGCTTGCGTCAGATAATCTCAATACCTAAACCCCTTTCTTTATGTAATAGGATGGATTGAATGAACTAAAATCTTTATGGTTCTTTTGAACCAGATGTGGGATAGCCTTAAATTGCCCCTTCAGTAAACTTTATTGAATTGTCGCTTTCACCATCTTATCGCCCTTCCGTATCTTCGAAGCCACGTCCTGACCCTCGATAACCTGCCCGAACACGGCGTAATTCTTGTCCAGGAACTTCGCATCCTCAAGGCAGATGTAGAACTGAGAGCTTGCGCTGTTGGGGTCCTGGGAGCGCGCCATGCCTACTGCGCCTTTCTTGTGCGTGAGCGAAGGCGCTATCTCCAGAGGGATGGTCTTACCAGAGCCGCCCGTGCCGTTGCCTTTGGGGTCACCGCCCTGGATGACGAATCCGGGCTCTACGCGGTGGAAGGTCAAGCCGTTGTAGAAGCCTTTGTTTGTAAGGTCTATGAAGTTCTTTGTGGTTATGGGCGCTTCATTTTCGAAAAGTTCGAATTTTATTTTGCCTTTTACGGTTTCTAAGATTGCTGTTCGGTTGGACATAAGTACTCCTTAAATTGAATATCTATTTTTTAATTAAACGTTGAAATTCTTTTCTGATTACTTTTATTAGATTTTATGACCGCTCTATAACATTTTACTATATCAAGTTATTCAAATTACTTCATAACTCAACCCTCATCACTATCCCATCAAACCCACCATCAAAACTTGCCAGATACTTAATATTCCTATTTTTCATTAGTTCTATTGTGGAGCAATCGGTAAAGCTCAATCTTTTATCTGCATATTTAACAAAAGTATCCCAGCTTTTCTCAAGTAATTCACCGTCCATAAAAAAGAAATTTATAAACCGTGGAACGTCTTTTTCCTCGTTTCCAAGTATCAAATCCCTTATACTGATTGCCCTATTTATATCCCCTGTTTTGTAAAGGATAAATGTTATTGTTTCGTCAAAAACCATATCTGAGGTAAATGCCGCACCATATTTATTTCTCATAATATCATCAATTAGATGAGAGGCGGAAGTATGGTACTCATCCCTCTTGTTAATATATGCGATAAAAATACCACTATCTATGAAAATACTCATCTTTCTACTCCATAAACCGTCGCATCGATCTCTGTCTCAGTTGTCCTGATGCCCCAGTCGCTCTGAAGGTTTTTAATTTTCTTTATATCTTTCTCAGAAAGGGGCAGTTTAAAAAGCCTGCCAAAAAAGTTCTCCTTTCTTGATCTTACAAATTCAAGGATACTTGAGAACAGCTCCTGTTGAGTTAACTTTTTACCTGTCTTGAGCGTTAATTCAGCCTGAAGCATGTCGAATATGCGTTTATCTTTCTCGTTGACTTTGATATTTTCACTCATATTATAAAAGATAATTTTATCTTTTAAATACTTTTCTACCACCCAATCATAAAAAGTAAATACCCCTCAAAGCATACCAGATCACAATGCCTCCCATCGAACTCAAGCTCGTAAAAGAATTAGCCTACGAACGCATAAACTGTACCTGCGGCATGGCAGTGCTGCCCAAAGACCCGACCCCTGAGGTCACTTCAGCCATGAAAAAGATAGCCATCGAAGAGGGCGCGAAATTCTCGATAATAGATACATCAATCCACCCTGAGGTAATTAAAAAATACAACATCAAAGAACTCCCCGCAGTGGTAATCGGGAAAAATTCATACGGGATAGATGAAAATACCATACGCAGAGCGATACGGAGAGAGAAGGATGAGCGAAGATAATGAACTTGCGCAGATAAAAAAGAAGAAGCTTGAAGAACTCATGAGGCGGCAGCGCGAGGTGCTTGCTCCAAAGCCTCCAACAATTATCGAGGTATTCACCTCACCGACCTGTCCGCACTGCCCGCGCGCGCTTGCTATGGCTAAACAGCTTGCGGCACAGGTGCCCGGCATCCAGGTCGTTGAGCAATCAACAGCTACGTCGCAGGGCTATGCGAAAGCAGCCCTCTACAAAGTCCAGGCTGTCCCTACCGTATTCATCAATGGCAAGCGTGCTTTCGTGGGCGCGCCGCCGTCGGTGGGGGCGCTGCGGGACGCGGTAAAAAGTTATAGCAGCTCGCCTTAGCAGAAAGTTTTTAAGATTCCCTGACGATACAACATACCATGAAGCGCACTTATCATGAGTTCCCCCAGAAACCGGAGTTTGAGCGGAAATATAATTTCAGAGCAGACCTTCCTTATATAGTGAAAACATTAGCAGGCATGGATGGAAAATTCGGGACTTTCATCACAGATTCTCCCGACCTCAAGGGTCGCCCCATCAAAGCAAAAAGAAGCATAAATATCGATATCACAGATAGAAGCGTCAATTTCTCTCCGCTTAATGATGACACCCTTGGGAGCGTGCTCGGGGAAGTAAAGGCTGAAGGGACTATTGATTTCAGGGTAACCCTCAAGTACTCTTTCCTGGATGAAAAGTTCGACCGGGTCCCGTTCAAGGGGGATTCGTACATAGTTCGCGCGCAGCTCGAGAACGGCATACTTACGATGAAAGTGCACCACATCGACGGCATGGGAAGGACCGATTGTGAACGGATAGCAGATACTATTGTCGATGAGATAAAACGGAACTCACCCGATGTCTGATCTGCTTTATTCAGTTGCTGTCCCCTTCAAAAGAAAAGGGAAAGAAGCACTTAAAGAGAGTGAGCTTGTGCTTGCGCTCTCCATCGACCTGAACTGGTTCAATCCTGAGCAGGCAAAGAACGTACTGGGTAATGCCGAAAAAGCAGGGCTGATAAAAAGGGACGGAGACCTGGTTAAGCCTGCCTTTGATTTAAACTCGGTCGAGATACCATCTGGATTCAAACCTGATTCAAGCATCTTTGAGAGAAAGACCATCTTCGACAGGGTTATCGAGCGTATAATCGCAGGCACAGGGATGGAAAAAAGGAAGGTGATATCACTGATAAATAAAAAACAGGAGGAGCTGTCGAAACTCGTTGTGATAGAGGTCAGTGCCATCCTTGTCGCGCTGGAACACGGCGTAGCAGTTGACGATCTTATCGATGAGGAATGCGCGGCTTTAATTAATCCTTCGTCTTCTTCTTAAAAAGGTTGATAAACTCGTCACATTCCTTTGCAAGTTCACCGGATGCTTTTTTGATAGCTCCTATCGGATCAGCGCCGTCCGTTCTCACGAAAAGCACAGGATCGCTTATAGTAGGATGTTTGATATCGTACGTCGCTATCTCGACATGCTTATTATTTAACAGGGCGGTCTTTAGTGCGTTGAGGAGAGTATGTGTCTCCCCCGCGATCTTGATGCTGATCTCGTTTTTAGTCTTGTTTAAGATAGTAAGTTCCATGATCTCACCTAAACAATGCCTGTCCCGTAATCAGATGATATTTTTCTCGTCTCGATCCTGCCACAGTTGGGACATTTAAGCTTGCTGTTATCTCTCTTTAACACTGTCCTGCAGTTGCTGCAATAAGCTTTCATGACTCCAAGCTCTTTATTTACAGTGGAAAGGCGCATATTCCTCATGTCTATTACTTTCGCCTTGACTATATCAAATGGCGAGAACTCTGAGGATAACTCCTTTACGTAAGCGTCCTTGACGTTTGAGACGTGGATTGCAGCCTGTTCTGCGTTCACAATCTCGCGCTCTCCCCTGCCTTTGATACTTGCTATCTCGACCAGCGCGACCGAGTCTTTAACGTCTGTAACCTGGCCAACTACGATATCTCCTGCCTGCAGGTGAGGGGGCACGTTAGTAACAGGCATGACTGAGATAGAACGCTCCCTAGTATTTATTTTTACAACCCCTGTCGTGGCTGCATATATGTTCCCTTTATCCACAAAAGTACCGCTTTTCGGAGTGAACTCCTCCGAGGTCCCGATAAGGTCCCCAGGCAGCACGATATTTTTCTCTTCGGGCTCTTCCTCAGGAGGTTCTTCAATCTGCTCCCCGGGCTGTACTTCGGGCTGTTCTACCTCTTCCCCGGCTTCCTGGGGTAATTCTTCCATCTCCTCGGGTTCTTTCTCCTCTGCTCTCTCTGGCTTCCCTTTTATTTCGCCTTTTCCAAGCTTTCTCCTGCTTGTTACCTTCTTTCTCTTGATCCTAATAATAATCCCTCTATCTTCTTCTCTCTATTCTATATATCTCTGCTTTTATGATCTGTATTTCCTTCGTATGGAATCTGAATGTCCTCTTTATGGGAAAATCGATTAATCGATAATCTGTTACGACTGACGGGCTAATGAATTTTTTTATGAATTCGCTGCTTCCGGCGTTGTGTATGGAATAAACCACGCTGCTCAATTCGAGGGCTTTCCTCAAAAAAGGGCGGTCGCTTCCCCGTACCTGGGCGCCGAACGGAGGATTCATCACTACTGTATGCGCTTTTCCGCATACGTCGTTTATGCTGCTGCATACGAACTCGACATCAACGCCGAGTCTCTTCGCATTTGCCCGTGCAATCTCAAGTGCGTCTCTATCATCATCAAAACCTATAACCTTTTCTGCTCCCAGGAGCTTTGCCCCGATAGCAAGGATACCGCTTCCGCACCCCAGGTCATAGACAGTATCCGTGATATCCCCCCTCATGGACGCAAAATGCAGCAGTTCCGCGGCTACGGTCGCAGGCGTGGCATACTGCTCCTTTGAAGGCTCTGGCGCCCTGAAGCCTTTCACCTGCTCCAGCAGGATCTCAAGATGCTTCTTTCTCATGATCTTCTTGCCGTAAAATGCAGTGCCGGCAGCATGGCTTCGCCGTGTCCATTCACCTGGGCGAAATACTGCCGTGCAAGCACCTTGATGCCAGTACCGCCTTCTTCTCTCTCTTTTTTCAGAAGTTCACCGAGCATCAGCAGGTGCGACCTGATAAAATCCCTGGGTATCATTATATCTCGCTTTATGGTCTCAACTGTTATTTCACTGAAACCATGGGCAAAAAGCCGCCTGCTTACGTCCTCGAACTCATGGGAATACAAAACACCCGTGCTCTTCAGGAGTTCGCTGAACAGCAGGCTTGATCTCTGCGCCTCGTTCTGCGGCGCCCACAGCAGTATCATGAAGGAGAAGACCGCCTCTTTATTCAGTACCCTTGCGATTTCCCTGAACACATGGCTCTGCATGTCAGATGGTATTAGATCAAAGTAATGGTAGGAGACCGCAGCATCAAAGGTTGAATCTTTAAAGGGCAGGCGATCCGGTTTTACGAGGACGGCGTTTGCTACCTGTCTTGATGACGTGAGCGCACATATCGCGCCGGAAAGCTCGCCTGAGAGCGTTCCTCCGAAGTCAAGTACCCGCGCGTCCTGTTTGAGATTTGTGCGCTTAATGAATTCCTGTCTGTCTTGTGATGCGTAGGGCATAAGAGATATTTTGATAATATTATAATTTTAAAGCATCTATATTGAGATTTCTGAAAAACGTAACTTTAAACTGATATTCATCTGAAAAAGGAGCTAATTTATCATAAAATGGTTTATCATTTGTGATTAAAGTTGTTCCATACAGAATGGATGTTATCGCTATCAGGTTATCAAAACCGCCTGCCTTGATTTTTACTGCATAATCAAGAGCCCTATCCTTTAAATCAGAATCAAAAAGCACCATCATAGCAGAATCTTCAATCTCCAGTGCAGCATCTTTCCCGTATTCTTCCTTTCCCGTCAGCATCGAAATCACAGAGGCAACTTCTACAATAACTGCAAAAGGCAGTATTAATCTGTGCTTTTCCTCGACTATGTCCTCATAGATTTTCTTAGCTTTACCGTGCAAATCCTTCCATTCCTCACGCATCTTTTTGTTTTTGTGAATGGGTGGAACAAAAGCATATACCAGCACATTGCTATCCAGAGTAATATCCATTCAATATTCCTTCCGCTTAAGTGAAGAAATAAGTTCATCCGGTGTAACATCGACTTCAGGGCACTTCGAGATCCTATCTAACAGCGCATGGTATCTCTTTAGCTTGATTTCTGGGGATACTTTTTTGAACCCAATATGCGATGATCTTTTTAAATCTTCAAGTTCAACGGATAATCTCTCAATCTCCTTTCTTATCTCAGCCGACATTTTAATCACCTTTTCTATCTTTTCTCTCAAACATTATCATACTATCTCCAATATAGTATCATATTACTTCTATAATTTTCTCGAAACCATCATAATTGAATTTGACCTCCGCCTCTTTTCGAATACTTGAAAGTATTGGAATATATTTATTCTCAAAATCAATCTTCTGTTTTACCAAACTTTTGATTAGTTACTACAATTACCTTCTTTAAATTTTGGTTATCTCGCAAAGCATTTGTCACAAAAATTTTCATTTGTGCATCTGTTTCAGGAAAAGAATATCCAATAAAATAAAGATATTCACAAGAAGCTAAATAGTGAGATGCTTCGCGCCAGATATTATTGAGTTGTTCTTTATCTTGGTTTCTTTTTTCTCTTTCCAGCTTTGAGAAAGTAGGTGGTACAATATGTTGTTGTAACTGACTCTTGCAGGTTTTGCATGTTGCAGTGCCATTTTTTAAATCTACATAATCTCTTTGGTCAAAGTAATATATTTTATTACAATTTTTACAAATACCCCAATTTAGCGATCCATGTAGTTTGAATATCTTGTATGGAAATTCCTCCCATGGATCTTCCAAGGGTTTGCTATATTTTTCTATTCCATAATAATCTATAGACCCTTTCTCAAGCCTCTTACCATAAGATTCCAATAAATAATCCCAATTTGTGGTTATTATTACTAATTCCTTTCTATTCGCTAAATAATAATGAGGTGTTCTTTTATGATTTTTCAATGATCTCTCGATGGTAGTTGCAATTAACTCTATAATATCTTGGCTAGTGATCTCCGTAGGAAGGATACATAATTCTCTCATTTCAATTGCAGTGTAATATTCCTCGATATTATAGTCCTTATAATTGTCTCTCCAAAAATCCAAGGTTTTTTTATGCTTCTTCTCAGATATTTTTTCTGCTTTTTCCCTGAAATTGCTAAAAGTTGGAGCGCCAGCGCAGACAGAGGCACCAGAACCCAAGAATAATAATTTATCCATTCTTATCATATCTTTTCTTCATTCTTTAACTATCCCTTCGCCACTCCCACAGGCATGAGCCTTACCACCTTTCGCGCAATCCCCAGCTGATGAACTACGTCCACTACATCCTCGCTCGACTTGTACACCGAGGGAGCCTCCTCTGCTATTATAGAAGGCTGGGTCGCCATCACGGATATGCCCCTCTCTGCCAGCTCTTTTTGTATGGTTTCACCATTCAGTGTTTTAAGCGCCGCAGACCTGCTCGATACCCTGCCTGCGCCGTGGCATGCGCTCCCGAACGTGAGCTCCATCGCCTTCTCTGTCCCGTGCAGTACGAACGATGGCGTGCCCATGCTGCCGGGAATAAGTACGGGCTGACCTACATTTCTATAAACCGAAGGAACATCGGGATGCCCAGGCGGGAATGCCCTCGTAGCTCCTTTCCTGTGCACGTAGACCATCTTCTTTTTCCCGTCTATCGTGTGTTCCTCAAGCTTCGCCACGTTATGCGCCACATCGTAGATAAGATGCATTCCAAGATCATCCGCATCCCGTCCGAAGAATTTCGTGAACACCTCCCTCACCCAGTGGGTGATGACCTGCCTGTTCGCCCACGCATAGTTCGCGCCTGCAGCCATGGCTTTAAAATAATTCTGTCCTTCGGTGGATTCCGCAGGCGCGCATGCAAGTTGCCTGTCAGGCAGGACGATGCCGTATTTGTGCACAGCCCTCTCAAGCGTTTTGAGGTGGTCCTCGCATATCTGGTGACCTGCGCCGCGGGAGCCGCAGTGTATCATTACCGTGACCTGCCCTTTATGAAGACCCAATGCCTTCGCCACACCCTCATCGTACACCTCGTCCACGTACTGCACCTCAAGGAAATGGTTGCCGCTGCCCAGCGTCCCGAACTGGGGTTTGCCCCTTTTCCGTGCCTTATCGCTCACCTTTGACGGGTCGGCGGCTATCATGAAACCGTTCTCCTCGCAGTGCTCGGTATCCTCCTTCACACCGTACCCGCTCTCGACAGCCCATCTTGCACCGTAGAGAAAGGCGTCAGTCAGCTCTTTATCAGAGGCGCGAAGCTTGCTCTTTGAGCCCACGCCCGAGGGTACAGCATGGAAAAGCTGCTCCACCAGTTCCCTCATCCGAGGGCGCACCTCACCTATGGAGAGGTCGGTCCTGATTATCCTGACACCGCAGTTGATATCGTATCCCACACCGCCAGGGCTTATTATCCCCGTATCCCTGTCAAAAGCCGCCACCCCGCCGATCGGAAAGCCGTAACCTGAATGAGCATCAGGCATCGCCATGGCATATTTCTGGATACCCGGCAGGGTAGCCACGCCTGCGGTCTGGTCAAGGGTATCCTTCTCAAGGTTCTGAAGAAGTTTTGAGGAGACGAAGATACGCCCCGGGACTCTCATTCCGGGTCTGTAGCTCATAGGGATATCCCAGATAAAATCGCTTACTTTTGTAACAATGCTTGCAGCATCTTTTTTAATCACATCTGGCATAGTTATCTCCCGGTAATTGTATTTTTGACAGATTTCATCCAAAACCGATCTTTTTTATCTCCTCAGTCATCTCGCTTATCTTCTCAAGCTCTGCCATGAACTCAGCGTATGCCGCTTCAGCCGATTTTGTCGCAACAGCGCCCTGGGTGGACGGGGCAATAAGCCTCTGCTGCTCAAGGACACGCAGCGAGTACCGTACAAGATGGTCAGGTATCCCGGTCTCCAGGGAGAGCTTCATTATCCCGATAGGTCCGCTGTCCATTACCTTTTTTAATACTACTATGTGCCTCTTTAATAATTCAAGCTCGTGTTGGACTCTTCCTGTCAGCATAAATACCTGTTCAGAGTTGTAATTAGGGGCTTATCTAATTTAGCATATGGGATTCCCATATAATAAAGTCCGAAAATGATAAATATTGGTTATGGTTATACTAACTGATGGGGTGAATTGATGAGAAAAATATTAATTGTAGGGTTAGTTGGAGCTGTGATATTGTTGAGCGGGTGTTTGGCACCAACTAATCAAACACCAACACCGGTTGTAACACCGGTTGTAACACCAATGGTGACAGAGACGCCGTTCATAATAACGACACCAACAATGACAGAGACGCCGTTTGCGACAGTCACACCGTATGCAACAGCAACGATATCTCCGACCGGGACGGTGACAGGAACAGTAAATGCAACAACCATGGCAACAACTTCAGGAACAGCTGCATATCCGACTATTACAGCAGTTATGGTTACAGCGTCACCGACAGTATCACCGACAGCAACGGCAATAGTAACGCCGATGGGAACTATCTAACCGATGGGAACTATTTAAAGAAAATAGATTCAAGGGGGCTATCGGTAATTGTGGTGTTAACAGTGGGAACAGTAGACCGGGAGCTTATTTTAACACCACAGCTGTACAATCTGAGCATCGATCATTTCACAGTGGATTCAACCTTTGTGAATGCAAGCGGGACAATAACTGTAGCTGTCAATCCCAGTACAATATAATTTATTACAAGATACTGGCTTGCCAGGATTAAACTGCTAATCAGATAAGTGATTGACAGAAGGGATACTCCTGTAATCGCTCTTTTAATCTTTTGCTTATTGGTCCTTGCATCCTCAAAACGTATATGCTCCTCCTCCACAAGATAACCGATTCCTATAGATGCCATAATAGCCCCGATCTCTATCTGCTCTTTTAAAAGAGCATGCTGCATAGTTGCGGTTGCTATCAATATACAGGGGATTATAATAGCGGCAAAATATTTTGATCTGCTGCCCAGGCTCTGCATCCTTTTGAAGATACCGGGCTCTGTCTTTATATAGACCAGAGAAATCAGGCATCCGAATAGTATCCCACCTGCAACATCACCTGCATAGTGCACCCCAAGATAGACGCGGGAAAGTGAGACTAAAAAAACCATTGCTGCGCCGGCAGGGATAAGGTATCTATTATTAACCCTGGTTCCCAGGTACACCCAGAAACCTGCGGAGATCAGCGCATGCCCGCTCGGGAAGCCTGTTCCGTCCACCTGTATCTTGTGGAGGTATTCCGGCGGTCTTGACATATCGAACAGGTTTTTTGCAAAAATATCCGCAAACGCCAGGAGGAGAATAAAGTACATCGATCGTATGCCTGTTTTTTTATTGAAGCACCAGAAAATGAGAGAGGAGAGCGCAAAGTAAGCGGGCAGGCTTCCTGCTGTGGTTATAGCAATAAATAATTTATCGATGGAAGGGTTCCCCAGGCTTTGCAGGTATATAATGATGTTTTCGCTGAACAGGAACTGAACAGGTCCTAACATCATACCAGAAACCAGGTGCAGATAGACGCCAGAGGCAGTCTATCCGATATCAAAAAAGATTACGCCTTAACAACAGCTTTTGGTGAGCGTGCTATCTTCCTGCGCTTTGAGCCTGCTGATGTGTACCTCTGCGCAGGACCCGGGCGTTTGTGGGTGAGTTCAGCTTCCGGGACAAGTATAACCTGTCCTTTCCGGTGCTTTATCCTGCCCCATTTTGTTGTGCCGGTTTTTCCCATGTGATTTGTCCTCCAGTGAGTTTGTGTAGCCTCACAATAATTCCGTTTGTTGATAAACCTTTCCCCTCTCCGAAAGTTTCTTAGCTCGATAAAGATAATTATATAATATGATTCGCCAGCGATTCGTTTTAGATACCAGCGCGCTCACCGATACCCAGACGAGGGAGCTTGAGGGAGGAACGCTATGTGTCGCCATGGGAGGTATCCTCGATATCATAGCCGAGGCGCGCCTGCACCTGGGAATAAGCTGCTATATACCGTTCCCTTCGGTGTACAATGAGATGAGGGATTTCGCGAAGAACAACGGGTGCGACGAGGAGACGCTTGCCAAGATAGACACCTGGCTTGTTAAAAAGACACCTGACAGGTACGAGGTCAAGATACCGTCCAAGATATTCTACGATTACGTCGATTTCATGCGCGGAAGGATAAACAAAGGCATGGACGTGGCTGAGGAGGCGATATGGGAGGCTGCCACAGAATGCCTTTTCAGGACCACCAAGGCAAAAACCAGGCATGAGATCGAGCCTGAAATAGAGCGCCATGTCATCGGCGAGACCATAAGCAAGTTCAGGGATAAATACAGGAACGCTTTGCGCTACGGTATCCTGGACAGCGCGCCGGATATCGACGTGCTGCTGCTTGCAAAAGAGCTTGATGCCGCGGTCGTGGCAAGCGATATCGGCATCCAGAAATGGGCTGAGCAGCTCGGTCTGCGCTTTGTGAACGCAAAATCCTTCCCTGCGATGATAAAAGAGTACCTTAAGCGAACAAAACCTGAGAAATTAGCAAGCATGGTATGATATACACATATATCGCAGTTTTCGGTTTTTTCTCCATAATCTTCCTTACCTTGCGTGATATCCGCATATATCGAAGGACGAAGATAGAATCGTACAGGAAAGGCGCGCTACGGGGCATGCTGGCAGGCGCAATAGCACTTGTGGGCATGAGCGTTACCGAAGCTAACCCCTCTATCGGTCTTACAATAACTCTGGTAGCAGTCTATATCAACGGGAAGGGCAAGAGAGAGGATGTGTTCGGGGATGCGCCGCTTGTGAAGAGGGTGCTGGGGGAGACGGCTGTACAGACGGATACTAAAACGAAAGCTATTAAAACCGCAGATGGACGCGGATGAACCAGATGCTCCTATAATTCAAATCAGCAAATGCCTTAACCGTTCTAATGATCGTTTTTCTCAAATATTCCCGCTAAAGCTATCAGTATACCTATAACAGCCGATATGCCGCCTGCAATCTCCATGGTTTTATATTGCTGGTACGCTTCCTGAGAATATATTGTAAATTTGAGTGCCAGTTCCTGAATGCCATTATAACCTGCCATGAAAAAAAAGCCGCCAATCGCGAAGATTATTATTCCCGATATAAACAATACTCTTTTCATAAGATTCTGATTCTCATCCTGATTATATAAATATTTTTAATAACCTTGTGATACTGCCGGGAACCCGGGGAAGAATCTCCAATTCCGGGATTATGATTATATTTGTAGCTGCTATGCTTATATAGAGATAAAAGCAATCTTTTTCGAATAAGATTTATATTCGAGAGTCAAATCTTCTGCAATGAAATCCATAAAAATGCATCTGCTATTTTTTCTTTCAATGTCGTTTACGCTTGCCGCAGCAGAACCCACGCGCTGGTTCACCTACGAGGAGGGCATCCTAACGGCAGGAGCGGTGGACAAGCCTGTCATCATGGATTTCTATGCAGACTGGTGCCAGCCGTGCATTGCCATGGAGGAGGGGACGTACCCCGATCCGCGGGTGGTCTCGGAGATGGCGGATTTTGTCGCAATAAAGGTTGATACACAGAAAAGGATCGATATCGAGAGCAAGTACGGTATAGCCTATTATCCCACTGTTGTATTCCTGGACCCTCAGGGGAAAGAGACTGCGAGGCATGTCGGTTACCTCGATCCAGAAGATATGGTGGCGCTGATAAAAGAATCCCGCGGGAAATTGCCAAAAGAAACTGCGGGGTTTGAGGTATTGATGGTATTATTAGCATACATTCCATTGCACTTTCTCAAAAGACGGCATAAGACTTTTATAACTTCTGCACCAATCCATTGTTAAAAACATTTTCCGAATTTCCTGCTGCCGTGGGAACCTACCGGGTGAAAGATGGTTATTGAAGTTAAGACTCTCGCAATGGCAAACCTTGCCGTCCAGATACTGCTAATAATAATTGTATCCGGAGCAGCGTATCTCGCAAAAAAGAGGGAACTTGGAAGGCACTGCATGACCATGAGAATAGCCGTCCCGATACAGATAATAGCTATAGCCAGTGTGATGCTGCCTTCATTGCTCGGCTATCTTGAACATGGAACTCCAGGCATATTTTTCAAAGGCGAAATGCTGGCACATCATACGCTGGGGCTTGCAGTTATCGCTCTGTGGACATACATAAACCTGGTCTTTTTAGGGGTGGCAAAGCTGAGAGTTAAGTTAGTGACAGTGATGAGGCTTTCATTCACTTTATGGGTATTTGCACTGCTCTCTGGATTGTATTTGTATGTACGGATATGGGTGGGACAGGTATGAAAGTACCTGTCAATAATATATCCATAAGTGATATTTCAACTGAGCAGGTAAGGATTCCAATATCAGGGGAAATATCTCTCCTGATTGGCAGCAGAGCAGGGGACTACCCTTCCTCAAGGATCCAGAAAGGACCTGTGCTTATCTATAGAAATAAAGATCTTTCAGAGGAAGGGGTCGGATTCGGAGTACCTGTTCTCAAGTTCGGGCATGAGGCTGTCTTCCCCGGCAGCAGGCACGTAACCGCAGAAAAAAATAGAGATACGGTTGTTATTAAGGTCGATTATGACCTGAACCTCGTGGAGAGGATGGCGATAGTGGGTAACAAAAAGATCGACAGCGAAGCCTTTTACAAAATAAAAGAGTGGTTCCACGGGCTGCACCGGGAACATCCCGGATTCAGGGGCATACTTATGCCTGCTTTTAAAACAGTAAGCCGCATCTGTGGTGTAGAAACCGGATTCGATGAGGTGGTCTCGGCAGGCTTGGTATGCGTGACATACACCATTGATCTAAAGGAGAGCACAGTATCCATCAGCGCAGATATAAGCAGGGTGAAAAAGAACGGATGCAGTGAAGTGATAATCCTGAACGAGCAGGGCGCGACCTGTTTTGATCGATACTGTGATTCAAACGGAATATCCCTTACAGGAGAAGCAATAGGAACATGGGATGAGACCTCTGCGGATGAGGCATCATTTGTTGATTCCAGGGACGGTATAAAGTTCACGCTAAAGGGAATAAAGGGGTCAAGGATGTTCAGGGGGCGGGAATTCATCAAAAGCCGCCTTGCATGGTCCGGGCTTGCTTACGTGCTGCCCCCGCATGCGGTTCATTTCGCGTACTGCATCCATGTAGGGAGCGCACGTATATGATCTCCGTGCTCCTCATATACCCTTACTTCAACCCAGCTGGTGACAGGTCCATATTCCGTTTTCCTCCTCTCGGTGTGGCTTACGTCGCTGCCAGTCTCAGAAAAGCGGGTCACGATGTCAGTATTCTGGACTGTACCTTCCTGGGCAGGGAGGATGCCCTGAGGAGAGCCAGGGCTTCAGGCGCTGATATTATCGGGATATACAGCATGGTGACAATGCGGAAGGAGAGCGTCTGGTTCGCAAAATATTTGAGGGATTTCTGCGATTTACTCATTGCAGGCGGACCCCTGCCCTCATGTGACCCCGCCTCTTTCATGGATGATTTCGACATCGTGGTGAGAGGAGAGGGGGAGCATGCCATGATGGAGATTCTCAGTGCGTATGAGGACGACCATGATTTTAGCTCCATACCCGGAATCGTGTATCGCAGAAGAAGCACGGGGGAACCGAAACATGTTTTCACCGGGCGCCGCGAGCTGGAGACAAACCTTGATGGGATAGCTTTTCCGGCGCGCGACCTGCTCCCGAACAAAAGTTATATTGAGCACTGGAAAAGAAGGTCCGGATATGCCGCCACTACTATTATCACTACCAGGGGCTGCCCTTTCAGTTGCGAATTCTGCAGCAATGCAGTTTTTGATCTCTCCTACCGCGAGAGGTCGCCTGAGAACGTGGCAGATGAGGTCGAGCAGGCGCTTTCATTCGGATACGACAGGATACATTTCGCTGATGATGTATTCACGCTCAGACGCGAGCGGGTTCTTGGGTTTTGCGAGGAGATAAGAAGAAGAGGGCTCCATTTCAGATGGGAGTGCCTGGGAAGGGTGGATTCGATCGATAAGGATACCGCGACTGCTATGAAAGATGCTGGCTGCGACAGGATATTCTTCGGGATAGAATCAGGCAATGATTCTATCCTTAAGCTGATGAACAAAAAGATAACAGTAGACAGGGCACGCAGAGCAGTAGATGCTGCCCATGCTGCAGGTCTCAAAACCGGTGCATTCTTTATCCTCTGCTATCCGGGTGAGACAGACAAGACCGTTCTGGATACCCTGAGTTTTGCCACCTCACTTCCTCTTGATTACTTATCCTTCACCATGCCGTATCCCCTTCCAGGCACAGCTCTCTATGAGAGGGTGAAGAACAGGATAAACAGGGAATGGGAGCCCCGGAGTGGCATCGTATCCGACCATACCCTCATCTACAATGCCGACTTCTCCGAGACCAAGATGAAATTTGCGATCCTGAAAGGACAGGTGCAGTTCGGTATGAAGAAATGGCTCGGCAGGTACGCCCTTCCTGCCGTTAAACCCTTTGAGAGGCTGACCGATCTGGTATTTACGCTCATGAGATAAGGAACAGAGGTAGTTCTAGCAGTTCTAACGCCCGTGGTCTAGCGTGTGAATTTCTTTAGGTTCTTCACCATTGCGTCCACAAGCGAAGGTACATCTATCAGTTTCTCAGCCTCGACCACTTCCTGCGTTTTAGCCGCTGTTGAGGGGTACTCAGGCACTGCCATGCAGCATGTGGCTGGCTTCGTCGAAGGCTCAAATGTGCCGATCATCCGTGCGATATCAGTTATCTCAAGCTTATCCAGCCCTATGAGGGGATGATAGATGGGATATTCCATGCCGTACATCTCAGCAAGCATGTTCTGCGATGTCTGGGATGCGACCTGACCGAGGGAGGAGCCTGTGATAATGCCATGCGCGCCCTCCAGTTTCAGGACCTCGGATGCGATGCGGTACATCATCCGCCTGCACAGCACGCAGTTCAGCCTGTTATCGCAGTTGCTCAGGAATGCCAGGAGGTTTTCGCCGTGAGGAGCCTCGTATATGGTGAATTTTTTCTGCGGTGACCATTTCTGGAGCACGTCGATGCACTGTATCGCCCTCTCGCGTGTCGTCTCATCCGAGAACGGCTCGTTATTAAGATACAGCGGTACGATCTCGCAGCCGCGCTTCATCATAAGCCAGGCTGCGACGGGCGAATCTATGCCGCCTGAGATGAGTGCAACCATCTTTCCCTGGGTTCCCATCGGCAATCCCCCGGCACCCTTTTCCCATCCAGTAAAGACGTACGCTTTTTTCTGCCTGATCTCAGCAAATATCTCCACGTCGGGATTTTCGAGATCGACCCTTATATTCCTCTTTACATTTTCAAATACCGCATTTCCGCAGGCTACGGCTATATCATGAGAAGTGAAATCGTGGTTTCCGGCGCGCCGCGCCCTTATAGCAAAGGACTGTCCCTCTTTGAGGATACCATCCGCTAAATCAGCGCAGAGCTTCGCCGTCGATTCCAGCGAAGGCTCGCAGGTATGAGCGGGGCTTGCAGATACCACGCCGAATACCTTTGCTGCGCTTCTCAGGGCGTTCTCGTCTGCGGTATGTATGAATATTCTGCCCATCTCTTTGCTGATTCCGGAGTACGAGCACCCGTCTGCGTCGAGCATCGCCTTCAGGTTCTTTATCAGCATCTGTTCAAATCTTGATCTGACCTTATTGCTTTTCAGGGCAAGTTCATCGTATCTTACTAAAATTACATCAGGAAAATCCAATATCTTTCACCTTTTTATTAAATAATCTTTCTATCTGATTTTGCTGATACCCTATAAACGGCATTCGTTTTTAAACATTTCTACATCAAATCTGCAAAAGGCTTATTAAGCCAATGAATAGTATACAAAAGAGGAGTACAGGAGATGGACGAAATTACCTCTGTTTTTATATGGTTATTGGTCATCGAATCAACTGGCTTCCTCGCCCTTCCCATTGCATCTTACCTTTGCCGGTGGCTCCCTGACAGGGGCTATACAGTCTCAAAGCTTCTTGGAATCCTGCTTATCACATATTTCACCTGGCTTCCTCCAAGCCTTCACTTGCTCAGGTTCGGACAGATAAGCATAGCAATAGCTCTCATAATCCTGCTCCTCATATCTGTTCTTGTGCTGATCAGGAAAAAACCGGCGTTTCCCGGGAGAAAAGATGTGCTAAAAGCAGAACTCATCTTTCTGGTGGCTTTTTCTGCCATGGCATTCATACTCTCCCGTAAGCCCGATATCCTTGCTGCAGCCTCGGAGGATTTCATGGATTACGCTTTCCTGCAATCAATCCTTCACAGTGCCTATCTTCCTCCGGCTGACCCCTGGCTTGCAGGTGAGACACTTAATTATTACTACTTCGGGCAGCTTGAGGCTGCCATCCTGACTGTTCTCTCAGGTATACCTTCAAACATTACCTATAATCTTGCCGTGGCGACCTTTTTTGGTCTCACTGCAAGCGCAGCATACGGCATTGGCTATAATCTCACGCAGAGGTCATTTTACGGTATCACAGCCGCAGTCTTTGTCTCAATATCAGGAATGCTCTCAGGATTCCTGCAATTGCTTGCCTATCTTATGCACTCTACCGGAGGGTTCATTCACTATGCGCCTGTCTTATCCCCCAACCTGTTGCAGTGGCTGTATGATTTTGATTTCTGGACCGCGGTGACGACCGTTATACCACAGACCTTTGTTTTCTATCCCTATTATGCCTTTGTCCACGGTAACCTCCATGCACAGATAATAGGTTTCTCCTTCCAGCTCATGCTCCTTTTGCTTTACCTTGGACTGCTAAAAGACAGGCAGGCAGGAATATCAAGCCCGCTATTTATCATCGCGGCGCTCAGCCTTGGGTTCTTTGCGGGGCTTGATGTCTGGGAATATCCCGCCTATCTTGCAGTTTTCTGCTTTGTCCTGTTCATTAAAGCCGGTGAAAAGTATGCGGATACTGGCAGAAGCTTTAAGGATATGATAAAGAACGGAGGAATAGCCGCTTTGATGAGCATCATTTTCTATATCCCTTACTATGCTGCCCGCAATAGCGGAGGATTCCTCGGCATACTCCCGGTGACAGTCCAGAGAACGCAACTTCCGAACTTCCTGGAAGTCTTCGGGCTTTTCGTATTCATTATAGCATCTTATCTCTCTATTTACTACGCTGTGAATAGAGAAAGTGGATCCACAGTACTTTACGCGGCTTCTACATTCTTCCTGTCTCTCGTAATCGCACAGGTATGGGATTTCCAGTTGCTTCCACTGCTTGCCGCCATTGTAATCCTGGCTGCCTGCGGCGCCGTGAAGCAAAGAGGGCGGCATGAAGAATGCTTCTCATTCCTTCTCATAGTGGCAGGCGGTCTTGTCGCACTTTTCCCTGAGGTTCTCTACGTCGTTGATGCCATGCCCTTACAGAGGTTCAACACCCAGATGAAGCTCTACCTCCAGGTCTGGTTTCTATGGGGGGTGGCATCTGCATATGGTGTCTACTATGTGCGCAGGCATATGAAAACAGCATATGCCGCATGGACTGCAATCCTGATTCTCCTTGTGTTCGCCTCACTTGTGCACCCCATCGCTTCTACCGTAAGCTGGACATCAGGTGCCGGGGCGAAAATATTCGGCAACACCGGGAATGGTACTCTTGATGGGACAAAATACATGCAGAGCATGCACCGGGGCGATTACGCGGCGATACAGTGGATAAATAAGAACATACAGGGAACTCCCGTCATCCTTGAAGCCCCGGGTGAAGCATACGAGTATTCCTCGCCCATAGCCACTATGACCGGCATACCGACTGTTCTTGGCTGGAAATCCCATGAGATTGTGTGGAATTATAACTGGGACAAGGTCAATGAAAGAGAGAGCGGCATCAATAAGATATACTCTACCAAAGACATAAACGAGTCCCTCCTGCTTCTGAAAAAATACGATGTTCAGTATATCTATGTCGGGGAAAATGAACTTGCAAAATACGAAACCGGGCTTGATAAATTCGAGGATGAACGATACTTCGATAGGGTTTATAGAGAATATACAGAGATATACCGGGTCAAATAACACAGCTTTAGAAGGTTTATTTTATTATCAGGACTATATTACCATATGAAAAATATCTATCTCGCAGCATCACTTTTTTCTGAAGCTGAGTGTGAATTCAACCACAAGCTCAGGGATGAGATAAAGAGAGAGGGTTTCAGTGTGTTCCTGCCCCAGGAGGACTCAAACAACATTAAAGATAAAAAAAACAGACAGAAGATAATTTTCGATAAGAACCTGGATGCAATAGAAAACTCAGATATCCTGGTGGCTGTACTCGATGGAGCGGACGTGGATTCGGGCACTGCATGGGAGATAGGATATGCGTATGCAAAGGGTAAACCCGTGCTTGGATTAAGGACGGACTTCAGGACACTGGGCATCGAGGGTACGGTAAATCTTATGATAGAACGGTCGGTCGTGCTCTTCACCAGCGCTCCGGAGTTACTGGACCGATTGAGAACCCTGAAGTAAATCTGGATTTATTTGCTTTTCTCTATTATAAGTCGCTTATTATCAGTATCCACTATGATAGTTAATTTATCGCCTTCCTTGAACGGGAACAGCCCGTCCCTTGCGACCTCGGTAGGCACATAGATAAAAAAGCGGTCGTATTCTTTCCCTGCCGTTTTGGTACGGCGGTTAATCATCTTTCCCTGTCCAGAAATCACGTTTTGCTCCTGGCAGGTAACATATTTTATCACCTATATTTGCTTTATGGGCATGCATTTTATACCCACAGGTTAGTAGCAAAAGCTATATATGCTCTGAAAAACTATTAAATCGACGTTGCGGGCCTCGGTAAGCACTCTTTTAACTAACCCCCACTTCCCCAACAGCAAACCGCAGGCGCGCAACCTCAGATGTGCTGCATACAGATGGTTATGGTAATTTTATATAATGTTCAGCCCAGCCCGAATATCCTTCTGCATCCAAGCATTTCTCTGGCTACAGCGCCGAAATCATCGTAGCATGCAAGAAGGTACGGCAGCAGGAGCAGGGGCGTGGAATACAGCCACCCTCCAGCAATGATAGGCGGCAGTCCGAAGATAATGCCCAGCATGTGCCCGTAGACCTTCTTATCCCTTATCCTGTCCCAGTCCGCAGATACTGTTAAATTACCTTTATTGTATAAGATCCTGTACTCAAGATGGTTTAACCTGGCGAAAAGAACATGCCCCAGTTCGTGGAAGCCGATTGAGATCCCCAGGAAAATAAACATCGCTAACATGTACAAAGCAAAGCTGTAAAGGAGAGTAACGATCGGGTTCGAAAGCATATATCCTGTCCTGTATTCTCATGATATACCTGATGAACTTATCTACGTTACTGTTTAAGCAGGTCGAAAACATACCTGTCTACCCTGGGGGCAACTCCGCCGCATTTGCGATAAAATTCGATCTGCCATCCATTCTCTTCAAGTAACCTCTTAAAATGGGGTATCTCGAAATCCTTCTTGAACGTGTAAAAATGTACGATACCCTCAGGCTTCAATATGGTGCGGCAAAGTGTCAGGGAATGGTCCTGACCGTACGGTGTCGGCATCACTATCCTGTCAAAGGGTTTTTTGAAGAGATAAGGCACTGAATTCGCATCTGCCAGGAGGATATTAGCCTCGATGCGATTGATCTCTGCGTTCTTTTTGAATAAAGCGCACGCAGCAGGGTTATTATCAAGCCCGGTTATATTTACGTTTTTCATCTTCCAGATAGGTATCAGGAACGGTCCAACGCCGCAGAACAAAACAAGTACATCCTCGCCGTCGTTCACCGTCTGCACTATCCTGTTCCGCTCAAAATACATCTTACCTGAGAAGTACGCTTCTGCCAGATCCACATGGAAAATGCAGTTATTCTCCCTGTGGACCGTCGATGTCCTATTTCCGAGCAGGAACTCAAATCCGCCTACGCGCTTCTCGCCTTTTAGCTTGTCCGTCTTCCTGAGGATCACCCCGACATCCCTCCTGTGGGATGCCAGCGCCTCTGCAATAAGGTACTTCTCATTATCAAGGGACTGAGGGATGTTGATGATCGCTATGTCCCCGATGACCTCAAAGCCTTTAGGGAGAAAAGAGAGCTTTTCCTGCGGCAGTTTGTCTTTCAGGAGATCTCTGAGTGACATCAGATATCGGGTCTTTTGAGCGCGCTCGCCAGCATGATAGCCCTGCTTGAATCCTCTTTTACCCTGGATGTGTCCACGAACACTTTATCCATAAGCACAGGAGCACCGTAGCCGTGACCTCCTCCGAGGAACACGAGCGTCCTGAAAATAAGGTTGCCTGAGATGCCGTCAGGAGCAACGATAAAATTAGCTTCCCGTATAGCATCCTCTATAAGGATTGAGTAGTTCCTGGCATCAATCCCCATCTCACAGACCTTTTTTGTGACAATTTCCGCCTCTTCAAGCGTCCTGTCAACGCGCTCAGCCCTGCCCTTATCTTCAAATCTTCCACCGGAAAGGATCCCGACCTTTGCCTCAATGCCAAGCCGGGCGATATACGCAGCGCCGCGGTTTATCAACTCGATCTTATCAGCGGCTGAAATCCCTTCATCGATCCCAACGGGTGCCAGGAAAAAAGGCACATTATCCGCGGTCTCAAGCAGCGAGACCCTGTATAATTTTTCCATGTCAAATGTGCTTTTCAGTATGGAAAGGGTTTTCGTGGCACTGAGCGTACCCCTTACCGCACCGTCTATCTCTTTGCCCGCAAGGAGTTGTATTAATTTTTTCGATGGCTCAGTGGAATGAATTATCTCAAGGTCCGTTCCCGCGGCTTTTATCTGTTCCTCATTGCCCACAAGTACAACTTCAGCATATTCGCCTGCATCTTCAGCGCTTTTAATGAGCCTCTCTGAGACCTGCCCTATTCCGAGCCCGATCCTTGCATGGTTAATCTTTGCTTTTCTCTCTATCTCAGAGATCAGATTCATTTCTTTCTGCCCAGTTCCTTTGACCGCTCACACGCAGCGATCACGGCGTTCATCATAGCGACGCGGACCCCGCGCTCTTCCATGACCCGGATGCCCCTTATCGTTGTCCCGCCTGGTGATGTCACCATGTCCCTCAATTCCCCTGTATGTGTCCCGCCTTCAAGCACCATCTTAGCAGCTCCGAGCACTGTCTGGGCTGCAAGCAGTTTTGCGGTGTTCCTGTCAAGACCTTCATGTATGCCCCCGTCGGCAAGCGCTTCTATTATCATGAAGATATACGCAGGTCCGCTCCCGGATAATCCCGTAACTGCATCCATGAGGTGCTCCGGTATTATTACAGACCTGCCGATGGAGTTAAATATCTCACTTACAGCGGCAGCATCTTCCTTTGAGACCGCGCTTCCCAGGCTTATCGCACTGGCTGTCTCCCTCACGGTCGCTGCTATGTTGGGCATTACCCTCACTACTTTCGCACCGCGGGGCAGGGCGCTCTCAAAGGTATCTATCGTGACCCCTGCTGCTATCGATACAATGAGCTGTTTCTTTATGGAGTCCTTTATCTCCTCTAAAACAGCCGGGACAGTCTGCGGTTTTACTGCGATTACTATGATATCCGAACCCAGTATAACATCACAATTATCCCTGCAGATGTTGATCTTATATTCCTTCTCCAGCAGCTCCAGTTTGGCGTAATCCATATCGCTCGCATAGATGCACGAAGGCAGGGCGAGCTTTGCCGCGATAATGCCCCTGATGAGCGCCTCACCCATCTTCCCGGTACCGATAAATCCTATCTTTCTATTATCCATGCTAAAACTTAACCTGTCTTACTGAGCTTCAGGATGGCTGCGGCAATATCCCCTTTTGTTTCCTTGAGCGCATTCCGTGCATCAGCTTCAGTGGCTTTTGCCTGTTCCATCACAAGTTTGATATCTTCTTCCGGGATTTTTACCTCGCGCGCCACTTCCTGGGGCGTACCTACGACCTGATAGGTCTTCATGCCCTTTGCATCCATCACTGTGACCTGCGCGTCCCTGAATACGATATCCTTCTGGGGCGTCCGGATGATGACTTCTTCCACATTCTCTATCTCATTGATATCGATCCCCATCTGCTTCATCATCGCCGCCATTTTGCGGGGATTGATACCCTTGCCAAGACCGGGGAACATTCAGATCACCCGCAACTGCCGCACCCTGAACCGCACCGCGCCCTGGGGTTGTTTATAATGAAACCTTTCCCGTAATCGTTATCAATATAATCGATCTTGAACTCGTCTATATCCTCCTGGATCTCTTTGTTGCAGAATATTTTTATTCCGTTGCTCTCCAGGACCGCATCATCGGTTTTAGGGGATCTCTCAAGCGTAAGACCGTACTGCACCCCGCTGCAACCAGTGCCGGCTTCGAATATGCGCAACCCGTGGTCGCTCTTCTTCTCTCTCTCAAGCAGTTGTTTCAATTCCGCTGCGGCTGCATCTGTAATCTCTATCATTTGCATCTCCTTTTTCTCTCTATGTTCTGGGTGTATATAAAAATATCAGTAATTTGCAGAGCAGGGTGAAGGATTATTTAATTATCACCCATTTAATTATAAATGAGAAAAGTATATATATTATGAGAGAAAGTTCTAAATAAGGTGATACGATGGAGGCACTCCGGCTCAGAATAAAAAGGCGCCTTGAGGTATACCTGGAACTTGACATAGACGGAATAAGAAAATTCATACTGGGAATATTGTTAAAATTGAAAAAGGTAACAGTGGACCTGCTGTATCGCGAGATAAACAAGAAATTCAAAGTCTCCTATAGCGCGGTCGCTTCAACGCTGGGTTACATCCATTCCAAGCTCGGAATTCTCCATGCCTTAAAGGAATCATATAAGACACCGACTGTATACTCGCTGAAAGAAGAGTACGTAGATATAATTAAAACCGCACTTCTTGAAAAAGATACTGTCAGCACAGCATAGAACAGATCTCGTCATTTAATCCGATAAAACGGCGGATTATTTTTTCATCGTCTTCTTCGCTCAAGCAGCGGCACCTGCTGATAGTGCCTCAATTTCGGAGATCCTCTGCTTCAGGGCTTTGATTATAGGCTCGTTGTCCTGGTATTCCAGATCCTCAGCGCACTCCGGGCAGATGAATTCAAGCTCAGCCGCCTCTTCAAAAAGGTAGCGACCGTCCTGGTTCTTGCATGTGTAGAACACTTTATCTTCCTCGAACTCAAGCCTTGCCTTGAGATTCCGGAGGATTCTCCTGGATTCAAGCTCAAGCTGGCGGTCAAGGCTTCCAAGCTCAAGCTTCCACAGATACGTCAGCCAGCCGCTGTCGGTATCCCTTACCCTGCGGTAGAGTGCAAGCCTGTTCTCGTATAAAATAAAGAGTGTCCTCCTGACTATATTCAACAGGACGCCTGTCACTTCAGCTATCTTCTCATCAGTGACCTCGCCTTCAGGCATTTTTTGAACGACTTTAAAACCCTCCTCGCCGACAAGGTTTATGAAATAGCCTCTGATAACGGGATTATCTAAATCAACCAAAAAACATCACCATCCTATTTTTGTTCTTATATGACTTTAAGCTTCCGACATAGCCCTGATAGTATATGCATATTTGCTTGCGTTCCCTAAAGCTATCTCGCGTGTTTCCCCTGTTCCAAGCAGCGTGGCGACAGGCTCATCCGGTGAAATGACGCATCCTGCCTGAGGGATATCTGCCGCATTATTCGCATTCATGCATCCGGTGAGCCTGTCTGAGAGCTTCTGGTCTATAATCAACCTCCTATCTGTATACAGGATCGCCTTGGCTGCATAACGTGAGAAGTCCCTCAAAAGCGGAAGTTCGCCCTCAAACGATCTCACATGCGCATCGAAGACGTTCATCCCGGTTGAGAGTTCAATCGTGTCCAGGCTTCCCTGGAAGCGGGGGTTGACCTCAATGGCTACGGCACCCTTTTCAGTCAGGATGAAATCAACGCCGTTTGAACCCACGAGGCTGAATTCCCGGGCTATCCGTGCGGCATACTGCACCATCTCGTCGCTGAACCCGGTGCGGAACGGCGTGATGTTGCCGCAGTAAGCGAACGGCAGCCTTGTTAGCCCGGGGACGCCTATCAACTGCTCGTTCAGGGCAATGACAGCAGCATCGTCCCCGGTGCCGATCAGGGATGCGCTGCACGGCGTACCCTCCACGAACTCCTGGGCTATGAAATTGCAGGCATCATCCCGCGCCTTAAGATCCGCCAGCTCGTCTTCGTCCCTGGCAGTGATGTTCAGCATCCCGCCTGAGCCGAACCTCGGTTTTATCATCAACGGGAATCCGGCTCCGGATGCTTTAGTTAATAGCTCGGTATCAGGGTGCGGAATATCCATGGATTCAAACTTCTTTGCGATTTTCAGTTTATCATTCACTTCTTCCATGACAGACAGCCTGTTGTTAAGGATATTCCTGAATCTCAGTTTTTCAAATCCAGGTCCCAGTACCACAGCATCGAAATCGCCGAAAGACCGAGCCAGTTCGTATATCCTGTCCCCGGAAGCATTTCCTAAGAATTCCGCTTTATCGGCGCATCCGCGCATATCCACATCCCCGAAATTATCAAGGGCATAGACGGTGTACCCCGCTTTTTTAGCAGAGCACACGATACTGCGGCTGCTGTAGCATACCACAAGGATTCTCATTTGCTTTTTACCTCTTTTCCCCGTCTGCTCGGTACGATATTGAGTTCTCCGCCTGTGAACTGTCCTTTTAAAGCGTCCCTGCCTGATAATGTATTGAGCCTGTCAAGCGTTATCGCAAGGGCTGCGACCTCGGAATGCGGCTGGTTCCCCACGGCGACGTTCCAGTCAGCAAGCTCATAGACCTCAGGCGGCACTTTTTCGGCTCCCACGATGATCAGGAGATTATCGGTAACTATTTCGTTGATCACATCAGGCAGGTTCATCCCGTACATGGTGAGGTGCACCACTTTACCGCCAGCCTCTTTCCATTTTTTAACCTCGCTCTTCCAGTTCGTTATCCTCCTGACGTAGAAAGAACCGCCCCACCTTTGTGTCACCTCGCTTATACTTCTCTCGATGCCTGCATCGTCGGAATCAAGAAGCATGCCCTCGGCACCCAGCGCGCGCGCTGTAAGGGCGACGTGCGTGGTTATCCTCTGGTCCCTCTGTACGCGGTGCCCGAGTCTTAATACTGCTGTTCTCATAATTAGATGTAAACCGCCTGCCCGTTGACAGGGGCGATGGCATTTGCGCCGAGTTCTTCTTTTACCCAGTCAGCAAAGGCGATTGTATTGTCTCCGTGCACGGGGATAACGGTCTTCGTGCCGCTGTCGCAGGATTTCTTTACTACCTCTTTTAGCTGAGCGTCGCCGCAGTGCGCTGAGAAATCGAACAGCTCAAGCCTGCAGTTAAGATGTATTATACCGTCCCTGTCTTCTATATAGCCGCTCTCAATCGCTTTTCTCCCGTTCGTCCCCTCGACCTGGTAGCCTGTGAGGTGGACCTTTGATTTCGGGTCGTCGTAGATCTGACTGATATAATAGAGCACAGGACCGCCGTTGAGCATCCCTGCGCTGGTCACGATTACCGAGGGCTCGCTGATTATCTCCCTGCGCTGCTCAGGCTGTACGATGTTTGAGTTCGTAAACGCTCTCTCAAGTTTTTTTATGTCCCTCACGTACTCAGGCGACCTTTTAATCAGGTTGAACACGTCAACTCCCATGCCGTCGACATAAGCGCAGAGCCCGTGTTTTCTAAGGATGAGCATTATCTCCTGCGTTCTCCCTATACTGAAGGCTGGGATTATGGCTTTCCCGCCGATGTCGAGCGTCTCTTCTATTGATTCTATGAACCGCTCCTCCAGCACATCCCTGGGCGTGTGGTTCTTGCCAAAATACGTGCTTTCGATGAGCAGGGTATCGCTTTCTGGATATTCAGTATCAGCACTGTTCTGGAGCTCTGTCTGCAGGGTGTTGATATCCCCTGTATAAAACATGCTCTGCTTACCTTTTTCAAGATATACCGAGGATGAGCCCGGTATGTGCCCCGCATCGTACAGGCATGCCCGGTAGCCCTGGGTCTCGAATTCCTCCCTGTACCTCGCCGCCCTTACGCTCCTCTCGAAATCCTGGATCTCTTCATTGTAGTAAGGGATGTTATGTCCTCTGTTCTCGGATATTTTGAGGGTGTCCCTCGCCAGCAGTCCAGCCAGCCTGGCTGTCAGGCTCGTACAGTATATTTCAGGCTTGAGGTCCATGAGGTTGGGAGCAAGTCCGCAGTGGTCAAGGTGCCCGTGCGAGATTATCAGGGTTTTCGGGCGCATCCCGTTCAGCGGGTAGGTGGGGGGGTCTGTGGGCTTTATGCCGTAGTCAAGGAGCAGTTCTTCATTGACAAGTATTGCAGACCGTCCTACTTCCCCTGCTCCGCCCAGGAAACGTATGTTAATGGTATCTCCTCTTGTTTTTGGTTTCTATATACCTACCAGATTGTTACTATGTAATATAAAATTATATGACAGGTTCTGCCCCGGGCGGTCCTCTGGAAGATTCTTAAGACCAGTATCTAAAAACCGGGCGCAGCTATGTAATTTAAAAGGGGACGGCAAATGCTATGCCGGACTTAGTCCTCAAATCATCTGCAATATCAGGGCTATTCTTTTACATCAGCCCAAGCTGCCTCATCATTCCCAGCAGGTCATAGAAGAGCCTCTCCTCAATTATCTCCCCATTCTTCCAGTGGGCGACCGTACAAAACTCAAGTCGGAATTTTTTGTTCGTAGGCGGAATCGTCTTGCCGTCCGGACCCTTCATGGGTCCCTTCATGGTACCTGTAAAATCTGCTACTGAGCAGGTGTAATCGCCCTGACCGAAAAGGATCTTATATGGATTGTTCTCGACACGGTTGTCGGGAAATGTCTTGAAAAATTCCACAGCTTCATTGTGATGCGCATTTCGTCCTCTCGTTGGCTCTGGCTGACCCGGCCAGTACACGGCGACATCCTCAGCATGACGCTTTTTGAACGTATCCCAGTCCTGGGTATTCCATGCATCGTCCAGTGTTTTCATCAGCCGCAGGTTTTCATCCACGCTCACTTCAACCGCCTCCGGGTTACGATTGATCCCGATAACTCCTTAGCTGCGCCGTCGAAAGACGGCTCTATAAATTGAACTTTTTGTACCATAGTTTTACCACTCCTATTTTCCTATAGGGGTGTAAGTGGAATAAAACTTATGGTCTGATCGGTTCCACGCAGTAAATCTATATGCATGGTTTGTGTCGAAAAGGTTTTGATCATATACAGTATTACCGTTTTTGTAACCTTCCCCGTCATTTCCCCGGTTATTATGGTTATTTAAAGGGTTCTGAACATGCCTGAACGTTCTGTAGCTTTTTGGAACAATCCTGTACTTTATAATACTATTAAGACAGTAAGCATGCTTATATTCTAATGGGTTTAATTAAGTTTATGGCAAAATGCCGAATTATGAGGTGAAATTATGAGATTGAGAAATATAACATTCGCAGGTATGCTACTGTTAACGCTGGCTTTTACCGCAGGTATGGCTGGCGCCAGCAACCAGACGAACGCTACGGTTAATGGAGATGGAAACCAGACAGGCATAGCAGCTAACAATACAGGAGAAGTAGGAACAGCTAATAATGAGAATGTGGACGAGCTCGCGGACGATGTAGCGCCGTATGAAGGCTCAATTGGACCAGGGAGTTCTTTATACGGATTAAAAATCGCACTTGAGGGTTTAGATGAGTCTTTTACCTTCAATGAGAGTGAGAAAATCGGGAAAAAGGTAGCCCATTCCAGGCAGAGGATAGCCGAGGCAAAGGCTGAACTTGGAAAAAAGAACGATGAAGCCGCTGTCAGGGCTCTTGAAAAATACAGGGAAAAGATAAAAGAGACTGATGAGGCAGTTTCAAAAGCCTCTGATGAGGGTAAAGGGCTTCTTAATGCACAGGAGATGGTTGCCAAACATCAGGCAGTTCTGGCTGCTCTCCTTGAGTCTCACCCCAATAACACGGGACTTGCAAGAGCGTACAATAACAGTGTGGATCTTCAAGAAAGATTTGAATCAAAGACCGGGAAAGGATTCGTACTCGCTACAAGAAACGGAAAGAAAGTACTGAGGGGAATCGAGATCGATGAAACCAAAGAAAAATTAAAAATTAAAGCAAAAATCATCGACAATGCGACACAGATCGAAGTGGATGTTAAATTCGCATCCAACAGCACAGACAACTTCACTATAGCCCAAGAAATTGTCAACCGGTTGCAACTGAGCGAAGAAAATATCAACAGCATAATAAAAATCGAAAAAGAAGAAGACGAACATAAATTAAAGGAGGAATTGAAAGCCGGGGCTGAGGTTAAAGGAAATATCTCAAAGGTAGAGGCTGAATACAAGTTCCCGATTAATGAAACGAACGAATCAGAGATCGTCAAAGGTGTCCATCAGAAGCTATCAGCACTGACAACGGCGGATATTCTAAATGTACTGGAAATAAAGATCAAAAAAGAACATAAGGAGATAGAGGAGAAAGAAAATAAGAGTGAAAAGAAAGGACGAGAGGAGATAGGGGAGAGAGAAAATAGGAGTGAAAAGAGAGGACAAGAGGAGATAGCAGGAAAAGAAAATAAGAGTGAAAAGAGAGGACAAAAAGGAAAGGAGGACTGAACCGGGTACCGGAGAAATAAGATAGGTGAGATCCACCTATCTTTTTCATCCTTTTTAAGCCAATTATTCAAAGCGGAGTATTTATACTACTAAATGTATACATCTGTACGATATGGTACTGAAGGCTCTGTATCTTTCTATAATTCTCTTATTGTTAGCCCACGCTGCCAGTGCTGCGCCCGGGAACGAGTATAAGATAACATACACGATCAACATCAACGAGGGCGGCACTGCTGTATGGTCCGTCGAATACAGGACGGCGCTCGTATCAAAGGAGGATTTTGACTCGTTTGATAATTATACAAGACAATTAAATCCGGTTTATCTGAATGAATTCAAAGAACTGATGCAGAGATCGGTTTCCGAGGCGGCGAACGCCACATCAAGAAAAATGGCAGCCGGGGGTTTTACAGGGGATGCAAAGGTCGAATCCGCGCCCACGGGAACGTTCGGTGTGGTCCGCTACTCATTCACCTGGATGAATTTTGCAGAGCTTGATACTGACAGAAACCTCAAGATCGGCGACGTTTTTGTCGGCGGGCTGTACCTGTCAAAGGACAACACCCTCATAATACAGTATCCTTCCGGTTATACTATCGAGCATGCCGAACCGCAGCCTGACCAGGTGCGCGACAGCATGGTATGGTACGGTCTTCGCTCGTTCAAAGCAGGCGAACCTGCAATAGTCCTTTCCAGGACTTCCTGGATGCCGCTGTTAATTGCCATTTCAGTTATTTCCATCTCAGCCGCCGGTGTCTTCATCTATATGCGTAAAGCCCGCGGGAAAAACGCGATAATAGGCACTACCGTTGAGCCTGTTGCGGGAAATCTTACAGAAGCAGATATGATGGATGTCCGGGACAGGATAGTAAAACTCTTAAATGAAAGCGGCGGGTCTCTTTATCAGTCCGAGATAGGGAAAAAGCTCGATATTCCCAGATCAACCGTAAGCACAGCACTCAACCAGCTCCGCGATAAAAAGATCATCCAGAAAGTAAAGAAAGGGCGCGAAAACCTCATAAGGCTTGTATAGCCATTTCTGCCCCTGCGGGGCATAGGTGGATGCGCCCCCCGAGGCGCGACTCGGGGCGTTCATTTGCGGTTCTTCTTCCTGCGTATCAGAGCATCATCAGTATAGACCTAAGCTCATCCACCCGCAACTGTCCTGGCGCAGTAGTTTTATCCACGTAGCCATAGGTCAGGACAGAGCCGTAAACAGGTGCGATGACGCGCGAATGCCTGCCCGCCTCACCCATGGCTATGGTGCATACCGCACCTTTTGCATGCAGTGTCACTTCAAGCAGGTGCAGCACATCCTCAAGCGAGTCCGGCATAACCGCCAGTTTGGCGATATCCGCCCCAGCCTCAAAGGAGCTTTTAATTATCTCAGCCATGACCCCGGATGCTGGCGTTCCCTTGAAATCGTGCGTGGATATTATAACTGTCTTCCCTGCTCCCCTGGCGCTCCTGACAACAAAATCCCTTTCCTCTGCGCAGAGTTCAATATCGACGGCGTCTGCAAGCGGCAATAATGAGACCAGTATCCTGATGCGTTCCTTTTCGCTCCCTGTCCATGCACCTCCCTCCTGGTTCATCCTGTTGGTAATGATAACAGGCATACCTGTTTTCCTTAAATCCGGCAGTACCTGGCGTGCATCCGAATCCAGGAGGTCGATCCTCAGTTCAAGGATATCTGCTCCGAGCTTTTTTGCCCTCATTGCAGTCTTGACAGGATCTCTACTTATAGATGCCACTATTGATCTATTAAGAGCCAGTCCGCCTATGTTTGCCATATACCGCTACATATCACTGCTGTATGATAAGGGATTCGATATATTTAATACATCAAAAATACCTCTACATCCAGCATAAATATGAAAGCATCTGAATTACTTAAAAACCTGGCTTACGCCATTATCTTTGGATTTTTCGGTATAATCATAGGCATCTGGACAGCCGACCTTCTCTACAGTCTGGTCCTTAAAGGGATGGAGCAGTCTGCAACCAGGAACATATCTGTAGTTATAGTTGTGCTGATAGTGCTTGCCGCATCATTCATGGGCTTTACTAAAGGGAAAAGCCTGCTTGAATCTTCTTGAACGAGAAGAACTGAGCAGACAATCTGCATACCGGCAGCGGGCACAATCCCGGAGGGGTTCATCGGGCTGTGTTAAAGAATTTTAAATCTAATACTGACTGCTGAGAATCGTATCGAAAAAAAGCAGACAGCCAAACGTATTTATATCATGATTATGATAGTGATTTAATCATAGAGCAACCTATAAATAGGAAAAACTAATAGTTATAATGGATTGGTGAACATGCGACGAAGCAGAATAGATATAATCATCGACGTTCTTGAAGTAGCAAAGATGGGGGTCAATAAGACGAGCGTGGTCTACAGGACAAACCTGAACTTCAAGCTGGCAGATAAATACCTGGAACTATTGCAGAACCAGGGACTGGTAGAGAACAGAGTGGATAAATACATAACAACGGATAAAGGCAAAATATTCCTGGAGAAGGCTAAAGAGATTACCCAACAGTTATAACCTCGGTGCCGAACCGGGTTATACTTATTTCTCCGTTATTCATTTCTATAAGCCCTCCCTGGCTCATGAATTCGAGGATCTCAGTATCTGTTAGTGGGATCTCTCTCTCAAGTTCGTTTATAGTGACCCTGTCTCTTTCTCTGAGCAATTCAAGTACCTTTTCAGTAGTTTCTCCTAATTTGGACATAATTGCAAGTGATGTTGAAATAGTATAAATAGCATGACTGAACTGGACTTCTTAGCTTGTTTTCTTAATATAATTTCTT
>JAPMTX010000165.1 GCA_026552855.1 Candidatus Methanoperedens sp. | reverse complement strand
ATCAATCAATAGTATATTTCCAAATGAGCCACAGAGAGCACAGAGAACACGGAGGGCGTTTAGAAAATCTCCGTGTTCTCTGTGCTCTCTGTGGCTTTAACATTTCGGATAGGATCTAAATCCGTTTTATAGATTCTTTTATGATCTCAATCCTGTAAGATTCATCCTGATTATCTATCTGTATCCAGAACACCCTGTCACCTTTGGCATAGAAATAATGATACAAACCCAAGTCCGGCGATAGTCCTGATACAAAATAAACAGTAATACCTTTCATGCTCATAGGAGTTGAATTGCTAAACATGCCTGTCTTTCCAACCCTGCTGTTCATAGCCGCAAGAAGCGAAGCAGCTTCCCCACTATTTGCAGACTCAGATACCCAGAATTTTGCTTTATTGCCTGAATTGCTCCTGTAGTTTGCTATATAGGCATTCTCTATTCTTACGCCGGGATTATTGCCATGTAATTCTTTTACCGCCTCCATGGCTGTATCCCCTTCCCTGTAGAGAGCGAGGTTCATATCGCCCAGTTTTTCCGGGAATATGCCTGTAGTGCTCTTTTCCTGTGTTTGAATATAAAGGAGCGCAGTTCCTGCAATTACAGCGATTATGAATAACGCAAGATATATTCCAGATTTATTTTTTTTCATAGTCCACCTATATATCCATTACCGCCTGCTTCACAATCGACATTTGATAACCTGTATCCTGGGAGTCAAAAGTTATCCAGTAAACCCTCCCCATTTTGTAATCCATTTTAAAATAATAATAATTGTACGCGTTATTTACTTTCAACATATACACGTCAGGTTTTACAAACTCTATAACGTCCACTTTCACGGGTTTGGTGAAAGTATCATTCATCATGCCGGCATCCCCATGCCCCTCATGCGATTCGGTCTGCCCCACATCGCCAGAGTATTCATGTCCTTCATGCCCTGTTGAGCCTCCCAGCCTGGAGTTCATAGCATTGAAAGCGTCATTTGCAATGTTATGATTCGGAGGCTCGGCAACCCAGATACGCATGGTTCCGTTCCTGCCACTGTACACTGCCGAGTATCCTTTTTCAAGGGGTATGTCTTTTAATCCGTATATATTCGAGATCTCCTGGGCAGCAGCATCTCCGGTCTCGTATGTTGTCAGGGTCATGTCACCCAGCCTTTCGGTGAAAATGCTTTTTCTTGCATCAGTCAAATACAGAAAAGACGCAACCATCACCAAAGCCGCGATGATTGCAATTACAATATGGACTTTTTTCATTTAACCTCCTGTCAGACTGCAATTTTCTCTGCTTTAGAAAGGGCAGACCTGTCTTTTAGGATTGCTCTTGCAATGTAGGCGCTTCCGGCTGCATTAGCCAGGAGCCCGATGGTTATTATAGCGTCTTTATACTGGATAAGGAATGACGATGTTGCAAGAATAAAACCCACAGCAGGTAACAAGTCACTCACATGGTGCAGGCAGCATGCCAGCATTGTCAGTGATGAGGTAACCGAGCCCGTTATGCCTATTTTTTCAGAGCCGCATAATTTTTTCTCAGCAGTCAGGTTCCTGTGATACCTGAAAAGTCCCATCTGGACTCCAACTGCCAGCGGAATAAGGTACACGAATATCCCGTTAGTAAGGAATACCTGGTATCCCTTCCCAAACGAACCTTCAGCTAAGGAAGCAATCGAGATATTGAGAAGAATTACAAATATCCCGATGATTGCTCCAAAAATAAAGGGATTTTTTAATAGGCTTTTGGTGCCCGGTTCTCCTGACATTTTATCTTACCACTTAAGGACTCTCTCTTTTACTCCTGCAACGTTCTGAATAACAAGCTCAAATCTCTTGCTTTCGATTTTGGGGAATCGAAGAGTTCCGCTTGCATGATGCCCGCCTTCGCCTTCATAGGAAAGAGCCTGATATGTTTTTCCACTGGAATCCCGCAGGTACGAGTTATTCTTAAAATCATCGTCATAGTTCTGATGGGTTGTGACTTTGATTTCAAAAGCAGTAGCATCAGTGATATCTGGCAGATAGGTGGCTGATATCGTTACTCCGGCTTCTGAATTCTCCCTCGGTTCCAATAAATCCTCCGGAGGCTTCTCGCCTCCTGATATGCATCCACCTATGGCTACAGTAATCAATACTGATAGGGCTATTATGATTCTTGATATTCTCATGCAAGCTCCTCTTTTTTATATTCGCTATCTATCTTGCTTTCAATTTTCTGAGTGCCCTGTTTCACGTTTTCGTTTTCCACATTTTCGTGTTTCATGTTTTTCATCATCACAAAATGCATTATCGGACAAAGTAAAAGTATACCGAACGAAAGTATACTCTGCGATACTCCTGCAAACCACAGAATCCCCAGAATAACAAGCGGCATCAGACAGCCGAGTATTATCATCAATGTATGCCTGTGATTTCCTGCTTTATTTGACTTGACTTCCATTCATATACCTCGTTTATGATTTCTTCTTATATTGCAGAAAAGTCTGCCACTCCTCCAGCAATACAAACTACCAGAACTTCCACCAGGGTTTTCCGCCTTCTCCACCCATACCGACAGGTCCGCTTTTGAGGTACTTCTCCGGCTCAGACTCAAAAGCTTTCTTACATCCTGGTGCACAGAAATAATAGGTCTTGTCTTTATACTCTGTCTTGTATTGTGCTGTATTCTCATCAACCTGCATTCCACAAACCGGGTCTATCTGCATATTCTTATTCCTCTGTTTTTTGTAAATCTAAAGATATGTACTTTACACCTAATGTAAACTAACTATTCTTCTTTTTTGTTTTAAGCAGTTTGCGCTTTATAAAAACAAGGTAAAGAATCATCGAACTTTAAATATTTAAAGGATAAAGTACTTGATTCGTCCATATTTTACCAATTGTTAATTTCCTATGGCGGCAGTGATGTATTTGTTCCAACGCCTCTGCCCGAATACTGGTCATCAATGATTTTTCTGACATCTTTTAGTGAATATCCTTTCATTAACATGTCCCTTGCTTCCAGTGTTATGTCGTTGCACAGCTTGCATTCTGATGCATGCGGCTCATAGCTGCCATCAGGCTTGATGTAACAGTCCTTCAGGCTCCTATGCGAGAGGAGTTTGTCTGAGTGCTGCATGCCTGCACAGCCGCAGTAACAGGCAAGGTACATGACCTTGTCCTGGTTCTGCACTGCAAAGATGTAAGCTTCTGCTACACGCCCTGTTTTCTGGGCGAAATCAGGAAGTTCAGGTTTGGCTGGTTTATTTGTATCTTTGCCTGTTAGTTTTTCGCTGCTCGCTTTGTTCGGTATTTGTGAGCCACCTGACAAGGCGTAGGCGGTTATTAAGACCGCTACAATCGCAATTGCACCAAGAATAAATTTTGATCTCATATCATCCTCCGATTATATTATCAATAGTATCACAAATCCCATCGCCACCATAAATGAACCCATTAACAGCCTCACCTTTGTTTTATTCCTGGACTGCCACGATATCATTTTATTAACTACGGCCCTGTTAGAGGAAGCGAGCAGCGCTGCCACGAGGGGTACGATAAGCATCAGGTTGTAGAGCAAAAGGTACAGTATGCCCTGGGCAAGCGTGGATTGCAGCGATAGGAGTCCCAGAACCGCAAGATATATGCCGCCGCTGCATGGAACAGTGCATAGCCCCACAAGAACGCCTGCGCCAAAAACACCGGGTGCTGATGTGCGTCTTATCCAGTTATTCAGTGGTGCATGCAGGCTTTTAGGTATTGCAATCCCGAACCCGCCAGGTATGAAGTAATCTTTCATAATGACGACGCCGAGTATCATGGAAATAAAAGCGGCTGCCTTGCCCACGGCATGCGTGGTTGAAAAGAAGGATATAGCGCCAAGAAATCCCACTCCTATTAACACGTATGTTACGAATATGCCGCTTATGTATATCGAGCCCACCTTCATCAGCCCGAACCTGTAGTCTGCATTCATCTGGAGCATTCCCATGGTAAAGGTTATGAATAGCAGCAGAACCGCAAAAGCACAGGGATTAAAGCCGTCGATTAAGCCAGCAACCATTACAATGGGAAGTGTTAACGTCTGCGGGTCGATTGCCATTTCTTTTCCTTCAGGCAACTATGAGAGTTCCGTGCATGCTGAGGTTCTCCTTACCCCCGCAGCATGAGTCGCAGTACCAGTGATATTCTCCTGTCTGTGTAGGGGTGAAGCTGAAAACCTTCTGGCTCTCAGGCGGGATTGTGAGATTCACGCTCGCTAAGCCTGCGGTAAGAATGAAATTATGAATGCCGCCCCCATCTGTATGCATTGAGTTATCTGGATTTATCAGGTTTATTTTCACAGGCTGCCCTACTTTTGCCCTGAGTACATTAGGCTCAAAACCAGACATACTGATTGTCATTTTAATAGCGTCTTTGTCCTCTGGCTCCTGGGACGCGGTTTTGCTCATAACTAAATACGCAGCAGAGCCAAAAATCGCAATAATGATCACTACGAACAGAATGCTCATATAAGGCAATTTTTTTGCCGGATTGTTTTGTTCTCCTTTCAGCATCTTCCTTTTATTTTTTCTTAATTTCGACATAATCCCTGATACCTCCTGACTAAATTTTATTTTTTATTTTATCTATTTTAATAAATATCTGGATTGCCTTCTGCCTGTACTCATCCATCAATCTCCTGTACTCCTCGGAGCTTTCAGCCCCAGCATGTTTCTCAAACCCGTGAATTGTCTGGAAAATCTTTTTTTTCTCAAGCTCAAGTTCTTCCAGAGTGTATGCTTTTCCTACTTTCCTGAAGATTTTATCCTTAAAACGATAAACTAAACCTATTGAAAATAAAGAAATCAAACCGATCACAGCGTATAGGTAATTTTGCTCTTGCGTCATTTTAATTGGAATGCTGGCAGTTTCTCCTGCCTTGAGGTCGTTAAAAGCAATAACATTATATTCATTTCCCTGAAGTGTCAGGGTCTCATACAACCCTTCAAGGTCGATTCCACTTTTTTTATCAACGAACAATAAAAGAGAAGTGGTATTGTACACTGCACTTTTATTAAACACATACCCTGAACTCTGGGGCGGGAGCGTATAAGATACCTGCATCTCAAAGTTATCCCCCGGCTTAATAGGCTGCATCGGATCCATAAACACAACTCCCTCTTCCTGCACAAGGCAGCATTCCATCACCTGGGTTTTTAGATTTTTAACATCCAGTGGAGTTGATATTGCAAAGAACGTGTGGTTATCCTTGCTGTAGTAAATCTCAGGACCTTCGTTCCTGAATACGACGATTTCGGAAATTTCAAGAGAATTATTTTTATTTGAAATGAAAATGTGGTCGAGAATGACTTTAATATCGTAGCTCTGGTTACTCAGATTATGTTCATTGGTAACATTTCCAATAATTTTTTCGCTCTCGATGCTCTTATCGATTTGAGCAGAGGCAATGCTTATGAAATAAAATAGTATTATGAGTACAGAAATGTATCCTTTTAGAGCTATTTTCACTTTTCCTCCGTCTGAGAGACAAATTTCCAATACTCTTCTTCAAACTGCTGTTCGTATTTCTGTTTATCAGGTATGTCAGGTATAATCCTCAGATTTGGTTTTTTGATTGCAATGTATCCAAGAAATACGAATGTAATGGCCAATAATATACTGCCCATCCATAATGGTATTGAACTATCTCTCTTAGAATGTGCTAGAATTTCCTTGCCGTATTCTGCTTGAAGTGCTGAAAATATTTGTTTTTCCGAAAACCCCGCTTCCTTCATTGAGTTGATCTCTTTTTTAACCTGTATCGCAGTGGAGCAATCGCATGTTGAAATAATCATGGCGCATTCGCAGGGGCAAATAAGATGAGAGGTCATATCTCCTTCTGCCATGGCAGCATTAACTGGAACAAGTCCAGATATCAAAATAAAAAGAATGATTATTTTGAACATCTGAACGATTACTCATTCTGTTCGATGTCTTCAATTCTCTGTTCGATAATCTCCTTTAGTTCATCCCTGTTGTCTCCTTCTTTTTCACGTTCCAGCAGCTCCTCCAGGACATCTATGTCATCCACATGCGCTATTATCTTTTCAAGATCGGGCACAGACTGGTTAAGATCAAGGTTTAATGCTACTTCTTTTAATTGTTTTATAACGGCTACCGACTTTTCCTTGTATTCTTTCTTGACCTCTTTATACTCCTTTTCCGTAATTTCTCCTGCATTGAATTTGTTTTCAAGAGCCAGTATAGACTCAAACGTGGCGTTCTTTTCGGTCAGCAATTCGTCAAAGGACATTTCATTAATGTCTTTTCCAGGAACATTTCCCTGTACAACATCTGGCTGCAAGGCGCTCTCGGCTGTTTCTTGTGGTTCATCCTCCGATATCCGCGTTACTGATGGTGTTCTGATAGAACGCCTCCTCTGTTTTCTGCCAATTTTGTTTTTGAGCAAAGGATACGAGACAGCCCCTATCAGCACTACCGCCAGTACAGGGATAAGGTAGTTGAAATCCCCTCCGATGCCTGTCTTTGAAGGAACATAACCAGTTATCTGTGTATCTATTATCTGCCCTTTCGGAACGTTCATAAAGCTCAGGACTTCGAACTCTTTCCCTTCATTCGGAACTATTTCCTTCTTGACATATTTGCTCTCAATCCCGAAACCGTTGTTTTTGTCAGAGAGCAAAGACATGTACGAAGTGTTGTAAATCATCCCTTTGCTGAGTGTCGGCGCAGATGAATCTGAACTCAGAATGTATGATATCTGCGCGCTATACGATTCACCTGGCATAATAGGTCTCATCGGGTCTATCCAGGCAGAGTCCTTCTCTCTCTGCAGACAGCATTCCATCACATCGGTCTGGAATCTTGATATACCCTGCGGGGTTGAAATGCCAAGCCATGTCCTGTCCTTACTGAAGAAGACTTTATCACCTATGTTAGTGAATTCAACATACTCATCCACCTTGACTCCAGTAGGCGCTTTTGAAAGGACTATATGGTCAATCTTCACTGCGATTATGTTATCATCCTTTGTTGGCTCATAAACCGTAAAATCGGCGCTCTCTGAGGCATTCACCTGTTTTGTATAAGGTACATCGGCATATGTGGCTTCGACGAGGTAGCTTTTCCCGGCATTAACCTTATTGAACGAATATTTTCCGCTCTTGCCTGTGGTCGTATCCATTACCTCAATGCCTCCCGCATCAAGGAGACGGATAGGTATCCCTTCGAGTGTTTTATTTGCCTTTAGTACCGATCCCTCTATCTTTCCAGAAAGGTTGAAATTAACAATCGCTCTGTCTTTAAGCCCGGTATTTTCGCCGTATACAGTGCCATTGTATGTCACATTGATCCTATACATGCCGCTGTTGAGGTCGTTAAAAGCATAACTTCCGTTCTTATCCGTTGTAGTCTCACTCAATTTTATGAAATCGTAAATCACGCCTGTCATGCTCTGGTCGCTCTGTGATGTACCGTTTATTTTACTCAGTGTGACCGCCAGCCCGGATTGTTTTTTACCATCAGAAACAGTGCTGCCGCTGATCTCTGCCGCAGATGCTGCGCCGCCGAATAAAACCAGTATTATAAAAAGTAATAGTAGTCTGTTCATTGTTTTTCACGTTCCTTTAAAAATTTTTCATATTCATACTCGAATATCTCGTTCTCGTCCATCCTCTTCCTGCTGATCTTGTAGACAACGACCCCGCCGACAATAATGCCGGCAGGCAGAGCTACCCAAACTATCCAGTCAAATCCCTCTTTGGGCGGCGTAGCAAGTACCTCCCTTCCGTATTCCGAAGAAAGTTTATCGTATATCTTTTTCTCGGAGAGACCCTGGTCGAGCATCGCTCTCACTTTGTCTTTTATCTCAAGCGAACTCGGGCATGTACAATCAACCACTATCATAGTGCATCCCTCCTTGTCCGGGCAGTTCAGGTTTGATGTGATCTCTTCCTCAGTTATGGCTATTACCGGTACTGCAAGCGTGGTAAAGAGAAACAGTATTGCAATTATTTTAGATTTCATGTAAATTCTCCGTTGTCATTTTTTTAATATTTTCATTTATATTTACCTCGTTGGATACTCTTTTTTGCCTGATGGATACTACTGTTGACAGGCATACCAGAATTCCAAGGATAAGAACGTAGAATCCCCCTATCCACATCAGGAACATCATGGGCATTACCTTGATTTTGACTGTGGCGCCGTCGGCGGTTATAGCCTGGGCTGAAAAGTAGAGGTCATCTACGCCCACGGTATAAGCCATGGGTTTGACATTGGTACTTTCCTGCTTCACATAATGATACATGCGCGCTTCGGCGTTTGTCAAAACCTTCTTCCCGTTCTTAGAAACATCAAATAAAGCCACAGTTACGTCTCTGTTGTTCTTTGTATACTGGTCTATCTTTGTAAGTTTGAAATCATAGTCGCCCACGCTGTATGAGCCGCCAATTCTCATATTGAAGGTCTCTGCCTTCTCATATACTACAGCGCCTGCTGCACTTACGATTATCATCAGGATTGCGATGTGGCACATGTAACCGCCAAAAGTCCTGCGGTTATTCCAGAATGCCCTTGTAATATTCTTTAAGGGTCCATTGTCTTCAATCTTTTTCTGCTTATTCACAATCCTTGATATATCCACAAAATGGGTCGATGCTACAAGTACGCTGCCCGCAACCGCAATCTGCGCATAGAAATCACGGATCCCGAGAGGAAAGGCGATAGCCATTGCAATAACGGCTGCTGCAAGTGGTTTTGTAAAGTTCCTGTTGAGATGGGATATGGATGCTTTCCTCCATGCTATGAGAGGGCATATGCCCATCAGGAAGAGGAGTGCAATTCCAAGCGGCACGTTCACCTGGTTGTAGAAGCTCGGACCAACCATCACCTTGTAGCCGCGAAAGGCTTCCGAGAGCAGGGGATATGTCGTTCCCCACAGCACCGAGGCTGCGGATGCGATAAATATCCAGTTATTATACAGGAAGCTTGCTTCACGTGAAACAAATGACTCAAAGACTTTCTTGCTCTGGATGGAGTTGTACTTCCATGCCACAAGTATGAGCGTAGCAGCAAGTACAACGACCATGTAGTTGATGTAATAAGGTGCCGTTATCGATTGCCCGAATGTGTGCACCGAGGCGATTATTCCGCTCCGCGTGAGCAGCGTCCCGTAAACCGTAAGCTCCCATGTGAAAAGGATGAGCAGGATATTCCAGAACTTCATACCCCCTTTGCGCTCCTGTATCATGGTGCTGTGGTAAAAGGCAGTCATCGTGAGCCAGGGCAGGAACGAGGCGTTCTCGACAGGGTCCCAGCCCCAGAAGCCGCCCCAGTTAAGCACCGTGTATGCCCAGTAGCTTCCGAACATATTGCCCAAAGAAAGACCGAGCCATGCCCACAGAGCCCAGCGCCGTGCGCGGTACGTCCAGGTATCATCAGAAAGGTAAATGCCTGCAATCATCAGGGCGAATGGGATTATGACCCCGGCATAGCCCCAGAACAGCGTAGGAGGGTGGAAGAACATGCCGGGGTCCTGGAGGAGAGGGTTAAGCCCGTTCCCATCCACGGGCATGAAATCAAGCTGCCTGAAGGGACGGGATACAGTAAGTAGCATGTAGAAGAAATAAGTAAGAGTGATAAGGACGATGGGCATTGCATGTCTCATCAGGTTGTCATAGGATTTTCCCCGTGCGGCTATAACAGCAATATAAATTGATATGAGCCACGCCCAGAGCAGCAGCGAGCCGTCCGCACCCGCCCAGAAAGCGGAGATCGTATAAGCCATGGGTAGGTCAAAGCTGCTGTAGATAGCAACATACTCATACTGGAAATTGCGGGTAATGAAAAGATTAAAAAGCCAGATGGATGCGATTGTGGTCAGTACCGCAATTCCGATAATCGCTATTCTGGCGCTGTCAAAAAGCTCGGTTTTCTTTTTCCATATGCCTATTATGTGCGCTGCAAGGGCGTAAACGCTCAATACCAGTGCGATTATTAACGTTGTTTCTCCTAATTCCATCAGAATTCTCCTTTTTACGTTTCGTTATATGTTTCGTTATGGTCCCCGTGGTCCAGATCTCCGCCGTACTTTGAGGGGCATTTTGTCACTACCTGGGTTGCCTGAAAAGTGCCGTTTATATAATAACCAGTAACCACTGCCGGGATCCCCTCTTTATAATTCCCGGGCATTCCTTCGTTTGAAACAACCGTAATTGTGGCATTTTTATCCGTCAGTTTGAACGTCAGCCTTGCTCTTTCAGGTTCCCATATAGTCGAGCCTTTTAATATGGTGCCGTTCACGTTCACGATCTTCCCGCTCAGTGAATCCGCCTTTGGTACAAATTCACCGACTTCATAGTAAAATGAGAGAGCGTTACTGAAACTCTGCGCGCCCAGATATAATATCAATACAGCCACAATCCCGATACCAAGCATGTTTTTTTGCTTTTTATTCATTATATCCCTCTCATATGCAAACCTTCGTATGCGATTCTTCAACCTTACAACGGATGTGAAGTATTTGGTTTACGGCGGATGTAAAGTTAATCATCAGATAAGAATCTACCTTTTAATGTGGGTTTTGGTTTAAGAATGCAAATCAAATCATTGCTTTACTTAAAAATCCTAAAGTTAAGAGACTGTTATAATAGGCATAATATAGGATAGGAGTGACCGGCACCTTGAAAAAGGATAGGAGTAATCCGGTCACAACTATTCCTAATTAGAAGCTACTTTTTTAAGTGGGTTCTGGTTTGTGAAATGAAAGTAATGCTTGCCTGGATTTACAAATTTCATGGATATCCAAGCATAACCAGACCAAGATAAACATTGGATAGGGGTGACCGGAAAGTTGGTGGTGGTATAAAAACTAAGGCTCCGGTCACTGACAGACTGATTAGAAGGTTCTTTTTTATGTAGGTTGCGGTTTATAAAATGCAAATTAAAACTATTTCAAATAGACATAAGCCATTGGCAGGACTATAACTACAAAGAGCGCCCAGCCAAGGAAAGTATGGAATATTAACATGGTATCAAACCCGTAGTAGTAACCTATGGATACAAGGCTGAGTACCCTGAGCAGGTTCGCCAGATACGAGGCAATGATAAGGATTACTGTAACTTTTACAAGGCTGGGAGGATTTTTTGAGGGTAAGATGAGCCTGTATGCAAGCACGGTGCTCACTATAAGAATCATCGAGTAGAAGCCAAAGCATCCAAGATCTATCTTATAATATATATCCTCTATACCATATACATGGAAAGTGGTCAGTGAATCCAAATGTAGTGAGAAGCCAAGGGATTGCCATATGAACATGGCTGGGAGGGTTATTGCATAATAACCGTAATAATCGTAGATACTTGAGCCCAGGCGGGAGGGTATAACGTACACTATTAAAAAGAGCAGGAGAAAAATCGAGGAAAAATAAACGCCAAACCGACCCATACTGCTGGCGCTGTCGTTTTTCACAGAGGTAAAGACTAAAGAGATACCAAGAAAAATTAGCATTGTATCCAGAGTCTGGATACTGGAGCCTGTTTTAAGATTATATAATATATCAGCGATTATTATAACGCTTCCGAGCAGTATAGACTTTTTTGATGCTTTTAACCTCGTCTGTCTATCTCCTCTAAGACCTGCAAGAAGTCTTGAAAGCAGAATTAATGAGATAATAAAAAAGATAAGAGCTAAATAACCTGAACTTCCAAAACCTCCGAAGTTAAGCTCAACATAAGAGGCTACTATAAACGTTACAAAGAGAACCAGGATTAATTCAGGCTTTCTAAAATCCACAAATCCCCCAAACCCCTTTTATTGAAGAAACTAATTTGTATGCTTTACAGCATATCCTTCTCGATCGCTAAGCTGGAACCCATCATTGATCCCATATCATCCATATCTCCACAATGGTCGGTCCCTTCTGATTTAGTATCTGTTTCAGTATTCTCCGTCTGTCCGTTATTGCCCATCATCTCACTGCAGCCTTTCGCACCGTTCATCGCATTTTCACATGCTCCAGATTGTATCATCTGCTCAGGGCAGTTTTCTGACATGTTCTCCATCATCTCTGCAGTGCATTCATGATTTTCTGCGTCCTTCGTTTTCTCATCGCCCGTATTCTGCGCCATTGCCACGGATATTGCGCCGAATGATAAAAGCAGTACGAGAATTCCAATAACTACCGTAATCTTCTTTTCCATATCTCTTACCCCTTTGAAAAGTACCATATCGCTATGAATACAATGAACATAACTATCAAGTGCAGCCACATGCCTGTACCGCCACCGCCGCAGCAGCCGCCACCGTGGGCATCGTGGGTATGATCTTTTGGTAGATTAGTCTCATTGCTTAGCTGACCTGTTTTAACATCTTTTACATCTTTCTCTATTTCTTTAGGTTTACTTGGTCCGCAACAATCCATTTTTCAATTCACCTTATGAATCTCCATTACGTCTTTATTAATCGGTGTTTTGGTTTAAATTATTAAGGTTTTCTGCCGGATTGTTTTGTAATTTTTAAGCAAAGCTTATATTATTACAGTCCGATTGATTGAAATTGTCATTATTTATAATCAAAATAATGAGAATATGGTCTAAAGTTAAGGGAGGCAAATAATATGAAAAGATTAATAAAAATGACTGCATTTCTTCTTGCAGTGGTAATGCTGGCTGTGCCCGTTTTCGGACAGATGGGCGGCGGGATGATGGGAGGCGGAACGGATGGTGGAATGGGAAGTGGAACGGGAAGCGGAATGATGGGAAGCGATATGATGCGCGGAAAAGCAAAAGATATGATGAATAGAGGCAACGAGATGCGCAGCACCCAGGGCATGATGGGGATGGGGTTCATGCACAGCCAGGGTAGCAGTTATGGTAACTACGTGACCTTTTCTGTGGATAACAATACAGGCGCTGTTATGGATTATGGTATCCTGGGCGTCACGATTTTTGATTCTATAAAAGTCGCAGGTTTCAATTTCAAGGATTCAACAACAATGGGTGCGCTGACAAGGATTATAAACAGAGATGGATCGTCGGTAATACAACTGCATGATAACCCTGCTGCCGTGATCAACATCGGAACAAAAGCATCAGCGACAATCACATTTGATCTTGCAGACGGTGTGAACGCATCAAAAGAGGATAATATAGTAAGAATAGAAGCCGGTAACCTGACTGCATTTATTGTATCAACCAACGCTACGTCTATAAACATCACAGCAGGGGAGGTCAGATTTGAATCAGGCAGAGGGAATGCTGTTTTCAGGGCTGTTCCTGTGAACATGCCCGCGGACGGGATGCACCAGAGGTTCATGGGAGAGATGATGAGAAACAGGGCTGGCGCGGAGGTTTCTATCGGGGTATCGGATAAATATTCGATAATCAATTATTCAGAGGGCATGAATGTAATGATAAGATCGATGGATAGAAATCGCATGAGTATGACGATCAATTCCACCGACCCTTCAGGTAAATTCATTATAATGAACCTGGACAACAGCTCCATGATGTGGAACCAGAGGCAGAGGGTACGTCTCTACCTTGACAATAAGCCGATGAGGCAGGTCATGACCGCTGAAGAATTATATGATGCCAGGGAATCCTCCTTCTGGCTCACTATGTCAGGTGGGAACCGAATGCAGGCGATGATGTACATAGCGAATTTCTCTGAGCGCGTTGTGGACGTAGTTGTGGAGGAGGAATCTACACCGGCTCCAACATCTACAGAAGCTCCTGTAAAAACACCTGTTTCGACACCCGCTGCGCCTGGATTTGAGGTTGCTCTCGGATTGCTGGGCGCGGGCGTTGCGTACCGGTTAAGACGGAAAAGCTGAACAAACTCCAATTTACGGGCGGCGTGCTTGATGGGATATTTACCGTATCAATCTTCACAGTTCCTGGAGGGGCAATCGGCGGACTAAGAGCCTATCCGAAAAATCAATTAATAGTATATCAGAATGAACCACAGAGTACACAGAGAGCACGGAGATTTTTAAACACGTCTCTGTGTTCTCTGTGCTCTCTGTGGTTTTAACTTTTCGGATAGGTACTAATCTCAGGCGCGCTCGGTCTCTTTTATTTACGTATAGGAAACTATAAACGATGTGGAAATAACTACTATAATCGTTAAAATTAGTGATAAATAATAGTCATGAATTTTGGATTGATAGGTGTAATAGTTGCATTCGTATAGTTTTAATTTTGCCCCGAAGTGGCTTTCTTGATAATGAGTTGTTTATTTTCAGCGTCAATCCTGACGATTACATCATCACCTGATTTAAAAGGAAAATTGCTATCTCTCGCAACTTCACTTGGAATGTAAACAAAATACTTGTCATACAACTTGCCTTTGCTTCTGCTGGGACGGTTCATCAGCTTGCTTTTTGCTTCAATCAATGTAGTATCACTGCACTGTGTAACAATTCCAATAGATAATCACCTTTTCCGAGTACTGATTTGTAATGCTGAATTGTGCAACAAAACTATTTATAGATATTGATATAGATATATGGGATTAATGAATGAATATGGAAAAATGTATTTAAAAACTTCCGATGAAAGGAAAAAGTTATTAAAAGCTGGTTTTACTGAAAAGGAGATTGAAAATCTCTATATTATGCTAAACAACTTCATATTTTTAAACGTTGATTGGCAGAACGATGCATAAGATAGTACTGAGATAGTATACCAAGTTGTTTCACAACTTTTATATGCAAGAACGTTGTAACAAGTCCAACGTTGCAGGGTGGTGTCAAATCTGTTTTTAGATACACTAACCCCCCACTCCCCGACCCACCCTGCAACGGGAATTCATATCAAGTTCAAATCCAGTAAATGTTTAGCAATGGAGGGTTATTATAAATAACTACATTTACCTAATGCAGTCTATCTAAATTTATCAAATAACTCGCTGAATCGTGGAACAGGAAGAGCATTTTCAAAAACCTTTACAGAATCTTCAGACGCCCAGACATCTCTATATGTATGTGCATTCTGTTTCATAAAATTTCTTCCTAATTCAATAATTTCAGAATGTCCTTTCATTAACTGTTGAAATAACTGGATTCTTACAGGAGAATCTAAAAAGAATGGTGTTGGATGCGCACATCGAACATTTTCTAACATCAATCCATACTTATTATTTAAGCGTCTCAATATCTGTATAACTTGGTACTTAGTATCTCCAGAGATGTTTTCTCCATAAATGGATATATCAATATCGGAAATCCCATGTTTCCAATTATCTGTATTGAATGAACCAAAAAATTCTACTCTCTGAATACCTGGAAGAGATAAACATTCAGACTCAAATTCCTGCATAAATCTTCTCTTAAGATGAGCATTTATCATTTTTATCACTATCTTTGAAATCTATTAGCTGTTAATCAGTAATATGCTTTTCTCCATAAACGGTAGATGGCAAGTGAATATTATTCGTCACATTACTTTTCCAATATTTGATTCCCTATTTTTCCTTAAAGACCCAATAGCCTTTTCTTTCGATTTCTTTTATATCGCCTTTTCTTAAATGAGAAGGATTAATCAGTAAAACACTCTCTTTTCATCAAGATTCTTTTTAAATGCTGGCCAGAAATTTTCTTCAAAATACCGGTAACTTCCATATTTCTCAATTAATTCTAAACCCTTGGTATTTATGAACTCGACATCTGCGGGTTTAAAACTATAACCACCTTTAGATGCCCCACTTTTTAATGGATGTCCATAAAGTTGAAGAAAAGTTGCATACATTACCTTCATTATTGTTCCAAAATCAATATGTCTGCTATCTAATCTCCGAACGATGTGGTTTCGTAAAATATATTGTAGCCTCTTGGCTTTTTCGGTTGTTTCTGCTTGTAGATCCTTTTTATCATCTTTTTTAGGCTCTATAATAGCAGTCGGCGTATTTCTTCTACCAGCGAACTCTAATGACCGTGATTTTTGAAAGAATTTTGATAGCCCTATCCCTTCATCTCTTTCATAAAGTTCCTCTATCATCTCTTTAAAATTTGGGTCATCACCTTGTTTTACTGCCTCCCTGAAATAATAAGCCATTGTTTCATCTCTGGGAGTTCTACCATCATCAAAACCATCCGAGTCGTACCCTTTTACTATTTCATCTTCGATTCTCAATTCCGGTGATATTGTAATAGTATCGCCGCTTGATCCGACTCCTACTCGTTCTTTTCTATTTTCGATTTCTTTTTCTTCTTGTTTATCGACAAGGTTCTCTAAATCTAATTCCCTAAAGTTATCCCAATATGTTTGAAGCCCAAAGCCCTCATGGGTAACTATATAGCAAATATCTTTCATATCTCTTGCGTGACCAGATACTGGAATTGGCTTACCGTGTATGTCTTTTCTTGCCCTTACCCCTCTCCCAATAACCTGATTAAAAAAAACATATGATTGGATATTTCTACAAAGAGTAACAATAGTTATATTTTTCTGGTCGAATCCTTCTTTGAGTACATTGATTGAAAGCAGGATATCATAAACATCATTCTTGATATCTTTTAAAACTGTTTGGTAATCGGGCAATTTAGAATGGATAATGCAATGTTTGTAGTGTAAGCCCATTTTATCTAAAATTTTTGAGCATTCCTCTGCATCTTCTATATTTGGAAAAACTATTAGTGCGATATTCTTTTTAGTCCTTCCTCTTAATTCTTCGTTTCTTTGGTCGAGCAATTGGATTGTAGCATGTATTAATGATAATTTTGTTGCCATGCTTTTTGAAATTGCAGCTTTATATCCATTTAATTTCTTAGCTTCATCTATGCCATCTGATAATAATTTGATTTTCTCAGTTCTTCCGTTGGGATGTGTTATTAATAAAGTCTGTTGTTCTGGTTTTATTTCAGTCCATTCAAAATATTTGACATATCCTTTGAGCCAAGCATCAGCATATTTAAATTCATGAATTACATCTCTTTCTTTATCAAATTCTTCCAAGATTGGGTTTAATTTAGCATCAAAAGGCGTAGCAGTAAAAAACAAAATTATTGAGTTTTTAAATTTTTTTACAATTTCTCTGTGAGTTGTTTTATCAAATTCTTCCCCTTCTTTATAATGATGTCCTTCATCTATCAAAACAATATCAAAGTCGTCCTCTCTAAGATTGGCTAACACTCTATCAGCATCGCTCTTTCCTAATTTCTGGTATGTTGAAATTACAATATCAGCAGAACGAATGTATGTTAATGAATTTGGTCTATCTAATGTAGTGATATTTATTTCATCATAGACTTTCTTAGGAATAATCCCTATATCATAAGCATCTTTTAAAGCATCAAAATTGTTCTTTTTTATTACTGTGCTTGGAGTTACAATTAAGATTCTTTTTCTTGCCAAAAAGAATCCTAAGATAAGCATTAATATGCTTTTGCCCCCACCAGTACACTCACAATATATTTTTGGTCTCCCGCCATAACATATTCTATCTGGTTCTGGATATTTTTCAAAATCCGTGTACCTTTCAACTGTATTCATATATGCTTCTATTTGATTATCCCTCAATTTATCCAAATTTGGTCTGATTAATTCCCACCAGAGTTTCCACTGATCTGAACTTACCATAATTTTTCTACCTCCCTTTTTTCTATTGCATAATTTATGAACCACATGAAGATTTTCAAGGCTATCCGAGCCCCCTTTTGAAAGAGGATATATGTGGTCAATCTCAGAGGGTTCGTTGAATTTAATTGGTTCTCCACAAATCCCACATTTTTCACCTTTCTCAATCTCCACTATATTTTTTATCCATACTGGGATTCTCTCCCGTTTCATTTAGAAACCTCAAAAATTCTTTCTTTTCAGTTTCATCAGATTTATTCCAATGTCGTTTCAATAATTCAAGAGTAGATTTTTGTTTTTTAGGTTTGATTTGAGCATATTTTAGTTTCTTAAGCTCATCTATATTTTTATATGAATACTCTGATAAATTGCCTGATGGTAATTTAGAGGATTGTCTTAATATTTCTTTTGTTTTTGAAAAGCCTAATACCCTTATCTGCTCCTCTTTAAAGCCATATTTCTCATAATCTCTGATTACTTTTATATAAGAAATTGCAGTACTATAAGGAATGTTTAAATATTTTTTACAGAAGTCTTTTCTCGTATTGTTTGGTTCTATATTTAAATAAAGACCATCTTCTTTTTCTGGGTCGCCCAGCAATATTTGAAGGAGATGTGCAGTTTCAAGCCAATAATCGCTTTTATTCGCTATAAGATAATTGACTGCGTTTTTTATTTCTTCTGCTTTTTTATCTGCTGATAGGGTCTTTATTTCCCTTAAGAATCTTTCATGCTGAGATTGGACTTTTAATATATCCGCCCCACCAAATGCAGTTCGAGCAATTCTTTCAGGTGCAGTTGATTTAAGCATTTTTATCGCCTTTGATCTCTATTATAGTTTTAAATAATAAAGCATTATTTTTCTTTTGCTGACACTCAAGTTTTTTAATCCTCCTTATCCGTCCACCAAGCTTTTAATCCTCCTTTTGTCCACCTTAAACTTGAAAGATTAGACAGCCACAAATTACTTATTGTTTATCTTTCACTTTTCAATTTACTTAATATTGATGGATTATCTTATTGCGGTGTGTTATATGTTATAACTATTAAAATAGTTTATGCTCTTAATTTATCCAACTATTAGCCAATCATTTTTTCAGATTTCTTTTCATTCGTGTTTTCCATAAATACATTACATATTAATTAACCTATAAAAGATATCCTTATGCGAGGTGAAAGTATTCGATTTCTATACCTTAGAGCATATTCTCTACGTTTCTGATAATTGGAAGTGCTTTATGTTCCAGCGGACTAAGAGTTTCCATGAATCTATTCACTGCAATCTCTAACTCATGATCCTTAAAGACCATGTATGACAAGTCATCACTGAATTTAAAGTCGGTTGGCTTAATTTCCTTTTCAGCAATCATTTCTTTAACACTATTGTCTATCCATACTCTAAAAGGTTCTATAAAATCGTAAGCCAGCATATTCCAATATCTGTTGCTTCCTTCACTTTGGTGTATAAATCCAATCGATAATTCAAAGCCTTTGCCTAATAGAAGCTCTGACATTTGCTGTGCCAGCAATCCATAGCCAAAGTTCAACATTGAATTTATCGGGTTGGTAGCATTTTTATTTTTTCTTGAAAAAAGAACCGCATACTTCGGCTATGGGACAAAAGTAGGCTACGGCTCATATATAACATTTTCAGTATATAATATATTTTCAAAACTTCCCGATCATTTGCTCCCCAAGCTTTCCGCCTGCAAACTGCCCTGCGGCAAAGGAAAACATAAGCAACGGCACAACCTTCCAGCCGAAACCTGAAAGCATCCTCAATAAAAACACGAACGGTACAGGGATATGTATAGCCATCATCCACTGCCTGGAGAACCTGATAGCCCTGTATCTCCAGTAGCCGAAAGGCAGGTTGATTAAAAAACCACCAGCATTAGCTCGATTATAGACATTATATAGTTCTCCTCATCGCTATGCGGTTTTTTGCTTTCCATTGTTCATCTTAATTGTGCTTTAAAAAGAAATTAATAAACCATTTCAAACTTTAAATTTTAAAAGCACAAACTACTTAGGTTTACATTGCTTGTAAAGCTGTTTGATACTGCGAAAAGGAGGTACCTTGAACATCATTGAACTTGAGGATGTCTGGAAAATATATAAGATGGGTGAAGTCGAGGTCCCTGCTCTGCGCGGCTTAAGCTTGAAAGTAGAGCCAGGCGAATTCCTGGCCGTCATGGGACCGAGCGGGAGCGGTAAATCGACTGCAATGAATATGATAGGATGCCTTGATATCCCCACTAAGGGCAAAGTGCTCCTTGAGGGACAGAATATAGCGTCTCTTAGCGAAAAAGAACTCTCCAGGATCAGGGGCAGGAAAATAGGCTTCGTCTTCCAGTCGCATAACCTCTACCCAACGCTGACCGCCCTTGAGAACGTCCAGCTTCCCATGAGGATACACGAGTTCGGCGAGGAGGAGATATGGGACAGATCAGAGGAACTTCTGGGACTCGTGGGTCTTTCAGACCGCGCCCACCATTACCCCTCGCAGCTCTCAGGCGGTCAGAGCCAGAGGGTCGCTATAGCAAGAGCCCTGTCCACAGATCCTTCATTAATTTTAGCAGACGAACCGACAGGCAACCTGGATACAGAGGCGGGAAAGGAGGTACTGGATATCTTTTCAGCGCTGAATGCCCGGGGCGTTACGGTTGTTATGATCACACATGACGAAAAAATCGCCGCAAGAGCGAACGAGATTGTGAGAATGGTTGATGGAAGACTTGCGGCATAGTTAGGTGATTACATGAACTTAAGAAAATATATCCTGTTTTTGCTGGTCTCGCTGCTGTTTTTGCAGGGCGCATCAGCAGCAAAAACTTACCTCGTGACCGAGCATGAGCCTGTATATCCTGGCGATACGGTCTTTGTATGGGTGCCGATTAAAAATACCGGTTACGGTACCTGGCTGAGCGACACAGTTGTAAAACTCGTACCTGCAAATAACGCCACGGAAAAGGCGGTGCATGTTCTTGATGATGCGGTGGTCATCGGCAGCATTCAGGACTGGAACGAGATGCGGACTGCAAAGTTCAAAATCCACGTAGATAAAAGCGCGGTGGAAGGAGAATATGATTTCCACGTCCATATAACTTCTAAAGGCAAAGGAGACTCAAGCAGCAACTCACCTACAACAACGATGCAGGAAGATAGAGTCCTTGTTGTTTCAGGCACCCCCGTAGTAATACTTTCGAACTCTTCTGTTAAGACCGTTGCACCAGGTTCGATAAGTGAGGTTGTATTGGAATTTAAGAATGTGGGCACGGGTACTGCGCGAAACCTGTACGTGGATCTCGACACGACAATGGAGCATTTATCAAAAGCATTTTCAATAGTTGGCTCGGGTACAAGGTTTCCTCTTGGAAGTTTAAGCCCGCAGGATGAAGCTGAAGTAAGATTTACTCTGATGGTCGATGCGCTGGCTCAGACAGGCGTTTACAACATCCCTTTAAAAATATCAGGAATGAATTATACAACAAACGATTATATCGGCGTTGGCATAGCTGGAATCACGGATTTTGAGTTAAGTTATCAGGAATCAGGAGGCAGTGTCTTGCTCAGCGTGGCAAACATCGGTGTAAACCCCGCGAATGCTGTGAGCGTAACAATACCTTCCCAGAATAACTTCAACATTATCGGGAGCAGCTCCCAGGTCATAGGTAACCTGAACGCAGGGGATTACACCTCGGCAACCTTCCAGATGGCTCAGACGGGCAGATCAGACCTGAAAGTCATGATACAATACACCGACGCTACAGGCGTGCGCAGATCTTTAGAAAAGAAGCTGCCTGTGAAACTTTCAGGTACGATGAGCGGTACAGCATCCGGGAACGCCGAGGATCAGCATGCAGCAATGCATAGCGGTGGATCGAACATCTCCAGACAGGCTGCCAGCTTTATTCCATATGCCGGGATTGTATTAATCGGCATCATAGGCATCTGGCAGCGCAAGAGCATAACAGAGATGTATAAGAGGCTGAAATTCCAGAGGCAGAGAGAAAAATGAGATCTCTGGACGTTCTCCTGCTATCTCTTTCTCATGTAAAGAAAAGCAGGATGAGAAGCTGGCTTACCATCACCGGCGTAATCATTGGCGTCGCCTCTGTTGTAGCCATCATATCCATAGGGCAGGGGATGCAGGAGAACATGCAGCAGAGGCTTGGAGGTCTCGGTGCTGATATAATAACAGTCATACCGGGATACTTCAGAGCCACAGGCGTACACAGCGAGATGCATACGGACAGGTCTGTAAGTACGAGTTCTTCAATCAACCTCACTGATAAAGATTACAAAGTAATCAAACAGATCCCGGGAGTTATGTACGTGAACGGGCTCGTTTCAGGTAAAGCCGACCTCAAGTACGATAATGAGAAAACAGTAGTGTCTGTAACTGGAGTAGATACTTCAGTCTGGAGACTGATGGATAATACAGGCATAGACGAAGGAAGGTATCTTCAGGCAGGGGATTCAAATTCGATTGTAGTGGGTTACAGTCTTGCCCATGGTACTTTCCTTCAACCCATCACGCTTAATCGTCCGATTACCATAGGAGGTAAAAATTTCAGGGTTGTAGGTGTTCTCAAGCAGGCAGGGGGATTCGGGGGCGGCAGCGATACAGGGATTTATATGCCTGCCGAGATGGCAAGAGAAGTTATAACTGAGAGAGTCGCAAATAACCAATTTACATCTATAGTTATTAAAGCCTCGGATGTGGCCCTTGTTGAATACTTGAGAAATGATATCGATCAGAAGCTTATGAGTTCAAGACAGGTAAATCCGCGAACAAAAGATTTTACAGTAATAGCTTCAGCCCTTATCCGCGAGCAGATGAGCAGCGTGACCCAGACATTATCTCTCTTTCTGAGCGCAATCGCAGCGGTCTCGCTTCTTGTCGGGGCGATAGGAATAGCCAATACCATGTTCATGTCAGTCATGGAACGCACAAAACAGATAGGGCTCCTGAAGGCGATGGGCGGAAGTGAACGCGAGATCATGAAACTTTTCCTTATCGAGTCGGGAATCTTTGGACTGGTGGGAGGAATTATAGGTGCGGGATTCGGTGCGGCGATTTCCCTGCTCATACCTTACCTGGGGATACAGGCGCTTGGCTTTGGAGGAGACTTACGAGCAACCATTACTGCAGAGACTATCTTTTTTGCTCTTGGGTTCTCGGTTGTTATTGGCGTATTATCCGGAATAATCCCTGCAAGGCATGCAGCTAAAATGAGACCTGTGGATGCATTAAGATACGACCAGTGAAAGAGGTAAAAAATTGTGTCATTACCCGGCAACAAGCGCTTCAAGATTCGGGAGGTAGCCCGCGCCTCCTGTCATGATAAATAGGTTGCGGTTTAAATTCTTAAAACAAAAATAATTTAAAGACATCAGACAATTAAAAATCATGCCAATCGATGTGGTTTGCTGGATGCATGTTGACAGGACGGCAGAGCATACATCCGAATTTAATGGGCAAAAGTATTACTTTTGCTCGCTCAAGTGTAAAAAAGAATTTGATATTTCAATATCAAAAATATCATAAGACTCTTTCTGAAAAATGAATATTCTTTACAATTTTTTCCCGCACACTTCCGTTCGTTTTCCCGGAGCTACGAGGTCATCTTCATGAGGAGCACAGCCCATCCTTTTCTGGGAACAGCGCTATTAGATTTTAAGGTCAGACCGAAAGGTGTGCCAAGTTCTACCGGTCCCTTTGGTGTGAATCTGTAGAGACCATTAAGATCGAGCTGTAAACCAGTGCCATCTGTGAGAGTCGGTTTATCATCCGCCTCAAAATAAAGATCCACTCCCGCCAGCCTGAAGCTCCGAAGTGCAAAGGGGAGATGTTCTGCACGGATCTCGAGTTTGAGTTCCCGATCCCGGGGTGTGGTGTTCTCGGCTGTGAAACCGATCCATGCGCTGCTGAAGCTGGATGCCAGAGGGAGCAGAACTTCACGCCCTGCGTTTTTCAGGTATTTTTTCCTTTCCTCAAGCGCAGCTTTTCGAGCTGCATCACCGCCGTCGCGGGCAGTGTACAGGATGCGAAGCTTCACGTCTGCGAGGCTTGCGCGGTCGAAATGGTTGGTCTCCACGGGCAGGTCGATCTGCCAGGTGCTGATCACCCCAGCCCCTTCGAAGGGGAGCAGGCGGTCGCCTCCGAGCCCGGTATCGAACTGACCGGTATCGTTCACGCCTGTGCTTGTCACGATGTGGTCTGCGCCGCCTGAGTAGTCCCGGAAACTCTCGTCGCTGGCACCGTCAGGACCTTCATCCCTGGCATATTTACCTGTTAAATACTGCTTTATCCTGACCTCGCTGCGAAGCAGCGTCAGGCGCGCATTTACGGATACGTCAGGCCCCACAACGCACGGGATGCTCACCGAGACCTGCTTGATACGCCTGAAATAATCCCCGGGCTCGTCCTCGTCAAGTTCGTGTTCCAGTATCCGGATAACGCAGGTTCCTCTCTGGCGCAGTTCCAGGAAATCGAGCGGGCGGCGGTCAGCAAGGGAGAATGTCTTCTGCTTCTCATGCTCCCTGCGCCATGAATCCACATACCTTGTTTCGAGCTTTTCAAGCTCGTGCTGGAGGTCGGAAGCGGCTTCCAGGCCGCGGTGCGATGGATCCCAGGTATCGGGAAGCAGGGACTCTTCTTCAAGTCCGAGCTCATATCTCAGGGCGTGCTGCGCCTTCAGGGCGAGATCATACGCCAGCCGGTACTGCTGGTAGTAGAGCCGCGACATGCGCGACTCCATCCACCGGTAGAGCCTGGCATTGGTGAACTTGTCCCGCAGGTAGGCGTCAATGGTGGCAGCCTGGTCGATCTGCTGCATCTGGTTCTCCTGCTCTATCCCCGCGATGCGCACCCTGATCTCCGCAGATGCGATCTGACGGTCTATCTGCTCCATGTCCTTTTCCGCCAGTTCTTTCTGCAACTGCCAGTCGTCCCAGCGGCGGTCGTGCTGCGCCTCGCGACCGATCCGGGCTGCCTCGGTCCGGCTACGCTCAGCGGTATGCCGGTGACCAAGTGCCTGGCGCTCTGCAATTTTGCTGAGGAATTCGCCACCGAAATCGTAGCTATTACCTCCGCTGGCCGATAGTCTAGCCTCGTATCCTGTGCTGCTGCCTTGCCATGCAGACGCAGTGGCATTAAGCGAAACTGGAAAGCCTGGAATAAATGCCAAATCTGCTGCCGAAGCAGACGCCCCGGCTGCCAGCTGCTCTTTTTTGGACGCCTCCTCAAGTGCTTTGCTTTCAGCGGTCTCCTGCGGGCTGACCCGTTCTCGCGTGGAATAGAACCGATGGCGCGCCTCCGCGCTCTCGCGGGATTTCCTGAGAGATTCGAGAGATTCTTCAGCCTCGCTTACCTGCTCGTCGCGCACCCGCTTTGCCGCGCGAAGAAGGGTGACTTCGTGTGCTGACCGCAGCTTTGCCAGTTCCTCAGCCTCGCGCTTCTCGATCGCCGAAAGCAGAGCCTGACCGAACGCTTGGGCGCGATCGCATGCGCCCCGGGCGCGCTGGAGAAGCACGTTGAAGCGGAACCGCGGCAGGGGAGCGGACAGGTAGCCGAGCAGGACGTCGATATCAAGCCCCATGGCGGTCGCCCGGACAAGGAGACCGGGATCGATGCGCCTGCCGTACAGGGAGAGCGTCCTTCGCACGCCTTCGATGTCGCGGCACGTTCTCATCTTGGTGAGGCGGTCCGCCAATGTATCCCAGTACTTCAGCAGCTCATCGTTGTGAGGAACGCAGAAATACAGGTATTCAGGGATCCCTTCACCGTCATTCGGGACAGCTGGTCTGCCATCCGTCCCTGAAATAACACTGCTAAATTGAGGTGTCTTTTTCTTTATAATGCGCACCATAATGCCTTCGACACTGATCCCCTTGCCACGCGTTCCGCAGAATTGACCGGCTCGACATAATTCAGTGTCGCCTGAACCTTGAAGATGTGCCATATATATAACTTCGTAATTATCAGCTTCCAACCCTGTAAGTTCAATGGAGAAACCCTCAAGCCGTCGGCCTTCCCTGCGCGTGCCTATAAATTGACCAGCGTTGACATATGGAACATTTCCCAAATCCTGCAAGTGCGCCATGTAACGCATTCCCAGATTGGGTATCGGGGGATTAAAATCAATCTGGAACCCTTCCAGCCGTCTGCCCTCCCCTTTTGTTCCAGCAAACTCATTCTCATGGAACGTCAGATCACCAATATCTTGCAGGTGAACTAAAACCTTAAGCGTCAGCGGATCCCACGTGTCGAGCATGTGATCCTCAATCTTGACCAGCGGATCCCACGTGTCGAGCATGTGATCCTCAATCTTGACCAGCGGATCCCACAGATACAGCTCATCCTTGTTTTTCCAGAGTCCGTCAAAGCTCATGGTCGAATCCTGGAACCCGGTCGGTAAAACCTCGGGACGCTTTCCGAGCAGCCTGGCAACAAGGTCGTAGCGTGATCCGGCATTCTCCAGTTCTGTCCTGTTATCAGTCGCATAGGCGCGGCGGAAGAGTTCGTCGCCCCATGCTATAAGGTGGTCGAGGTACTTCATCACCAGGGTCTTCTGGTAGGCTGACAGACGGCTGCGCGCGATGAGGTGGGGGTGATACGGGTATCTGTTGAGACGATCGACCTGTTCTTTGAAATCTGCTTTAACTTCTTGATCGTTAAGCAGATGAAGCATGTCCTCGAGGCGCTGAGTGATCGCTTCCCGCAGGGGTCGCGTCTGGAAGGATTCCAGAGGATTTGCATTCAACCGGCCTCTTGCCGGATCAAAGAGGAGTTTGAACCACCGGTCTGCTTCATCGAACTGTCCTGCTTCGCTAAGTCGCGAAGCGATCAAAAGAGGCGCATGGAAGAAAATTTCCCAGTTGTAGTCCGAATAGGCACCTTTTGGTGTGAAGTCAACATCGGCTACTGGATATTGAGAGAAGACACCAAGAGTAGGGTGGTAATTTTCGAAGAAGTTCTTTTGACAGCTCTCATTACCCAGCGCTGGGTGGGTCAGTTTCTGTGCTTGGAAAGTGAGAAGCTGAGGCACCCCGTATGCCTGAAGGAGACGCAAAAAACCAACTGCCTGTGGGTGCCAAAAAACGTGAAATGCCCAAACAGACCCTTTCTGATCAGCGTTCGTATTCAGTGTGACGGATGCTGCTGTGACTAACTCGATGTAGAAGGTGCGTCCGTCATTCACTTCAGATATTTCATCCAGGATTTTGGGTGCAGTGGCATTTGTGATGAGCCCTTTATTCTCAACCAAGACATGATATGGACGCGTGAGTACTAGCGCATCGGTATTTCCCGTAATAAACAGTCTTGAGCTCGTTGGTGATTTCTCTACACTTCGAAAAATCTGTTTCCAGGCTATTGTGCTATTGTCATGATATTTGCCTCGCCGGGGTTTGCTATCTATAGAGCTATAATTTGATGGAGTATGGACTGTATCATCGGAGAAAAGTTCAATAGTTTGAAGCCAATCGCCATAGACAGTTCGCAATATACATCGCTGTAATCCGGCTACTTGAGTATTATCTTTCCATATTCCTTTCACTGCATTTTTTCGTTTTTCATCTAGAAAACCTTTGAACGTAAAGTTTCGTGAATACGGCATCCGAACCATTAAGCCATCGTTAATAAAGAGATTGAGCTTCAGAGGTCCACCATTAAAAGTGTTTGGAGGGACTGCATGTATCGCGTATGCCTCGGAGGGAGGCGATACCCAACCTTCTGAAGAGGGCTCAAAATACTCGCGAATGCCGGGATCATAGCAACGAACCCAGCTGGAAGCCTCTGGAGGCACGTCTAACGACCAGTCATAATCTTTGCCCATCCATGGGAATTCTAAGTAGCCTTCTAAAGATTGAGAATGATAATGACTCCCGCTGGTTGTTAATAAAGAATATTCAATTTTATTTAGGATACAGTGATCGCCATAGTAGGTTCCACCATTATGCGGATGGCCTTTATATTTTATGACCAAACTCTTTATTTCCGAAGGCTTAACCTCCTCATTAAGGTTAAATTGCTTGGAAATTACTGTATACGGGAGCACACCCCGCGTTTCATCCGGATAGCCTTTGTAAAGATCGTCATTTAGAATCTCTTTCCCTGATTTAAGTTTCAACACTACACTTAATTTTGAATAACCATTCGCATCTATGCCGTCCCTATCCGTCTTGACACTAACATTGATATATTTGATATTTTCGCCTTTGATCTCAACATCAGGAAAACTGTTTACGGGAAAGTCCGGCCATCCATCATTGTCCAATGGATCATCATATTTAATGTGAGACATGTCAATCTCGATGGGCTCACTCCGGTGCAATGCTGACCACATACCATGTCTTCTTTCGACCCAGGAAAGTATGACATTTGCATTTTTCCTCAATATCTTTGATTTGGTAAGCGATGTTGCATCGATTTGCTGATCACATGGGTCTGGAATTTTCTTACCAAGGCCGAATTCAGCACAGATTAAGTAAAGTCGCTGAAAGGCAATCACTGGAACAAAATGCGTACCAGGCAGCTCTGCATCGATCCGCTCCCAGGGGGTCCACCTGTGGTCAGGGAAAGGCAGGCGTCTTCGATAGTATAACTGATGGGGCTGGCTGCGGCTGCGCCCGAAAACATGGGTTCCTTGGAGATCTGGATCACGGAAACCTATCGGCGAGTGTTCATCGGGCAATTCACTTTCATGGATGATGCCCACGATCTCAGGTCGCGCCACATCCACGAGTTTCCCCAGATAATTCGCCAGGGCGTTTTCCGCAGACAGTGTCGTCAGCGGTCCTTCCATCAACTGGTCTTCCAGTTCCTGGAAGAATGGTGTCTTGTCAGGTCTCATATCCGGCTCAAGCCAGTTTTCAGGGTAAGTAAATACGCGCCGGTTTGCCTCCCAGAGCCTGTAGAAGCGCCGCCAATTCCACTCACGCTCGAATCGTTCCTGCGACTCGGCGTCTTCAGGTCCCTGCTCGAACCCCAGCCTGATGGCATCGATGTAGCGCTGGACAGCCGCATACCCGAACTGCACCCGCGACGATGCCAGACACGAGGACATCTGGACATCGGTGAGCAGGTGGGCGCTGATCGATTCCGCGTCTTTGAACGGTTCGCTGCCGTAGCGGTGGTGCGTGACAAGCCACGCGACAAGGGCGTCCCGCAGGTGCTCCCGCACCGGGTCGTGAATATACTGCAGGACTTTCAGCCATTCCTCCCTGGGGCGCAGTGCTCGCAGGGCGCCAAGCGCCCACTGGTAGGAGTTGCGGGCAGGAGCCGTTATCCAACCTGTGATCGCAGCAAGGGGAAGACAGGCACCACGCGCAAGATCCGAAAGCCTGAGCGCGGCGTCAAGGGTGCGCCAATCCGAAGTGACAGATACGGTCTTTCCATCAGGTTCAGGGGAAATTTCCAGAAGCTTCAGCAGATCCTGGAGTTCGGTCCGTGTCAGCCCAAGAGCACGCGCAAGCACGTCAATCGAAACCGGGCTTGCAGTCACGATGCTATGCAGTGCAGATACGTCCGCTTCATCGTTGTGACGTTTTAAGATCTGCCTGATCGAAACCACTTTTTGCCAGACCGTTATCCGCAGGTCATTCAAGTCGATGCGGCGATCGCCAGGAAGGCTCGCAAGCATCGACCAGGTGGTCGGGGGCAGAGACAAAACTCGAACCAGGCGCGCTGCTTTGTCAAGATGAATGAGCGCCTGCGCAAGCATACCCGTTGAGAGCGGAACAAGCTCTTTGTCTTCGGCTTCAACCAGCACACGCAATACCTGCGGTGCTTTGGCGGTCGCTGCTGCTTCAAGGGCAGCCCCGGGCACAGTCGCGAATGTAAATACTATCCGGACTTCAGTATCCGAATCAGGGGTAGATGCTGCAAAGAACGCCGCAACTTTAGCCTTGTCCCACTCTTGCCGCTGCAAACGATCGGATGCAATCAACTCGAGCACCTGGGATTCATGCGTACCTGCAAGTAAGGACATGGTGACATGCCCCGTAGATTCAACGACAAGGCGTCGAATACCGGATGCTGTTTTCAAGGCTGCGGTTGCTACAGACGCTGATAGCGTTACCTGGAACCGCTCTGTATTGATGCCCGCTGGAGGGGGAGAAGCAGCCCAATCCAGTTGGAGGCTGGGTTCAATCCTGTTCACCGCAAGATGAACTTTCGATGGTGCAGTCGTCGCAGTTGCCGCACCACCTACCGAAGAAGAACCGGACGGTTCCTCCAAATTGACATAAGAGGCCTGCACCAGGGATGCATCCACTTGTTCCGTTGAGCCGTCTCGTGAGACAAAAGCGCGAAGCAGGGCCTGATCATGGGCGGGATCACGCAGGAGTTGAGTAAGATGGCGCCGCGCCTCTGCAGCGTCTAATGAAAACGCAGTGGCAAGCAACTCGATAACGATTGTGTCTATTTTGCCTCTTTGCACAGCAGCTGTAAGGGCAGGTAGCCAGCGTTGCGTCGCACGTATTCGGAAAGGTTCCATGCGAGAGGATACTGTTTGGGCCGCTGCATACAGAACAGCGCTTGCAAGCGTTTTTGCTTTAGCTTCAAGTTCATTATCGGGGATACCCATCAGCGTAAGCAGAGGCTTTATCACATTGGAAAGGTGGCCGACACCGGCAAGCCCCGGATCGCGAACCATGGCTTCGGTCTCGTCCCGAAGTGCCATAAGCACATTCTGGTACTCGTTGCCCGTCTCATCTATGCCTGTAGTGCCGATTACCTGGGCGAGATGTCTGCGGAATAGTTCTGGTAAAACTGACACTCTATTTGTAATATCCAGAACATCTAACCATGTAAGAGCTGCTTCTGCGAGCTCTGCCTTATCCGGATCCAGGACTTCATTCTCTAGCACAGCACTTGCCGGTAAACTGGCAATGACTTGCGCTTTGAATCCGGGAAATACTGAACTCCACTCGATCATTCGCTGAATACGATCGATCGCTTTCTCAGGCACTGACTGCCCATCGAATCTCTGAGGCGATGCCTCGCCGAGAAGCTCAGATAAAACCTGTTGTACCTTCGTAACTGCCGCCCCGGCAATTTCAAAAGATTCTGCCACGCGCGATACTTCGGCTTGAAGCTTCTTAAATAGATTCCCGGCCTTGATCGCATCCGGCGCATACATACGCGAGGCGAAATCATCAGTTGTGGTTAGATAAAGAACCTCAGATACCGAAAGCGGCCAGTTGCTTGTATCGTGAGCCAGATTGACAAAGCTTACCGCATTGATAAGCTGCTGGAACATGTTGCACTCCACACCCGGTCGCAGCAATGGATTCGCATTCGAGAGTTCAACTAGGGCGATGAAATCGGTAATGGACAAACCAAGTGCTTCCGCGAAGGTCGCGATCCTGAAAACACCGGCTACAGCCGCCCGCCAAGCATCCAGAGGATCACTTGCTCTTAAGATGTCCAGCGGGTCTGTAAAGGGCTTAACACCGATTCCCGCGTAGCCCTTTGAGAGAACAAACCGGACTTCGTCCGAACCAACACCCACGCGTGTCGCGATATTTGCAACCACTACATCCGCAGCGTTCGCGTCCGCTGCATCATCGCCAGTCAATGCTGGCAGATTAACTGGTTCAATTCCAAAGAGCCGTTCGAAAGGTGAAAGAACGCTCTTCTCTTGCCGCAATGTGAAGGGGCGCAAAGAAGAGGGATTCCGGAACAGGCAGAGCACGGCATCCGGTCCCACCTGGAGCCTCTGCTGGAGGTAATGCAGCAAACCGATATTGAGAAGATTATCTTTGTTCACTGTTTTTTCTTGTTCCATTTCAGAGAGAGCATTATCCAGTTGATTGGCTGTCCAGTCGATCTTACGGCGCACTCGCTCAAAGTAATATAGACGATTAAGAATTGCTGGCATCTCTTCAAATGGTGCCTCCAGAAGCAGTTTCTCTGGATCACAGGTATTAAACGGTTTGAACAAATCCTTATATATGTTTGGTTCACCATTTTCTCTCAGAACTTTCAAAGTACAAGCTCTACCGTTATCTGTTTGTACAAATACTACTGTTTGATTATCTTTAATTTTTAACGAAAGATAATTTTTTTCGGTAGATACTTTGATGGTCATACCGTTTTCATTTTTTTCAATTTTTGCAGTTTTTACCCAATCAATACCAAATTTCTGTTTTAGAAATTCTATGAGTCTTCCGTTATGAATTCCCGGAATTTTATCCCAGCTAAATAAAAACGCACTTCCCAAAGCCGTGCGAACAAATCTTGTCTCGAGTGCGTCTTCAAGAGCAGGGAAGTCGAAGCTCCCTGCTCGTTCCAGGGCTGCAACGGTCGGCGACTTCTTTGAAATGAGTGCGGAAACGACTTCGTTACCCCAGGTTCTTTCCAGGGCTTCAACGGTCCGCGACTTCCACGAATTGGCCGCAATTGCGCTGAGCAAATCAATCTCGGCTTTTGTAAGATGGAGAACATGCCATGCAAGCGACCGGGGATACATGTTGGATGAATCTTGCCCCTGTGCTGCCGCCAGTGTCTCAAATCCCCACACCGCCTCAATCACCGCATTCTCCTCAACAGGAAGCACCTCACGGGCATGATCTGCGCGATCTTGCTCATAGTTATAAGGCAATGTCCACGGTCGAGCAACCGTTGCAAGCTCGGCCAAGACCGTTTCAGGCGGTTCGTGCTCAGCCCATGCACGGCGCTCTTCGGATGTGCCAGTTGTGGAACGAGGCATGTAGGTACTGGACTGACTCCCTCCAGGGTATACAATCAGTTTTCCACTTTCCGTCTTCACAATGAAATCGTCAGTTCTCGTATCATTAGATATTATCAGGTGTGCATTGGTTTTTCTATTGTTAAGCTTGATCAAAATATAGTTCTGGGAAAAAGGAGGCCATTGGAAGGAACCTTTGACCTTTATGGTATAATCATCAATTTCTCTGATTATTACCTGAACAGGATCTAACCATTCAAGTCCAAATTTTTGTTTAAGATAATTTATAAGTTTATATTTTTCATTCCCAGGATTATTTTCAGTATCTTCAACTTTATTCCAGATAAACAAATACCCAAGGATGTATCCGACAAGATCGGCAAGAAGCTCGTTCACAAGGTCGATATGAGGCACCTCAACGTTCGTATTCTTGCAGGACAGCTGGAGACCCGGCACATCGGGACGGCGTATGCGGAAGTTGTCGAGAAGTGTTCTGCCTTGCCCCAACTG
>JAPMTX010000164.1 GCA_026552855.1 Candidatus Methanoperedens sp. | reverse complement strand
TGACCAGATATGGCTCGGCGGCTACATGTCAGGCGGCGTCGGATTCACAATGTATGCATTACCAGCATACTGCAACGATATCCTTGACGACTTCCTGTACTGGGGCACTGACTATGCAATTAAGAAGTACGGTGGATTTAGCAAAGCAAAAGCCACCATTGAAACTGTAAAAGATATCGCTACAGAATCAACATTGTACAGTCTTGAAGCATACGAGAAGTACCCGACAACACTGGAAGACCATTTCGGTGGTTCACTGAGAGCAACAGCCGTAGCAATGGCAGCAGGCGGTGCAACAGCTCTGGCAACCGGACACAGCAATGCCGGTCTAGCAGCATGGTATCTGAGCATGTACCTCCACAAAGAGGGTCACGGAAGACTCGGATTCTACGGGTATGACTTGCAGGATCAGTGCGGCGCAACCAACGTGTTCTCGCTCGGCTCTGATGAGGGCTGCATAGGCGAGTGCAGAGGTGCTAACTACCCCAACTACGCAATGAACGTAGGACATCAGGGTGGATACACCGCAGTAGTTCAGGCAGCACACGCCGGAAAGAAGGATGCATTCGTTGTGAACCCGCTGGTCAAAGCCTGCTTCGCAGATGAGTTAGTCAACTTCGACTTCGCGGATCCAAGAGGATGCTTCGGTAAGGCTGCACTCAGAGAGTGGGACCGCTGCGCCGGTGAGAGAGCCTTCGTTATCCCAGCAAAGTAAACCCATAAGTAGGCTTTATGCCTACTTTTCTTATTTTTTTGGGACACGATTAAAAGGAAAAGAATATATTATAGTTTGATATTCATAGTGATGTGATTTAAAATGGCAGAAGCAAAACCAAAAGAAAAAAGGCAGAGGATACCCGGTGAAGTAACTTGTAGGTACTGTGACGGGACAGGCAAACACCAGGATCAGAAATGCATTGTTTGTGGCGGCTCCGGAAAGGTGGAAGTCGTTGACATGACACAAAAGTGCCAGTGGTGCAAGGGTAGAGGTTTTCTGATGAAGGGAATTCCATGCACTGTATGCGGTGGAACCGGCTACACAAGACCCATCAACAAGCAGCGATTATTTTAAAGGGAAAGAGGGGATTAAATCCCCAATATCCTTATCAAAAAGAGTTTTTATAGAATTATTTAAAAAATATAGAAATATTACTACTTCTTGTAGTTATACTTTTCACTAATTTTTTGGTAAATATAATCATGCGCTTTGTTCACTGCCTCTAATTCACCGCGCAGTACAAGAAGATTCCCAGCTTCTACATCTATGGTTTTTAGCGCACATTTACGGGTTTTAACTTCTAAATTGAATTTATCTATAGCCTCCATGATTACTTTTTGAGGAACTCCCGGCGGCAATACCAGATCATACATTCCTTCAAGTGCTTTTTCTTCCTCGTTAACCGCGGTTTCACTTTCTTCTGCGAATTCATCGCCAACGTATTTAGATTTGTCATCATTCATAGGAATCACTTTTTAGTATGAAATCTTTATTAGGTCACATAAAGCTTATGGTGGATTTATGCTTACGAGATTAGTTTTCCCGCCCCAGTGGATCCCAACCCAGCCTTATTTAAGTCTTCCTTCACTGACCGCCTTTTTAAAAGCCAGCCACTGCAGTGTCGAACAGATGGATGCCAATATATCATTTTATGATACGCTTCTGAGCAAACAGGGGCTTCATGACCATTTTGAGAGAGTGCAATCGAGGTTCCAGGAACTGGACTCTAAAAAAGAACTGCTGCCCGAACTTCAGGGGCAATACGCTGCCCTTAGCAGTTCCATGCTCTTTGGAGAATACGTTATTAACGAGGTTGAGGATGCAAAACGGCTTTTGAGGAATAAGGAGGATTTTTACGATATAGAAGAACTGTTCAGGGCATTTAAACTCCTTGAACTTGGTCTTAAACTTGCATCTTCTGCATACTACCCCACGAACCTGACCTTCCATTCCTACGATATGCGCTACTCGTGCCGATCAAGCAGGGAAGTACTTTCGGCTGTCAATGACCGGGAAGAGAACCTTTTTATCGATTATTTTGAAAAAAACACGGTCCCGGCACTGCTGCGGGACAGAGCGGATCTTATAGGTATCTCAATAATCAATACAAGCCAGTTAATTCCCGGGTTGACGCTTGCGAACCTTATTAAAAAAGCAGATAAAGAAGTACATATAAACATCGGTGGAAGCGTCTTCACGCGCCTTATAAACGAGGTAAGCCGGAACAAAGAACTGTTCTCTGTATTCGATAGCGTGATCGTACACGAGGGCGAGACCGCGCTTCTTAGCCTTATCAAACACCTGGACAATGAACTTGAGGTCAGGGAAGTTCCGAACCTTATCTACAGGGACGGGGACCTTATCAGGATGAACAGGATATGTTCGGAAGGGGAGGATATAAACTCGCTGCCTGCGCCGTGTTTCGATGGTTTTCCCCTTGATGCGTATTTTTCACCCGAGCTGATACTTCCGGTGCTCTCATCCAGGGGATGCTACTGGAAGCGGTGTACGTTCTGCGACCACGGATACGGCTATTCAGGGAATTACAGACCGAGGAGCGTTGAACTGCTTTACAACGACCTGGAGACGCTGAAGAGTAAATATAAGACAGGGTTCTTTACGTTCCAGGATGAAGGGGTCTCTACAAAACTGATGAGCGCCCTTTCTGACAGGATAATAAGTAACAAGCTGGGAATATCGTGGCTTGGGGATTCGAGGTTTGAGCCCTCGTTCTCTGCTGAATACGGCAGTAAGCTCTCTGAAGCAGGGTGCAGGATGCTCTATTTCGGGCTGGAATCAGCCAATGAGAGGGTACTGAAATGCATGGATAAGGGAATCAAAAAAGAGGATGTATTGAAGATATGCAGGTACAGTACAGAGGCGGGTATCTGGACGCACCTTTTCCTGATATTCGGGTTCCCTACTGAGACGCGGGAGGAGGCAAGGGAGACGATGGATTTCATCCTGCAAAACCGCGCGATCATCCGCTCAATGTCGTTTGGCAGCTTTCAGCTCACCAAACATTCAAAAGTATATGAGACGCCATCATCGTTCGAAGTCGGGAGAGTAAACCAGGACGATAATATTGACATTTCCCTGTGGTACGATTATGAAACAGCTTCCGGGATGTCGAAGAAGGAAACAGACGCACTTATACAGGGGTTCTACAATGAGCTTTCCTTAAAGTACAGGGATTTTCCTGTCTGGAGCAACCTTGACAGGGAACACCTCTTCCTGTATATCTCACATTACAAAAGGACTAAAAATCGAGTTCCGCAGATATCCATGCTGATTGACAGGATACAGAAGAAGCAATTAAAAAAAGTGCAAGTCGGCATTAACCCGAAGAACAGGAAGCAGTACCTATCAATCAAAGAAGGCGTCTTTGTAGGGACGTTCAATTTCAATCTTGCGCAGATAATACATGACATGATGGCTGGCAGTGCTCAAAAGAACGGGCTTGCGCAGGAAAGGGTGAACGTACTGTTCGATACCAACAATAACAGGGTGTTCACTGTAACAGATTTTGCCAGGGATATACTGGAGATGAGCAGGGGAGAATCCAAAGTATCCGAAATAGTTGAATCGATAAAAGAGAAGTACAAACTTCCTAATGATGAGGCTGAATCGAAATGCAAGAGCCTCCTGCAGGGGTTAATGGACAGGAACATTATCTACGCTAAGAACAGGTGATTCTCTTTTTCATGTCTCTTTTATGTTCATCTGGCTCTTGGCTTTATCTTATCTGAGCCGCAGTGCGGACAGCTTGTACTGGGGTTCTTCATCATGAATGTCTTCTTGCATGATGTACAATAGAACATCCCGCTTTCTTTTGCCATACGCTCCAGGTCTTCAGGCATCAGTGAGAACGGCACATATGTACTGCACATGGTTCTAACCTCCTTCATCCACTATTGTATATGATGTTCTAATAAAGCTTTTGGAATGCATATATTCCGCAAACCTGCGAATTAAAATATGTACATTACTTCATCGCAGCAGACGATCGGGCTTTTGCTGCTGGTTGTGCACATGATTTCACAGCCGCAGACCGTACAGTAATAGGTCTCACCTTTCTTGGCTCTATTCATTTTCTTTCCTTTTTTCGGCTTCGCTTTTCTTTTCTCTGGTGAAGCCGATTTTATCTTTACCGGTTTACGGGCTCTCAACTGTGCAAGGAACTTATTCTGTCTCTCCCTTTCTGTACTTCCGACTTCAGGTCTCTTGATTTTCTTAGCCGTTTCCGCAAGATCCATCGAGCTTTCCAGTCCAACCATTTTCTACCTCCTGTATTAATAATATGTTATGATTGTCATCTGTCCAGCTATTTTCAATACAAGCATTCATTCCCAATCTTGATTCCTTAACAGCTTGACTTCTTGAATTGTAATATTTAATAATTAAGTACATGTATTTATAGCTATCTCAGTACTTTTTTATAAGTCCCACTGGTGACTAAAATAGATATGCAATAACGATGTATTTTAAACTTGATTGAATATATATAGCTTATATGTAATATCAAACTAATAATATGTAATATCCAACTAAGGTTGAGAAATGAGTGCTCTTGTGAATAAAAAGGGATAGGCTGAAGTCGGAATGGATAGGACAGGTTCGCATTTGATAAAGCTGATGGCTGCCTCTGATAGAGGAAAACTTCCAGCCCGTTTTCTTACCGGCATAACCGTACTTCTTCTGGTACTCGCCGGCTCGCCTTTTTTCAATTCAGGTACAAATGGAGTAAATGCCGCATCCAACCCTTATTTTTCTCCATCCATTTCTAATCTGACAAACTCTGGACCCACTTCCAGCGGCTCTTTTATTTTCTGGGATACCAACATCCCCGGCAGTAGCAGAGTATATTATGGTATGAGTGAAACAGATATCAATAATCTGACGAACGGGAGCTGGAGCATCTGGAACAATAATACATTCAATGTGAGCATCAGGTTGTCAGGTCTATCCGCAAACACCACTTACTACTATAAGCCTGAGAGCTGGAACTTTACAAATGCCAATGATTCGGTGCCAGCGAGCGTTCTCGTAACTCTCAGACCAGGTGTATGGACAAGTCCCTCGGAGTACATGGTAAGTCCACCAGGATGGACAGGCTCGCCTGCTAACTTCAGGACTGTAAACATATCCACTGCAATTCTTAATAACGTTAGCGGACGCTATGTTCAGGGTCTCTCGCTGGAAGTTGTTATCTACAACAGCACAGGCGGCGAGATAGGAAGAACGAACCTGAGCGGTGCAGGTCCTTATTCAGGTGACTTCGTTCTGCCTGATTATCTGGATGAAGGCGGATACGTGATAAGAATAACAGATTATCCCAATATTGCAGGAGAGTTCAGCGTCTTGAGATGGGGCTGCGCTAACTGCCACAGTGCTGGTGGAGACAATTATCCTTCTACATTCGAATCAGGATATGTTCATCCAAAGCACTTCGATACCACACAGATATATGTGGAACACCCTGATCCGGGTAATTTCATTACCTCAACACTTCAATGCGGGGACTGCCATAGTCTCCATTATCCCGATTGGGTAGCGCATCCACGGGCAGGACAATGCAACAACTGCCACAGAACTTCGTCAGGTGGAAATGCGGCTCTTGCATGTGTGAACTGCCACGGCGATATTACGACCGGTCAAAACGCCCTATCCCCGCGCTACGGTCTGGATAGACATTATTTGAACGCGACATGTAATGACTGCCATAATAACCTGACCAGTCTGATAACTAAACCGAATTGTATAACCTGCCATCCGAGACCAGGATCAATCCTGAACAATACAACCATTCCCGATTCCATCGAAAACACGACGCATTCTACCCGGAAAACAGTAGCCTGCGGTCTGTGCCATAACCGGGAGCACGATGTAAAATCCCTCTACACCCTGGATGCTACAGTATGCAGGACCTGCCACTCAGGCATAACTCATAATATGGGGACGCAATGCACAACCTGTCATGGGAGTGACCCGCATAATGTAACCTTCGTTGCGGGTCCGAACTGCATAGACTGTCATAATACAGGAAAGTCTGCATTTCACCAGGTAAATAGTTCAGCCATGAACTCAAGCGGCGCTATCCATGCCAACCTGAACAGGAATGCGACTAATTCAACAGGGGTACCAGCCGAGAACAAGAAATGCTGGGGATGCCATGATTCCGCCGGAAGCCAGCCGGCTAACGACAGTATGGGCAGCCGGTTCAGCAACCCGTATAAGTGCTATGACTGCCACAACGGTACAGGCAAACCGTATGGTAATGTCAGCAATGCCCCGAACGTGAGCCAGCATTTCATAAACGGGACCAGTATAAAGGCAGCCTTAAATGCTTCTGACAATTCTTCCTCATGTATAATGTGCCACAACCTGACCGAGATGAAAGTGGATTATACAGGCGATAATTATGGTACAAACTTTTCACTTCCCTCACACTACGGCAGAAGCAGGGCTCCTGACCCGCAGGTCAGGCAGGGGAATGCTGCCGACTGCGCATACTGCCATAAAAATACCAGCACGGCGTTCGCTGTAGCAATGATGGACTCAAACAACAGTAACATCTCTAACCACAGCCTGCGCTATAATAACTCAAATCCGGGATGTATCAGGTGCCACAACTCAGGCTGGATACACAACTCCACTCTTACCAAGCCTGCACTTACTCTTCCCAACTCAACATTCTGCCTGTCATGCCATGGCAGCAACGACACCGGAGGAACGAATTACTCAGGAATGGTTACCGGCATCAGGCAGAAGCACAATAATTCGGTGAATTGTACGGAATGCCATCTTAACAGCAGTGGGGATATCCACCCTGTTAAATACCTCCAGTCAGTCCAGTCAGATGTGAATTACAGTACAAGCAATTCCACGGGTGTTAACTGCATTAACTGCCACCAGGACCCTGCGTTTTATCCGAACCTGTCAAGGGCACCTCCAAAGATACCGTCTCCAATGCACCACAGCGACAATCTCTCCAACGGAACGCGCTGGAACTCATCAGGCTACTGGGACAACACTTCAGAGATTACAGCCTGTATTTACTGCCACAATGATACCAGGCATAAGGCAGCGGCTCTCGGCAGACCCGGGAACTGGAGAGGGAACAATATAGTCAATTCAAGTATTACAAATACAAGCAACTGGTGTGCAGGCTGCCACTACCGGGGATATTCGAACGGAGGAAAGAGTTACGAAGATATGACATCAACATTTATATCGGCAAACCTTCCAGTTCCTCCTGAGATCACGAACGGGACTTATGCGGTAAATACCATGCCAGGTTTCTACTACCATAACCTGACGCCGGATTACAACGATTCTACATGTAAAACCTGCCACAGCATCGGTCCGGGTAACGGGACAATGGATGCCTTTTTACATAATATTACAGCCAGGGACTGCAAAGACTGCCACTTCTCCTATCCTGTTATGAACAGCAGCGGGAGTCCGACAGCTCCTGCGAGATTCGTTAATTCCGCCATGTTCAATGAAAGTCCTCACGGTAATGTCATCTGCAGGAGCTGCCATACCGGGGGGCATAACAATATCGGCGCAAGAAAAGCCTGTGAGGACTGCCATGCTGTTCTGGACCCGAACAACCTGCGGGAAAGGCACAACATAACTGGAGACCCTGGCAATTATAAAGTCGGAGGGGTATCAGTTGTAGATATTACAGACTGTACAATATGCCATGACCGGAATTTATATAATAAGGCTATTGCCACATATGGATTTAACAAACCGGTAGATTGCAACTACTGCCATACGTATCCTGATAAAAACTATTCATCGTGGTGATCAAATGGACAAGAGAATATTATTGATATTTGCAATCTTCGGGGCACTTTTCCTGGTCTCCACTTTTAAAACCTATGCTGTTTTCTCAGGGGGGCATACGGTCTATGAGAATAAGACCACAGCGCCTGAGTTCTGTACCAAATGCCACCCGGATAAAGTATCTTTTGTGAATACAAGCGTCCATCGCAATGCAGGATGCATATGCCACGGTTACAATCCTAACACATCCGAGCTTTATAATATTAATTTAGCTCATAATCTTACCAAGCAGATCTACTGCACCAACTGCCACACTAACTACTCTATAGATACTAACAACATAATTATACACCAGGATGATAATATCGGGAGTATAAGCGGGATTAACCAGTCCGCACATTATATTATTGCGAAAGGGAACAAAGCCAAGGTGTATGACAGGGCAAGACAGTATTTTAATGGTTCATGAGGTGTAGATGAACAAGAAAATAATATTATTCCTGGCTTTTATGGCTGTCAGCTTCTATGCAATGCCCAGGACGGTAGCATTGTTCGCAGGTCAGCATACGTACTACAGCGGGATGGGAATAGAGTGCGAGAAGTGCCACTCCGATATACTGGCTGAGATTGAAACAAGCGGGTATGTTTATGAAAAACACAGGGATGCGGCGGGTAATACTAATTATACTACATACCTTTCCCTTGGGGGCATAGATTATTCTGCCGGGGTTATAACAGCATACGATGGGACAAACTGGACATGGAATTCAACCCAAAAAGCATGGAAGGATGGATCACAGCTTCGGAATTTCAGCCTTGACAGGAATAATAACGGCATAATAGATGGGGCTGAGATATGCATGCTATGTCATAATGCATCTCTTGCTGGTGCAACAGACCATACGGGGATAGTGATAAGAGGGTGCGATGATGACAGGTGCCATGGTAACAGGAATCACATTTATAACAATCCGCTGCTCTTCGGTAAGACCGCGCCGGATACTACAGCAGCAGGGCATAACCTGAGCCAGGCGAATATCCACCAGCCATACTACCTGGAGACGAGCAACCAATCCTCACGTTATGCGGCAATTATGGCGTTCAACCAGACGCCGGGCAACATATACGGCGAAAGCATTTCAAAAGGGCACTGGGCATGCGAAGGGTGCCATACAGGAACGGCTGTCAGCGTCACGATAATCCCTCCGCCGCCGTATAATCATACGGACAGCAGTCCTGTAAAAAGGAGATATAATTAACCCGTTTTCCTGTCTCTTACCTGCTTTGCGAATTCTTCCCACTGTCCTTCATCAGATATTGTAGGAAGACCGTTTAGCGGGTCATGCGGATTGGTATGGCAGTCGGTGCATACGCTGACGTATTTGTGGCAACTGTTACAACTACTGCCTTTATGAGGAGGTCCGTGGGGTTTATGACATTTTATACAAGCCTCTGCCTGCCTGTGTTTGGGATGGCAGTTGATGCAGGCGGGTACGTTCTGGTTATGTTTGCTGTTGCGTATCGTGAGGTTGTTGTATACATCAATATGGCAGGCAGCGCACATCTCTTTTGTCAGGGTGTCCTTGAAAACGGCATCCCTGACAGGAAGATGCGGGTCGCTGTGGCAGCCGAGGCAGATGCTCCTGTCCCACAGTGAATCCTTTAAGTGGGGCTTATGGCATTTGGTGCACTGTGGAAGATCTTCCAGTCTCGTAGGGTCGGTTCCATGGCAATCTCCGCATGTCCTGTTCCTGTGCCCTCCCTCGCCCATGCGCTTCCAGAAGCTCGTATCGGGCTTTGTTGGCATCTCTTTGTGCATGATATGGCAGCCTTCACAGGAGGAAGTATTGGAATGGTTGAACTTAAATGAGGTTATCTTTTTAACATTATGGCATTTTGTGCAGTTGGCTTTCAGTATGGCAAAATCTGAGGCATTAACACTCTGGTTCAATGTAAAATTTGAGGACAAAAGCCTGTTAAGCACAGGGAGTGAGTAGTTTATGAACTGGATATTTATGAGGAACTTTTTAGCAGCCAGACTTGACTGGAATCCTGGAGAAGAATGGCACTCTATGCAGGTAATGCCTGTTTTATTATGGGCTGGCATGTCCGAATTGTTAGGCGGGGAAATGTAAGACTTATAATTAGATACGTGGCACCTGGCACAGTAGAGCGGGTCGTCAAGACTGCCGAATACAACCGAGGAAATATACGCTGATGCAATGACGAGCAGAAGTGCAGGGATCAGCAATATTTTCATATCCTTTGATTAGTAGTTACTGATTTAAGTATGCAACTGTAACTCAGTTAATGTTTACAGGATGTAAGATGCATCAATCCAAGGGCTTCAGAGGAATAGATAGTAAGATATATACCATACAAAATACAATTATAATTACGTTAGATTATATCTTGTCTTAATAAATTTATGATAGATAGGTAAGGAGGAAATATCATGAACAGTAAAATATTTTTGCTAACTGTCGCAGTGGCGGCAGTGGGGCTGTTCGCAATGCCAAACTCATTATCGCTCTTTGCAGGACAGCATACTTTCGACAACGGAACAAGTGTAAGGTGTGAAAAATGCCATCAGGATATCTATGATGAAATGAGCTCTGCCTCAGGTCAGTACGGCATTTCTACAGCGCATGTCAATACTCCTGCACTTAAAGAATGTAAAGGTTGTCACAGAACCGGTACCATAGACAGCATACCGATAGCCAAGTTTTCCAACGGGACACGTGATTACAGCGGTAATTTTTCTCAGAACGTAGCAGAAAAGGGTGCCCATGCAGCAGTGACAATGGAATGCGCAGGATGCCATACAGGAGTTCCGGGTGAGCTGCTGAATGTTAATGAAGCTCATGGACCGTTCTACAATGAGAGTGTTACCAATACCTCTGCGTTAGCCGGTGCTAAAAACAACGGAACGATTCTGAAAGGCGCAAATGAAGCATGCGTAGGCTGCCATACCCACACCAACATCAATGCAACCTGGAGAAGATCTGTAGGCATGGATCTATTAGTCTATGAGAACACCAGCGGTTTATACACCATCCATATCTCAGCCAACAACAGCTATAATGAGACACATACCAAGGGTGGTAATGTGACAGCGGATGGAACGAATCCGTAATTATTAAACCAACCTCAGCCGGCAGTGGAACCGGTTGAGATTTTTTTATATTCTCGTTTCCTGTGAGCGTACATCCATATTCTCAGCCTTTTCATTCATCACTCGCGCTATAACCCGCACAGTCTCTCCGGGCCCTATGTACCTGTTCAGTCCGACTGCCAGGCTGTAAGTACCGCTTCCATTAAAGGGAACTGAAGTCCATTCCCCTATCATCTCCATGTTCTGCATAACTACTACTGTTACACCCGGTGTTACCAGTAAAGTGCCTTTTGGTTCACTTACTTTACTTACCTGCTCTACATGCGCTGTGATATTGTCTATGGTTGCACTGCTCTGGTTGCCACTTACCTTTACCTGGACTTTCAGGACAGATGCCTGCTTTAGCCCGCCAAGATAATAGAAACTCAGCAGAAGCACAGCGATAACAAATATGATAACCAGTGTATTTTTGACGAATTGTTTCATGAAATGTAATAAGCGCTGTGGCATATAAACATTTTTCAACCCCGGATGGAAGAGAATAATTATTTATGTAGATTCGGCTAAGAATAGAAACATCTTGAAAAATAAATTGTTAGTTTGCATACTGATATTAATCTCACTGAGCATCTACACAACAGGCAGCATTCATCTCAACTACCGCTTCCCGTTCCATGCGGACGAATGGGATAATATAAAGATCGCCCAGGAGATCCTGAAGGAAAAAAAGCTGGTGGAGTATAATCCCTTTCTCCCCGGGAACCCGTATTACGTTAATTTCAATGAGGAAGCCCATGGCGTTGCGAATACCAATTCTGCCATGTGGGAACTGAATTATAACCTTTTTATTGCGCTCTCAAGCCTTTTCACAGGGATCTCCCCTCTGGATACAGGGCTGATCCTCCCTGCTGTTTTCGTTTTCATACTGTCTTTCAATACTTTTATCCTGGTGAGGTACCTTACAAAAAACGACCTTCCTGCATTACTGTCTGCTATTTTTGTAATGACTCTTAAGAGCGATGTATTTTTTCTCGGTCCGTGGTTCCTGGTGGCATTATCCTTTGGAATGGCTTTCTTACCCCTGATCTTTTATCTTTTCCTGAAATCCCAGATCTCAAATAGATATATCCCGGTATTTCTGTTGGTTTTTGCAGCCACAGCACTGGCTCATCCAGCCTCAGCGGTCATATTTATCCCGATGTTAGCCCTCTACATAATATTTAACCCCGGTATAATCAGACAGAATAAGAACAAATTGCTCGGTTCTATCTTCTTATTACTTGTCCTGTTACTTGTGGTCGTGCCTTTTGAGGGTTCTGTTGCAGGCTATATTGCAAAGATACTTAAAATCCTTACATTCCCGCGCTCTATTCCAATGAACAGGTTCGAGGTCGTAATGCAATTCCCGGCATACATGGGGGTAATCGCCTTCGGGTTCTCAATCTTTGGCTTCTTTAAGGCAATGATGGACAATGAGGCGAAAATACTTCCGCTGTCTGTGGACGCGCTGCTCTTTATTATACTGGCTTACATTTACCTGGGATACGCTTTTTTTGCTCCGTACGAGCGGGTGGTTGTGTATATATCTGAAATACTATTGATACTGGCTGGAATCGGACTGTATCACGTATACCGGTCTATCAAAATCCAAAAATTAGCGGCTGCGCTCGTTATTATAATATTGGTTTTCCAGGTCAATTCCATCTTCACTTATAAAGAGGATATACCCCTGGTGATAGAGCCGGGGGAATATGAGCCGATCTTATGGTTAAAAGATAATACTCCGCAGGATGCTGTTATCCTGGCGATGCCAAGAGCATCAGCAGCTATCGGGGTAATCGCAGACAGGAACGTAGTATCCCTGATACGGGGAAGGCTGGGATCAAGTGAAGATAGTGTTAATAAGAGCCTGGACTTTTTCAGAGGGAATACCGGGACAAGAGAAAAAATACTGGCAGAACTAAAACCTGATTATATATACAGCAAGGAAGAAATCAGTATGAGTTCCTTGAAACTGGTACACAGTGAGAACAAGACGTTTATCTACGAGGTAAGATGATAGAGATACTGCAGGCTGTCCTGGGCGGCATTTTCCTGTTCCTGGTTCCCGGCGCGGCATGGTGCCTTTTGCTCTTCGAGAAAGAGAAAAAGGATATCCTGGAGCTTGCGGCTTTATCGATCGCCCTGTCGATATCCCTTTCGACATTAAGCATCTTTTTCCTGAACTCGCTGCTGGGCGTCAGGATCACCCTTATTAACGCCGGAATAGTCCTGTTAGTCCTTACAGGTATACCTATTCTTATCTGGATAAGGAATGGCAACATATGAACTCATCAGTAACCATCGGGAGAAACTCAGAAGAAGTGCTGGCAGCAGCTTTTAAAAATATCCCGAAAGTCGATAATTACGTCATCAAGGTAAACCTCTGCACCATCGCATCCTGTCCGATAACGACGAGCGTAGAGTCTGTAAAAAAGATAGTAGATCGCATACTGGAGATCAATCCTGATGCCCTGATAAAGGTCGTAGAATCCGACGCCACAGCCCTGCGCGCAGACATCGCTTTTAAGAGGCTCGGATACACGGAACTTGAAGGCGCCGGGGTTGTAAACCTGTCAAAGGATGATGCTGTGAAAGTGGACGTGAACGGCAGGATAATAGGCATGCTTAACGTACCCCTTACTCTGTACGAGAGCGAGTGCCTGATAAACATGGCAAGATTGAAAACACATGTATTTACAAAAGTCAGTCTTGGGACCAAAAACCTCTTTGGCATGATCACAAGGAAAGATAAGGAAAGCCTTCATCCATTCCTTGACAGCATCCTTGTAGACCTGGTACAGTTCTACAGACCGCATCTTACCATAATCGAGGGAAACACGGGCCTGGAAGGGAGAGGACCTGTAGACGGGCTGCCCAGGCAGGATAATGTTTTCATCGCGGGGGATGATGTTATAGCTACAGACCTTGTAGCTTCAGCCTATATGGGAATAAAGAAAGTGTCCCATCTTGAGCTGGCGCAGAAGGTCCTCGGTAAAAGGGATCTACATTTAACCGGCGAGGCAGGGCTGCTCGATAATCCTGATCCGTATAAGATAACGGCTCGTCTGCCTTACACCACTACAAGGTTTGGTTTTTATATCGCATCCATCGGGAAGCGTCTTGAGATGCTGGGGAACTCCATTGCATTTGCGGGCGACGCCCTCGGAGCTGTTGATATGGAAGTGCTGAAGCAGAAGATATCATATCGTGACGCCTTCTCAGTATTACTCAGGAGAACGACTAAAATCGACATATAGGTGAGAAATGAAACTCAACATAGGAATTATCGGCTGTGGTAACATAGCAAAGAGCGTACATCTGCCAATCCTGGTCAAGAACCCGGATATAAAGGCGGTTTTTATCTCTGATACCGATGCGAAAGCGCTGGAGAACATCGGTGAGCGGTTCGGTATTGAAGGGAACAGGAGGTTCCCGGACTACAGTGAATTTCTTGGCTTCGTGGATGCCGTGTTCATACTGACACCTCCCCATACGCATTATGCCCTGGTAATGGATTGCCTGAACCATAAAAAACACATATTTGTGGAAAAGCCGCTGTGCATGACGGCAGACGAGGCGCTAAGTATCGAAAAAACAGCCGGGAACGCCGGTCTTATCGTTGAAACCGGCTATAACCTGAGGTACATGCCGCAGATGAAATTGGCAAAAAAATTGTTGAAAAAAGGGCATATCGGCAGGATTATTACAATAAACGGGTATTACCTGGCTGAATTGGCTTATTTGCGGGAGAACAAATCCTTTTATTTAGACCCGAAGAAAGGGGGCGGCGTGCTCATGGACGGCTTATGCCACCTTATCGACATAAGCTCATGGCTTGCGGACAGCAGCATCGAGGAGGCATACGGGTTTAGCGGTACTTATGATGACCTGCCTGTTGAGAATATAGCGGATATCTCGGTCAGGTTTGAGAACGGGGTTATCGGTCACCTCCAGGCACTGTGGGCACCTCTATCTGAGTATCTCCATACCGAGATGCTCAAGACCCTCAGGGTTGTAGGGGACAGGGGCGTTCTTACCCCTGCCATATACAGTGGAAAGATAAATGAATACAGGGCAGGAAAAGGGACCCATACCATTTATCCGGAGAATACGGACTTAAGAAATCCTATGTGGGCTTTAAACAGGTCATACCTGGAGCAGGATACAACTTTCATAAATCATATAAAAGAAGGGCTAAATAATTTTAATAAGCTTAAAGAATCTGTACGTATAATAGAGATATTGGATGCAATCAAGAAAAATAAGGCATATAAGAGATAAAGAGCATTCAGGTAAATCTTCCAAGCTCTCTGAAATCATTATTTTAATAGTGCTGGTATCGGCTTTTTTAGTGCGCATTATCAGAATAGATGAACATGCGTTCGTTTTTGACGAAGCCATTTACGTGAAAATCGTAAAGGATATCGTAGCGAACGGGTACGACTGGCAGAGCATGAGGATGCTTGGGACAGCCCACCCTCCTGTTTATTTTATGCTCATGTCGTTTCTCTATAAGTATTTTTATTTTATGAACGACGAGGCTTTTTTCCGGGTTGTAACAGTATTAATATCTGTGGCAATCACTTATTTTATATATAAACTGGGCTCGGAATACAGTCCATCTACAGGTATTATTGCCTCGCTAATTTTTGCTTTTAACCCTTACTTTATAGCATATTCGAGGTTTGCGACACTGGACATGCTTACAGTCCTTTTCATAACAGCGGGTATTTACTTTTACTCAAAGTACATGTCGTCCGGGAAATCATACCTGCTGCAAACAGCAGGAATAATGTTTGGTCTTGCAACGTTTACCAAGATATACGCCGGCGTATTCCTGTTGATAACCATTATCCATTTGATGATAAAAAGAACTAAAAAGCCCCTGGAGATAGTGCAATTTACAGCACCCTACACCGCTGTAATATTATTGATATCACTGATACTGGGACAGAGCATCTATTTCCCGTGGACCATTCTCAAAACGTCTTACGGGTGGAGCGTGGGACAGAAAATCGCTTTTAACTGGGCGCTGATAACCGTAAGTACCCATATAGGGTTCATATCTTTTGTTATCTCCATGTTAGGTCTCGGGTACTTAATCGAAAAAGCTCTTCATGAGCACCACCGGTTGAGCGCCTTCTATGTGCTGGCTTTCCTGTTGAACATAGTTATCTTTACTGTTTTTTCAGGGACGTATTTCGCGCGCTACCTTTTGATCCTGACGCCGTCGGTATGCATATTTTTCGGTTATTCCATGGATAAGATGATCTATAAAATAAGAAGCTATCAAACCGGGATAGCCGCGGTAATTACGATATTTCTGGTGGCAGGATTGTCTTTTGATTACAGCAGCGTGGCTAATGGCACTGTTTATTCAGCCACCCTCGTAGACGACTGGTGGTATATAGATTCGTTAAAAGACGTAGGAAAATATATTTCAAACAATAACACGCCTTATTATATTACAGACAATAAAGACCTCCGCGCCGGGGGGGAGTTTTTCATTACGAATGCCCACTATCCTGTTCTTGAAGCTTATAGCGGCATCAAGGGTGCGTTCTACATGGGAAGTTCACCCGAAAGCATTTATCTATACTGGCTGGGGTATAAAAATAATGCACTGGGAACATTCCCCCTGGATGCCGGGAGCGAGCAAAATGCTACCTACATAGTACTGGTGGATAAGTACACAAAAATTGATCCTAAAGATGTGCTTTACACAGCAAGCATATCTTTTTCCTGGTATACAGATGGTTTTTTAAATGAGTACCTGGCAAATTATTATGACTACAAGGAGAAATTTACAGACAAGTATAATATATCCTCTTATGTTTTCAAACGACATACAAATAATACATTTACCAGGACTGAAAAACCAACAATATTCATAGGCGAACCTGCGGACAACTGGACTAAAAGTAATAACGGATGGATATACGGGAAGGCATGGAGCCAGGCGCAAAACAAATCAAGACTTATCCAGAACTCAGGATATGGCGGCATGATCTTAACTATTCCTGAGCCCGGTTATAATTCAAAGTTAGAAGTTACATTACAGGATGTTGGCTATGATACCCTGATTTTTGATACGGTCAGGAATAACATGAATATAAGTATTGGAGAAATAAAACTTAAAAATACAAAAAACATAATCCGGTCAGAATTTGAGGTCCCTGAATCACTGTACTCAGACGCTGATGGTAAAAAGGCTGGAATACAGCAACAATTTCTGATATGGAAAAAAGATAATACCGGTTCTGTTCCCGTATTCAGGGCGTCTGTTTCTAAAACCAAGCCTGATGATTAACTGTACTGCTTTTACATCTCCTTGGTAGTTTTTATAACTTCCCATATAACCGGGTTTCTTTTTTTAACATAGAAATCATAGAAACCCAGGGCTCTACCCAGCATTTCCAGGAGAATAGCGCCAAATGTATACACTATTACCTTGCTATTAAATTTAAGTCCTTTCAATGTCAGGATCAAAACATTAAGTGAGTTCATGGTGGAAAGTTTATGCCCGGTTTTTTTTGTAATGTACAGGTTGCCTGCAAAATTCCTCCTTCGCTGTTTCAGAAAATCTGATACTGTGTCAGGACCTTTGTTGAATAATACCGCGTCGGGGACATAAATCAGTTTAAGACCCCTGCTTTTAATAGATGCTTCCAGCCAGGCTTCATCGAAAGCAATATTGCCCGGAATTCTGACCATGTTTCGTAGAGCGATGAGCTCACCAAGTTTAGGATTTTTCAAAGAGATGAGATGGTGGAGATTCCAGAGCAGATGGACTGTGAAGCCAAGGAAATGATTTTTATCATTCACAGGTATGGTATGACCTCCCGTCATACCTACTTCCGGATCACAAAAAGGCAATACAAGCTTTTCAATCGTATCCTCCTGAAGCAGGATATCACCATTCACGGACACTAAAATATCCTGGGTTGCATTCTCAAAGAAAAGATTAAGAGCCGAAGATTTACCTTCCCGCTTCTCCTGGGTCAATAGCTTAATATTGCTGTACCTTTTAATGAAATCAGAAGCTATTGCATCTGTCTTGTCGGTAGAACCTGAGGATACAATTATTATTTCCCTGATTTCCGCAATATTTGTCTTCTGCGCGAGAAGGGAATGCAGAAGCCGGACTATGTTTTTTTCTTCATTATAGACACAGACACCGACGCTTACTGGAAGTCTTTTTTTGCTGGGTACGCTTGTCATGGTTGTAAGTCAATGTTCTTTTTAGCCTATTTTTTTAATTTATCCAGTATGTATACAGCAGCCAATAATCCCACCGCGGTTGTTATGATATCAAATCCAGGTATAGATTTATTATCTGCGGCAGGTGGAGCAGTTGTTTCGTCCAGAACATAGACGAGCCAGGCATCAGTTCCTCCTGCACCGTAGGAAGATGTAGTTCCTGCAATCACATAACCGCCCTCTTTAGATTGCTTCACCTGGGCTGCAGAATCATTGTCAGTTCCTCCAAAAGTTTTATCCCACAGCCTATTTCCCCTGTGATCAGTTTTGATAAGCCAGACATCGGAACCTCCGGCGCCATATGAAGATGTAGTTCCTGAAATAATATACCCGCCGTCTGAAGTTTGCTGCACCGAGGAAGCTGAATCATTGCCAGTTCCTCCGAATGTTCTGTCCCAGAATCTGGTTCCGTTAGCATCAGTTTTGATAAGCCAGATATCGGAACCTCCGGCGCCATATGAAGATGTAGTCCCTGCAATGATATACCCGCCGTCTGAGGTTCGTAGCACCGAAGAAGCAGACTCATTACCGGGTCCTCCGAAGGTTTTATCCCACAGCCTGGTCCCGTTGGAATCCGTTTTAAGTAGCCAGGCATCGGAACCTCCGGCGCCGTAAGTGAACGTAGTCCCTGCAATAATATACCCGCCATCCGGGGTCTGCTGCACCGAAGAGGCTGATTCGTTGCCAACTCCTCCGAATGTTCTGTCCCACATCCTGAATCCTTTGTAATCCGTTTTGATAAGCCAGGCATCGGAACCTCCGGCGCCGTAAGTGAACGTCGTCCCTGCGATAATAAACCCGTCGTCTGAGGTTCGCTGCACCGAAGAGGCAGATTCGTTACCAACTCCCCCGAATGTTCTATCCCAGACTTTATTTCCATTAGCATCAGTTTTGACCAGCCATGCATCAGAGCCACCTGCGCCGTAAGTGAACGTAGTCCCTGCAACAATATACCCGCCATCCGGGGTCTGCTGCACTGAGGTTGCCGCATCGTAATATTTTCCTCCGAATGCCGTATCCCAAAGCCGTGTTCCTTTATAATCGGTTTTGACCATCCATGCATCGCGTTCACCCCAGCCGTAAGTAGACGTGGTCCCTGCAAATATATACCCGTCGTCTGAGGTCTGCTGTACCGAGGCAGCAGATTCATCATCCGTTCTTCCAAAAGTCATATCCCAGGCAGGGACTGCGCCAAGTACTGAGCCGGCAAGAAAAATGTTTACAAGTACGGCAATTATTACATTTTTTTTATAATACATGAGGATCCGACCGTTTTGATTGCCAATTATTTTATTGCTCTTTCACCCGATTTTTCATATATAGTTTTTCATATATCCAGTACGTGATATTTGCCGCCACATGTGCACCTGTTATCACACGACTGTCTTTAGATCGGTAAAACTAAACCACCCACTCCCCGCTGACAATCAAACCTGTTTCCTATCCAGTTACCAGAGTTCTGATAAGTTGGTAGTAATATTGGCATTACCGTGCCACTGGCTCGGTTTCCTGTGGCAGTCGCCGCATTTCTTTACGTTCTGGCGGTTCATGTCCTTATTATAGTGGCAAGACCAGCAATCAAGGTTCTCCATGGTAGCCGGTGGGGTATTGTTAATGTCCTGGTGAATGGATTCGTTGAAGGCTGAGATGTTAACGAATGTCCGGGTAACCGACGGCGATGCTCCGATGTAATTTGTGCCATGGCAGTCAATACAGTTATCTCCGCCGCCTCCCACGCTTACGCTGTGCGAGAAGTTAAGTGAGGTTTCCGAATATCCTGATAATACAAGTCCATGGCATGCCTTACAGTTGGAGTCGTTGAAATTCGAAAGTCCGCTGTGGTTAAAGAACATTGTCCCATCGCTGGCTACAAGGCTTGCATCCGTTATCTCGGGTGGAGGTACGGGTAAGAACATGCCTTTGTATTCCTGGGCGCCAGCATAGTGGCAGTTCGCGCACCATGTTGAATTTGCAAGGTCTGCGTTATTGAAGGTATTTGAGCCTTTTACAGTTGAGACATTGCCGAGAAGGTCAGCATTGATTTTATGGATCTCGTTCTGGTGGCAGTAATAGCATGCAGTTACCTGTGAGGTATTGTCCCAGTAGTTGCCCCATTTCTGACCTGCACTGGGTGATACAGAATGGTTTACTGGATCTGGTATCTTTGGAGCATTAAGCCCGCTTATACCTGCACCCTGGTGGCAGCTCGTACAGTTAACTGCTGATGTTCTGATGAGATCAAATGAACCTGAGTTCTGTAAGAACTTTATTGGATGGATCGTGTCGGTGCTGCTCTGGTTGATGTGGCAGTTGCTGCAGTCAAGAGTACCGTTATGTTTCTGCTTGGTTGTATGGCAGTTCTGGCAGAACGTCGCTGCGCTGTCTGGATTCAATGCAGGTCTGGTAAGAGTACTGTTGTGTATCCAGCCGCTGTTATGACAGGTTGAATTGTAGCAACCTGGCGATGCTTGAGTTGAGCTGTGGTTCTGGATTGAGCTGTTGTAGGCCGGATTGAGCATACCTGCTGCAAACGCTGTGCTTGTGTTCTGGTGGCAGTAGCTGCAATTTTCTGCCTGACCTGAATCCCACGTGCGTAGATCACTTCTGGATTTACCGTAGTGATAGAAGCTCATGTTTCCGCCTGCGAGCCTGATACCGTCTCCTGCGAATGAGCCATAATCTGAATCGTTATTGCGGAGTACCATCTCGCTTACGTTCTCATGGCAGTTGATGCATGAAGCTATATTCGAGTCTGAGTTTCCAGCTTTTATCTGGCTCGCACTGTAATAATGTTCGCTTACAGTTGGCGCACCCCAGCCTGATGCCTGTGAGTAATACGTACCTGAGGCAAGATGGCAGTCGTCGCATTTCTTGGGTGTATTGTATATATCGCCCATTATCTGATTGCTCGGATTGTTTGTAACGTTTCCATCCGTGTCGTGGCATGCCCAGCATGCACCGTCGATCGCTGCGAAGCCTGCGCTGGTAGCGTTATTGCTATTCATACCTGAATGGACACTGGCATTGGCTGCTATTGTATCGATGTTATGGTACGAGCTGCCCACATAGTGGCAGCTTATACAATCAGCGCCACCGCTTATGCCTACATTAAGGCTGTGCGAATAGTTCAGTGAGGTTGTTCCATATGCTCCGTTCAGGGCATGGCATGACCTGCACTTTTCATCCTTGTATCCGCTGGCTATATAACTGGTATGGTTCTCCCAGCCGCTCTTGCCTGTGTTATTGACTGTGATTGCTGGAGGCGCTGGGCTCCACTGGCTGCCAAGATAATTGGCATTGGCTGAGTCGCTGTAGTGGCAATCAGCGCACCAAGTGGTTGTGGTGAGAGCTCCACTCCTGGTGTTATTCGGATCAAGAGTTAAGCTGTTGATAGTACCAAGAGCTGTGTTATTGTGCTTCGTGTTCCCATGACAATAATAACATGAGCCCTGCTCCGATGTCCAGTACGTGCCCCATGTCGTGCCGTTTGAGAGGCTTGCACTGTGTTTTAATGTGTCTGGGATTATCGGGGCGTTATTAAACCCTGCTATACCTGCACCCTGGTGGCAATTCGTACAATTAACTGCATTTGTCCTGGCAGTATCCCAGCTTGCACCACCATCCTGCAGGTACCGCACTGGATGTATGCTCCTTGTTGAGTTCAGGTGGCACTGCGTACAATCAAGGATTCCATTGTGCTGTTCCTTGTTCTTTATAGCAGCACTTCCGCCTGCTCCATGGCAGTTCAGGCAGAATGTTGAGTTCGGCAGGCTGAATGCTGGTTTATACAGCGTACTGTTGTGTATCCTTCCCGCCTGTGTTGCATGGCAGTCAGCACAATTCGGACTTGATGCATAGTTAGTTGAGTGGTTTGCTATGGTCTTGTTCGCAGCATCTACGAACGGGAAAGCTGTTGATGGATTGCTGTGGCACTGATAGCAATATTCGTTAGTTCCCTGAACAGGATAATCTGATCTCTTCTTGCCGTAGTGGCTTGTGCTGTTGCTGCCACCATTAGCTCCACCGTATACACTGGCTGCACCATCTGGATCGAGGTTCAGACCAAGCATCATTTCGTTCTTATTATGGCAGTCATAGCATGATGTAACTGCTGAGGTCTTGATGCTGGTACCGTTCCAGTAGTGCTGAGTGACTTCCAGTATATTACTTGGCGTGAAATTGGTGTTCTGTCCTGCGCCGGAGATATGGCAATCCGCGCATCTGTATGGTGTCCTGTAATTGGACGGATGACCACTCCCGGGTTCACTGCCGCTTCCATGGCAAGCCCAGCATTTCTTGTTCTCTGCAGAAAGAGATGTTACAGCATTGCGGTTAAGGTTCTTGTGGATTGCATTGGTGTCATTCATCGCACTAACATTGACAAGCCGTCCAGGTCCTGCTGTGCCTCCAGCATTATGGCAACCGACACAGTTTGCACCGCCTGCAACTCCCTCGTTCAGGCTGTGGCTATAGTTCAGTGAGGTAGACGTGTAGGTGCCGTTCGATGCATGGCAGGTCTGGCAGTTGCTATCCCTGTATCCTCCGCTTAAGTAAGTGCTATGATTTTGCCATCCGTTCTTGCCTGTGTTATCGATTGTGATTGTCGGAGGCACTGGGCTCCACTGGCTGCCAAGATATTTGGTATTGGCTGCATCGCTGTAATGGCAGTCTGCGCACCATGTGGTTGTCTGGAGTGCGCCGTTCTTTGTATTATTTGCATCCTGAGTGAGATTGTTGATGCGACCTAAAGCAGTATTATTGTGTTTCGTATTACCGTGGCAGTAATAACATGAACCCTGCTCTGAAGTCCAGTACATGCCCCAGATAGTGCCATTTGAGAGGTTAGCGCTGTGCTTCAAGGGATCAGGGATTATCGGGGCGTTATTGAACCCAGTTATACCTGCACCCTGATGACAATTGGTACAGTTGATTGCTGTGCTCTTGTTAGCCGGGCTATTGACCTTGAATGTAGCATCCGGTTGTAAATATTGTATTGGATGGATGCTCCTGTTGGATTGCATATGGCACTGGCTGCACTGGACAGAACCATTATGTTTGTCTTTATTAGTATGACAGTTAGCGCATAGCGTGGCGCTTACTGCTGGTTTTGTGAGCGTAGCAAAGTGTATCCTTCCAGAATTATGGCAGTTGATGCATGCTGGATTTGTACCAAGTGCAGTATGGTTGCTTATGGTCGAGTTCCATGATGCATCATTCATCTCTGTGGTGAACGCGCTCGTTAGGTTCTGGTGACAGTACGAGCAGTTGGCGCTGCTTCCTGATATGTAAGGCACATCATTAGTCTTGTTACTGCCGTAATGGCTCACACTCGCGTATATCGATTTTGGTCCACTGGGATCGCTGTTTGGAAGCAGCATTTCGGTCTTGTTATGGCAGTTTACGCATGAGTCGTTAGTGTTTGCGTAGAACTTGGTTCTTATATCTGTTGAGCCTGAGAAGTGTTCGCTGACCACAAGCCCGCTGAAATTCCCCTGGATATGGCACTGTGTACATTTCTTGGGAACATTATAGCTGTTCGGATGTCCGCTGGATGGGAGTTCTGCTTCGTTGACCACGTTATCCGCACCGAGAGAGCTATTGGTGTGGCATGCCCAGCACCGCTTGTTGTCTGGATTGAGACCTGGGGTTACGATAACCGAGTTATTGTTCAGGACATTGTGGATTGAATCTGTCTGATTCATCTTGCTGACATCGACTTTTTCAATGCTCTTTCCTTTATCATGACAACTGACACAGTCTCGTCCGCCTTCCGACCCTGTAGCAACATTGTGACTTAAGTTAAGAGAAGTTGCGTCTGAGGCAAGTCTATTATTATGGCATCCCTTGCATGTGGCATCATCAGAGCCTGATGAGAGAGCATCTGAGTGATTGTAGAACGTAGTACCGTCTCTTGCATTTGAGGGCACAAGTCCGTTTAAGTTGAGTACTTCAGGCGGTTGGGGGCTGAATTGATTTCCTGCATAGTTGGGCGCGTTCTTGTAGTGGCAGTTAGCACACCACGATCCTCCAATGAGGCTCTGATTCAGAAAATTTGTTCCTTTTACCTTACTGATATTGCCAAGTGCCGAAGTATTATGGAGAACGGACCCATGACAGTAGTTACATGCACTCAACTGGCTCTTATTATTCCAGTATCCTGGCTGCGTGCCGTTCCATAATGCACCTGAGTAAGGATCTATGCTGTGGTTAAGAGGCGTTGGAATCTGAGGCGGATTTCTTCCCGTGTAACCGCCTGCCTTGGGTTGCGCCTCCAGAATATCCTGGAATGTGGAGTTCTGGTGGCAGTTGGTACAATTGCCTCTTGCCGGATTGGTCTTACCAGTCACATAAGTAGCATTCTGGGCAAAGACCTTTATGGAATGTGCATCTTGTGAGTGGCACACAGTACAGCTTACACTGTTATTGTGCCTATTATAAGAGTTATGACATGAAATACACTGAGTGTATTCTGTAACATTGTTTGTGTTAACTATATTTGGATCCGGCTTTGTGTTGTTGTGTGCAGGCCCATGGCATACTACGCATGGCACAGATTTAATCAAGCTGTAATCTGTACCATTGTGTGCAGTGAGCGGAGCTTTCCTATCATAGTTATAGGAATATACCGAGATGTTGTTCCCTGCCGCCAGGTTGGCGAGTGTGTTCATGTCCGTGAGGTTATTATTGAATATAAGATGGCAATCTGAGCAGCTTGGCATCTTTGGTATTCCTTTGCCGCCTGATGAGCCGGTATCTCTAATATATGTCCAGGTACCATGACAGAAATCACACGTCCTGTTCCTGTGCACATCACCTGTATACCCATAAGTACCTGTTTTAGTTGCTGCATAGCCAACGTGACAGTAATAACATCCTGCGTTGGCATGGTTGCTCTGTGTGTGTGCAGCCTCTGCTCTTGTATTACTCTGTCCATAACTATCGGTATAGGGAGAGCGGGGATATCCTCCGACATCTTTGGTGGCAGTCTCATGACAGTAGTCCTTAGAACAACCCTGCAGCGCGCTTCCTCCTGCCTGTATGCTCATATTTATTTTATCCTTCAATGCTGGATTGCCTGTTGGATAGGCAACGATGCTCCAGTTACCATAATCAGTATCCGTGCTGGCAGTAAAATCATTAATAGTATCATATGGGACGCTTGCAAGACCATTCTGCTGAGTATTATTGTATTTAGTTACCTTTTTGACAGATTGGGAGTATATCTCAAAGGTAATATTTGCTCCTGAAACCGGCGTGCCGTTTGTATTAAGGAACAAAGCATAGGCTGTGAAATTTGCACTTAGACTGGTATCGCTGGCTTTGTTCATCCATGGAGAGAAAAGCGAGTGCCTGCTGCTGGACACTTGCAATACCTGTGCTGCATAGGCAGTATTGCTCACCAGCAATATTGTAAGTAATAAAACAATGCTGAATTTGATTAATCCATCTACTGTGGGTGTATTTTTTTTCAACTGCATAAACTTTTCTCTCCTATCCTATTTTTAAAATTATAACGCTACGAGTATGATAGATACGATTCACAAAGCTTTTCGTTTTCATATCAGCCAGCCTCACCAGAGCTTTGACCAGTTTGTGGTAATATTCGCATTGCCATGCCACTGGCTTGGCTTCCTGTGGCAGTCGCCGCACTTCCTGATATGCTGTCTGTTCATATCTTTCTCGTAATGGCACCTCCAGCAATCGTCGTTGGTCAGGCTGCCGCGGGGCATTGAGGCGTTGATATCCCTGTGGATGGATTCGTTAAAGGCGTATATATCAACCAGCGTCGTCCTTGCCATCGGGTTTGCACCTGTATAGTTGGTGCCGTGGCATTCAATACAGGTATTACCGCCAGCGAACGTTATCTGATGCGGGTCGCCTCCGTGGCAGGTCGTGCACTGGTTCCCTCCATCATGGTTTATGGCTGGATGGCATGTCCTGCATACAGTTGCATCCAGTGTCTGGAGGGACTTCACATCATGCTCGCGGTTGTGGCACAGACCGCATGATACGGTCTGGCTGAGGGAGTGTGATGTATTCTCAATAGAATTGGGGATAGTCGTATTGTTCAGGATTGATCCGGGTCTCGGATGACAGGTTGTACAGCTCGGTTTAGTTATCAGACTGGTCAGGTTATTATGGCAGTCATTACATGTCGCATTCAAATAATGTCTATCCTGACCGTAGCGCGGGGATAGGGCGTTTTGACCTGTCGTAATATCGCCGTGGCAGTTCACACATGCAAGAGCCGCATTTCCACCTGATGGGGACTTATGGCAGTTGCTGCATTGATTACTCGCTGGGTGGTTTACCCAGTTAGGGGGTCTTGGGGGAGAATGGCAGCTAGGACACTCAGATGTAGACGTGTAGGTTACTCCATCCGGTGGACTGCCTGAGCCTGTCATTGCGTGTACTGTATTTATCTGTGTGGTGTCGAAGTGTTTGGGATGAACAGATGCGGAGTCAAACGTAGATGGATAATTGGTTCCACCGGCGCTGTGGCAGTTTGCACAGCCCCATCTAAGAACACTGAACTCACCTGCAATCCCGGTATAACCGGTAATCCTTACAACATATCCACCTTCATCCAAATAATCAGGCAGAACGAAGTTCCCTGAATAAGGACCTGCACCGCTCAGGTTCGTTCTTCCTATCTCGATGCCTGTGCTATTATAGATAACAGCCTCCAGGGACAGATTGGAAATATAACGACCGTTGCCGCCCAGAATCGCTGCTGATATGTTGACTGTACGGAAGTTCACAGGAGAAGTCATCCATCCGGGCGGGCTGACCATGTACTCCGAGGGACTTGTCCAAACTCCGGGTTTGAGAGTCACTAAGACGCTCGCTGGCACTGAATCATTGGCAACATCAGACACACTCTCAGGCTTATAATAGTAAGTGGTATTCGCAGATAGACCTGATAACCTGAGACTTACGTTAAATGTGTTATTATCCCAGACACTCCAGCTTCCATTTATCAGGTTATTGACATCAGCTTCGTTCAGACCGTAATATACCCTGTTATTGCTGGATATGTTTGTATCCCAGAAAATAAAAGAGCCGCTGGATGTGGGTCCAGAGTTTGCAAGATTGGAAATGGATGGAGAAGCATAAGGGTTGGATGCGGCATCTACTCCATTTGTACCCGAATTGAAAAAAGGCGAGCCTGCAAGAATCAAAAATAAAACCGTTGCACCCGTAATAAAGCGGGCTGGATGTTTTTGTTTGTCGAATCTCAACATTGAGCTTACGTAACCAAAGCTATCTCTCCTATCCATAGAATCACCTGATATTCTCCTGACCAGTGTAAAACCATCATACTATTTATATCTGTTGCTTTAATTTAGACCGTTGCATCTTACCGGTCAAATTTTCAGTTCTCTGCATATCAGTAAAATGACTCATTGCAGGAGGCAAAAGGTAGCTGGATCTGAGCGTCAATTGGGGCTATAGGTAGCGGATTTAGACCGTATGATGCTCATCATGAGTATTATTATAAATGAATTACGATAAATATATATACCAACCCTGAGTATTACTAAATTATACCCAAATTTACCCCAAATCGGGGGGACGAATGGGTAGGAATAGGATAGAAATAGAGGTGAAAAGAAAATGAATAGCAAATTTGCTTTAGCCTTGATTGCACTTGTTGGAGTTGGCGTTTTCGCTCTGCCATCAACTATGGCGTTATTCGCAGGGCAGCACTCCTTCTACAACATAGATTCAACAGGCAACCAGGTCCCGTGTCTTAAGTGCCACGGTGATGTTAAAGCTGAACTTCAGAGCAACCAGATAACTAATGTGGCGGATAAGCCAGACTCGAATGGACCCCACTATAACTTTAAGTGCGAGTACTGTCACAGAGCCGAGCCAGGTTACGCAAGCGGTGACAATGCTTATGCGACAATAGTGTATAATAATGGATCGTCCTACAGATATCTGGCAGTAACTGTATATGACTTTGAAGCCGAGAATTATCCAAAAGTCATCAACGGCTCAGATGTCTTCCCATCATCCCGTAATGGTGGTATAACAACTTATGGTACTACATTAGCGGGCTCCACTCTCAAAAGTAATGGTGCACTAAGTGCTACAGTTGCTGATCCGACGTTGACGGTTTACGCTGAGAGATTGAATCCAGCATTCAGTAGAGCTACCGGAGACCCACTTGACATAAACGCATCTACAAGGTATGGAGGATTAGACCTCAGCCAGGTATTAGCGTTCAAAGGCAGTGGAAGAAGTGCAACAGCAGATCTAAATAACTCTGGCTCCAAAGCCGTTAACCCAGGCACTAATTACCACGCAGCTTCGCTGGTTTCCTGTATGGAATGCCACAGAGGATCAGAACCTTATGGACATTATACCAGGTTAGCAGAGAACGGATCTAATGAATGCGGAAACTGCCACTATGGCGGCACTCCGATTGCCCCAGGTGCAAGATGGACTGACCTTGCAGCGGGCGGATTCGGTCTCACTGATGATGCAGCAGATACTGGTGCAGCAGAAGCCCACGATGAATTTACGAAGGCTTCGAATACCAACGGTATCCTGAGGTACGCGTATAATACATCGAACGCTGCATGCGTCGGCTGCCATACACACGTAGCCGTTGACATCAACTTCACGAAGAGGTACAAGCTGTCATTCGACGCAACTGGACTCGATACAGGATCATGGAATATGGGTAACTATAGAGCCGAGGGCACTGTCATGGTCTCGGTATTCGGCAACCAGAGCGGCGAGACATGGGCAACCGGTAATCATTCCTATACATGGCCTGCTGGATCTGAAGCGATACCAGACATGTATGTCAATGGTAACGGTACAAAGATCACTGGTCTGAATAATAGTGCAAGCGACAGCGCAGCAGCATTAACAACCCCGTAAATGAAATGGGTAACCCCCATTTCTTTTTATCTTTTTTTGCGTTTAAAATCGTTATAAACCTTTTTAACTCTATGGTTAATTATTTATACTTTTGACCTCAGATTATATTTCGTATTGAATCGAACAATAAAAATCCCCGGAAAAACTGCATCCCTGTACGTTTTAATTGCAATCTTACTTATAGCAGGACATGCAAAGGCGGTACCCCTTGATTATGCGCATAGACCGATTCCATGTTTCGGGTGCCATGGGGAAACCCTTAATATCGATTATGGTCCGGGCGAATGTGGAAATTGCCATAAGTACTACCTTAATGTACCGCAACTGGAAAAGGAACATAATCCGAAAATCTGTAAAGCATGTCATATAGGGGAAACATTAGCCAACGGAACTGAAAAAGAGATATTCCACAATGGTCACAAAGCCGTAAGTTGTACTAAATGCCACACTGAGGATAATTTTACAGTCCTAAAGATCAAAAGTGATGGATTTAAGTGTGTATTCTGCCATGGCGTTAAGGTGCACTCGATCCATGCCAAAAACATCAATAAAGCGTGCCCCATATGCCACGGCTCATGGGCAGCAGGCAAAGTTTATCAGGGGACTAAAGCTCCTTCATTGGATAAGCCAGAAGATACGGAAAAATACGAAGGGATTACAGCATTTCATTTTATAAGAAGTTTGATTAATATGCTGCTGGGAATAAAATGATCAATTATTTACCTTATAAATCATTACGAATCTTTTCATTCTAAGGTTAATTATTTATACTCCCTTCTCAGATATATTTCGTATAGAATCGAACAATGAGAATGTTTAGAAAAATGAGACCTCTTTATCTTTTAATCTTCATTTTACTTATCACAGGGTATGCAAAGGCGCAAATGCCTGAATCGCATAAGCCCGTTCCATGCATTGGATGTCACCAGGAGACGCTTGGTGCAGATTCCGGCAACGGCGAATGCGGAAACTGCCATTATTACGGACTTGATGTTAACAAGTTGCAGACAGAACATAACCCGAAAATCTGTACAGCCTGTCATATAGGCAATACTACAGCCAACGGGGATGAGAGAGAGGTTTTCCACAACGGTCACCTCGCTGTGAACTGTACTAAATGTCATGCTGAGGACAATTTTACAGTTCTAAAGATTAAAAGTGACGGGTACAAGTGTGTATCCTGCCACGGGGTGGACGCTCACTCAATCCATGCCAAAAATCTCAACAAAGCGTGCCCCATATGCCATGGCTCATGGGCAGCAGGCAAGATTTATAATGCTGATGGAACTAATTTTTCATCGGATAAAGAAGAGAAGGATAGATTAGAAAGGTTTACGATATTTAATTTCATAAGGAATCTGTTTAACGCACTGTTAGGAATAAAGTGATTGAAAGGATAAGGATAGAAGGTGAATTAAAAATGGATAAGGAGAGAATAGCTAGAGTAGCTAAAATATCGATAGTATTGCTGCTGGTACTTTCGGTATCTGGATACTATATTTACCAGCATGCTATGAGCATTGGATTGATGAAACCCGCACTCGTATTGAAGGTTTCCACGAATATAACTAATAACGGCGACCCCATGATTAATAACGTCACGTTCGAGCAATCCGGTGTGCCGTTCTTTTATAAGAGAACGGATACTGAACCAAAGTTCCCCGAGATACAGGTCGAAGCCCGGCTCAACAAATTAGCCTCAGCTCCGGCAAGCTACTGGTCATCGGCACATTATTATTACGACGACGGCGTATATACTCTACAGGTGTTCTTCAGGGACGGCAGCGAGCCAAAGCAGGGGGATGTACTGATACTGCCAATCCGCATTATCAGTTATTCGGGAGCAGTTGCCTATAAAACCACAGCTTTCTGGATATGGGAGTGATATGAAGATACTCTGGGTACTGTTCGCCCTGCTCGGGATTTCCTTATGGTATATCCCGAATACCCTTTCCCTTCTTAGCGGTCAGCACAGTTACTATAACATAGGCGCGATCGGTTCCCAGATACCGTGTCAGAAGTGCCACGGAGATGTGCAAATAGAAGTCCACACAGGTTTTATACATAGCAACTTTACCTGTGCAGACTGCCACCGTGTCCAGAAAGGTGTACAGTATGCAAGCGGTGATATTGCTTACGAAAGAATACTGTACGTAAATGTCACGCCATTGAGCACGACGAACATACAGTACAGGGTCCTTGCAACTACTATAAGTAATCTACAGAGTGGAAATTTTCCAAAATCAATTCCAGGTGAAACTACGATTGATCAGTGGGCTGGCGCCGGAAATGACCAGGTGCAACTGCGCGATGCAAATAATCAATACGCCGGTAGTATGACCCTGGGTGAGACAGGCGTACTATACAATTTCGCATATGCGAACGAGACGGAAACATACTACAATGGGACGCCAAAAGATACAGACCCATTAACGCAATACCAGATGCTTGATCCAAGAAAGATTAATGTAAACCCAGACAGATACGGACAAGACAATCTTACAGGTGCAGGCTCCGGGGTAATTACCCCGGGCACATTAGCACACGCATCATCCACCGTCCAGTGTGCAGATTGCCATTCCCAGTTCCTGGTCAACACGCCTGATACTATCCATGAAGCTTTTATCAAGTATGGTATGGAACAAAATACCAGTGATAATTGTATTGCCTGCCATACTGCCATAGCAGTCTCGATAAACTGGACGCGACCCGCTGCCATAAGCATAGAAACGACATCAGATGGACACAATATAACAATTAACGGAACTCGCACGGCTTACAGAGCAAGGGTAGAGACCTTTGGCAACCAATCGGGAGATGTGTTTGCGGTATCTAACGTTACGGTGATATAAAATGGTAAAATATAACATCGTTCTGCTGCTCGTCTTTGTGAGTTTCATTCTCACGCTTTCAACCCAGCCAGTATTTGCAGCCGGTGAATTCAGGTTTGATTTTGCAACGAAGGTTGCAGGAGCCGATAATTACACCAAGCACTGGTCTAATACTTACCCTCCGGATCCGAGGGCTAACATTATAATCTACTCTTACGCTGGCAACATGTCTTTTAACCGTTTGTCTGCGGTGGGTTTCATGTATGTCGTATACGACCCCCTGAATAATATTGTAGCCGTTGAGAAGATGAGTTCCTTCCAGCGCAGTTATGACCCCAATGTTGTCTATTATACACTGCACCCCAGACCCGACTGGATAGAAGGTACTTACAAGGTTAAAATAGTCGTATTCGATCAAATAGACCGGGACGCATGGGAAGATATAAAAAACGACCCGTATGGTATTATTTCAGATCCTGAGAAGTATAAGACATTCTATGAAACAGGCTCCAACGCCAAAGACCTGGGCGTTCTGAAGGATCTTGGAGACCCGGTCGCACAGGCGGTTCTCAATTTCCAGATAAACAAATCAGTATCGATATACCCGCCTGACCGCTTCCTCCTGCATGATGTACGTTTCATTGACAATACTACAGAACGGATACTGGGTGAGAAACTCAAAATCGAAGTCCAGGTAGATAATAACTACCTGGACGATGGAACGTTCAAACTTGCCATGCTGGTCGATAATAGTATTGTAGCGACACAGGATGTTACTGTTTCGGGATTAAATACTTCCAGGGTTATCTTTGATGCAAAAGCCGGTAAAAAAGGTACTTTCAAATTGCACTTTGGCACCGATACTTCCGATGTGAAATACAGGAATGCAGAGATCACATTCTCTATCAAGAACGAGTCTGAGACTTCCAGACTGGATCTTCCGAAAATCGAGATTACAGGCATGAACGTTAATAAAGAGTTCGCGGCTATCGGCAGCAACGTAACAGTATCGGTAACGCTGATCAATAACGGTAAGGCGGGAAGTAAGAACATCACCGTCTATTCCAACAGAGTGCCCATCGGTTCTGCTGGGCTGAGTCTCCAGTATCTCGAAGAAAGAACTGTTGAGATACCGATAATCCTGAATAATATGGGAATAAACAAGATTACAGTATCCGACGCGCCTCAACTGTTCAGGAACGTGTTTGTGCAGGAATCCGAAGGGGCACCAGCCGCTCAGGAAAACCCCATCGTGAAACGGCTTAAAGAAAACCCGCTGA
>JAPMTX010000091.1 GCA_026552855.1 Candidatus Methanoperedens sp. | reverse complement strand
ACGGCTTTCCTGTCCTTCGGTAACGCCACCTGTGAAGAGCTTCTTGCATTCCAGAAGTTTGCTGAATCTTATCTATGCACCGGAGTGAATTTCGATGCGCTCCCTAAAGATATCTACCAGACCCTGAGCGTGGGAATACCGTACAGCGAGATAGAAGCGGCAAAGCATATCGTGCTTTTCATCGACCCTTATGAGCAGTATCCCCTGGTAGTTCGCCGCCTGCTCCCTGCAAAGAAGAAAGGAGCGAAAATAACATCGGTCTGGTGGAAAGACCTGCCTCTTGCTGGCGAGAATATAAGACCGGCTGATGTCTCAAAGCTGAAACTCACGAAGGATTCTCTTGTTATTGCGGATTTCCATCCGCTCTCCGATGTGGAGCAAGTAAAGGGCGCTCTTTCCCTTGCCGGAAATGCGGGAGCTAAAATAACGTTCCTGAAGCCTTTTGCAAATTCGACCGGCGCGTATATCATATCAAAGGACTCAAAGCAAAAGTCCCTGGCGCAGCTTGTGGAGGATATCAGTAAAGGGACGATAAAGACATTGTTCTGTCTGGAATCCGATCCTTCCGGGCTAATCCCACAGGAGACACTCGGAAAGCTTACAAACCTGATCGTCCAGACCGGACAGGCAGGCGCGCTCACGGCAAAAGCGAACGTTGTAATAGCGCACGAGCCCCTGTACAAGAAGAAGGGCACACTCATCAACAATGAGGGGCGGGCGACTGCGCTTGGCGGCGCAGGGACGGACGGGCTTGAGGCACTTGGCATTGTGGCAGGTATGAAATTCGAATTCGATCCCCTGCACGAGTCCGTGAAAAAGATGCTCGGAATCAGTGCAGTCGATGAGTTCACGATTCCAAAATACGAGAGACCTTCCTATGGCGCAGTGCAGGCATCCGCGAAACCCATCGAGGCGAAAAACGCATTAGTGAGCGTTTACAACCCCTTCATGTGGTATGGGCTGGCGGACGATAACGATTTCGTGGAGCTGAACCTGGGCATGGTAAGGGCACTCAAGCTCCTGAAAGGCGGGAACATCAGGATTAAGTCCAACGGCAGCTCGATTGAGAAAAAGTTCAAGGTCTCGGCGGTGCAGGATAATATACTGCTCGCGGGAAAGAGGCTTGGCATAGAGAAAGGAACGCTTACGCCTGTTGAGGTATCGAGGTGATGGGAATGGCAGAAAAAGCAGCTAAGAAGAAAGTGAAATCCGAGAAGCAAAAAGAGGCTAAAGAGACTGCGAAAGAGACACCTCAGGCGCTGGCAAAACCGGAGACGCAGAAGCTGGCAAAGCCGGAGGCACAGAAGGCAGTCGTCGCGGCGGCGAAAGCGCCGTCGGAAGTGGCTGTTAAACCGCCGGCTGAGGTACAGGCACAGGCGCCAAAAGCAGTTGAAAAAGCTCCGGCAAAAACAGAGCCGCAGGTAAAAGCAGAAGCGCCAGAGGCTAAAGCAACCAAAGAACCTGCGAAAGCTCAGCCTGAAACTGCGGTAAAACCTGAGACCCCAAAAGCTGATGTGAAAAAAGCTGAGGCGAAATCCGAAGCCAAGGCAGAAGCTAAGACAGAAGCTAAAGCTGAATCCAAGAAAGAACCCGACCCCTCTAAGGAGTTCGTGGACGGCATTATGACAGAGATGAGCTTAAAAGGCGCATCAAAGAAGAGGCTCATCAGGAAGCTGGCTGAACAGTACAGCTTCGATAAGCAGAGGGTGATGTTCAAGCTCAAGCGAGCGCTGATCACGGAGAGGTACGCGGCGGCGCATGCTGAGGGCGGGCACTAAGGTTAAATTCTTGAAAATATTAGTAGAGAAAGAACGTTAGAGTGACAAAAATCAGTTGCAATGAGAATTTACTTAAAAGATTTATAGCCCACCATTTCTACGTTCTTAGATTAAGTAGCCGTTTTAATAGAGATTTCTTATATAGTTACTTAACGCATTTTGCATGAACTCATATTCCATTACGTATGTTTTACACTTGAAAAAACGGCTTTTCACAAAATTACTAAAGCTTGAAGCTAATCCTCAGTCATACGCAAAACCCTTGCGCACTCCCCTCGCAGGTATTTGGGAAATCTATTTTGAAAAACGATGGCGGGTGCTTTTTGAAATAGACGAAACCAAAAAATTAATCATTCTTGTTGGATTTAAACATAAAGATGAAATGACTTAGAAGAGAGCTTATTCTTCCATAAGCTCACGAAGTTTTTTATATTTTCCAGCTTTGAAATCTTCCCTGCTCTCCTTAATCTGTTCAATCAGTTCAGAATCTGAAAGAACCTCTAAAGTAGATCTCATAGATTCGTACTCATCGCTGGAAATAGTTACCCAGTGTGCTTTATGCTCTCCAAAAGCTTCAATTTCGCTACTCATTTAATAGTTATATTACAATACATCATATTTAAACGTTGGTTTTAGGCAACAATTTCCAAAAACAAGCAGTGACGCTTGATTTCTATATTTTTCGCACCCTTCTTCAGCAAATATCGCGCATCTCTGGCGAACATAAGCCCCTCCTCTGTGCCCCTATTGATGACGTCATAGGCTGGCATCGCGCCGCCGAGTTCGTATCAGTTCGTTGTTTTTGTAAAAGATTGCTGCCTCGCTTTGCGTTCTTCGCGCTCTGGTGTGAAAAACTGAGTTTTTCATTGTCATCTATGAACACTGTTCATAGCCGACTTTGCGGTGGGTACGCCCTGATAACTGTATCAGCTCCTTTTTGCGTCGCCACTATTTTACCTTGAGATATCTCTTTATCCCTGCAGCCGCCACCTCGCCCATCGACCTCAGGAGCTGCCGCCTCAACTCTATCGCCTTATACCCGCATACCTCCTGACAGCAGTAGCATCTGATGCAGAGTTTGCGATCTATCACAGGCATCTTCTTTCCTTTCCTGAGCGCCTCAGCCGGACAAGCCTCTATGCATGAGCCGCAGAGGGTGCATCTTGAATCCAGAAATACTGGCTTCCTTGAAAAACTCTCATTCAAACCATATCCCAACAACCCCCGAATCATTCCGAACGCATGCGGCTTCGGCGGCATTTTGAACCCTTCAACTCTTGTAGCCGTTGATGCATCCCCAATTACCTCTATATCATTCGGTACAAGGCCCCTTCGCCTTGCTATCTCCACAGTTGGGATGTTTCCTGCACCCACCATACCTGCAAGGAATGCATCGAGAGCATGCGGATTCTCAGATGCTACAATCCTGCCGATATGCCTTGGCACGCCCGCAGTTGGTCCATCCCCCTCCATTGCGAGTATGCCATCTACGACCGACAGCCTCGGTCGCACGCATTCAGCGAGATCAACGAGCATTTCTGAGAATTCGTTTACATCCGGTATCCTGGAATGGATGTCTGATTTCTCAAGTCCCGGAATAAGCCCGAAGGTGTTCTTGACCGCTCCCGTAAGTCCGGTGAGGGTATGAGTCTTAAGCTTCGCAAGGGAAATTACGCCAGCTACCCTGCTCAGGTAAGATGCGAGATTGAACGATCTGATAATGCCGCCCTGGGGGAAGGATACAGTTTGCGAATCTATCAGGAAGATAAATTCCACACCCTCCTCTTCGCATACTCTGTCCATGCCTGTCTTCTGGGCAAGATAGTGCAGCATCTTCTCGCTGCACCTTCCGCCGGGAGAGTCGCCAACTACCGGATTGGCGCCCGTCTCCCTGACCAGTCTTATCATCGCGCGGACAATCTCAGGGTGTGTGGTCACTGCCTCCTCCGGGCTCTTCGGCTGGAGCAGGTTGGGCTTAAGCAGTATCGTCTCGCCATTCGAGGCGAACTTCCCAATCCCGCCGAGAGTGTCTATTGCCCTCCTGACGGCAGATTCTACAGCTTTGGTATCATACGAAGTACATTCTACTGCTGAGACCCTGGTTACTGGCGGATGCTTATTCCTGGTGTTCGGTATGCCATTGGTCATCTGTATATAGTTATTTCTTAAAACACCCAAAATACAGGCACTCTTCCCGCGAAATCACTGGTATCTCCTCGCTGCCCTCAATGAACTTTACGGGCGCATCCCTGATAAGAACTGCAGGCGTGCTCTCATCTGATTCGCCCATCACGATCTGCGCGGCAGATACAAGATTATCAGCCGAGGCGCGCCTTGTGATCAAAAGCGGTTTCCCGAAGAGGTCTTTTCTGCCCCTCACGTCCTCCACAGGCTCAATCCCTGCGCAGCCAAGGGCGATGCCAACGCAACCCAGGCGGAGCGGCTGCGTCCTGCTGTCGCCGACGATCACGGCAAGGCTGCATCCGTATTCATCCATCAGCCTCTCTCTGATCTTGATCGCGCTTTCCCTTGGGCTTTCAGGCAATAATACAACGCATCCTTCGGGTGCATTCGAGTTATCTATTCCTGCGCTGGGAGAGAGGACTCCTTTTGTGATCGTGACCACAACGCCCGGTATCCCGCCTAGGATCTCATCTGATTCGCGGATGATAAGTTCCATTTTCCTCGGGTCGTTCTCATAGTGCCTTGAGAGTTCGATGGCTTTTTTACCAGGTCTTACGCTCTCAAGCTCGATAACGCGTCCCTCTGCAGTTGCAACCGCAGATTCTGCAAGTACCAGTATATCGTTGTCCTGGGGCTTAATGCCCGAAGCCTCCATCGCCCGGATCAGCACATCTGCAAAGTCATCTCCGGGTTTTATGAGCGGCGTTTTTATCCCGAATAATTGCATGTCTCGAACTCCTTCATTATCTTTATGGCGCAGAAATCCCCGCACATGGTACATGGTCCTTCCTTTGGCGCTAATTCCCTGGCTCTTTCGCCGTCGATGGCGTAGTTTAACTGCCCTTCCCAGTCAAGCTCTGCCCTTTTTCTTGCAAGCTCCCTGTCCTTCCCGTTCAATCCGTATTTTATCGAATCCCCTATGTGCGCGGCTATCTTAAAAGCGATAAGTCCTTCCCTTACCTGCTCAGGACCGGGGAGACCCAGGTGCTCTGAGGGTGTAATGTAACAGAGGTAATCCGCTCCCGCGCCGCTGGCTATGCTTGCTCCCACGCACCCGGCAATGTGGTCATACCCTACAGCCACGTCCGCGGGCAGGGGTCCTGCCACGAATAACGGGAAGCTGGAGCTGCGCTTATGGAACTTTACATAATCGGCTATCCTGTCGGCGCGCACATGCCCGCCCATGCCCTCTATGATGACCTGAACACCTTCCTCGTTCGCCCGTTTTGCAAGCTCCACGTTCTTTTTTATTTCCTCAAGCTGAGCCTTATCCCTTCCATCATGTATGCATCCGCTTCGCATCGTGTTCCCGAGCGAGAGGACGATATCGTACCTTTTCAGGATCCCCAGGATCGTATCGAAATTCTCAATGAACGGGTTCTCGTACCCGTTCCGCAGCATGTAAGCGCATGTTATCGAGCCTCCTTTGGAGACGACTCCCATTATCCTTTTCCCTTTCTTGAGCTGTCTTAGCATCTCACTGTCCGTGCAGTGAAGTACGAAAGAACTCACGCCTTCCTCTGCCTGCTGCTTTATGTCCTGGATAATGTCTTCCTGCGTCATATCCCTGAGACCTTTTTCAGCCGCAGTCTGATAGATAGGTATCGTCGTTATGGGCAGAGTGGTGTTATTGAATATCATCCTGCGTATTTCCGTGATATTTCCGCCCATGGAAAGGTCGGTAAGGGTATCAGCGCCGTATTTCTCGGCTATGCTTGCTTTCTTCACTTCTTCTTCAGGGTCGATCTTTAAAGAGGAAGTGCCTATATTGACGTTCACTTTCGTTCTAAGACCTTTACCGATGCCGACTGAGCTTTCCCCGCGGCTCATGATCACAATGCTTCCCTCCTCTACCTGCATGAGCAGAGCTCGAACATCAATTCCTTCAATTCCCGCGACTGTTTCCATCTGCGGAGTAACTATCCCCTCCCTTGCATGCTCGATCTGTGTTCTCATCTCAGTCCCGCCATCTCAAGTATCCCGGCTGTATGTTCGTGGTTTCCTATTGGCATGATATGCACGCCGTCACATATCACCTGCAGTTCCTTTATTAATTCTGCTGCTATTTCCATTCCTCTAAATACAGGGTTCCTGGCAGCATGCATCCTTTTGATTATGTCGTCAGGTATCCTTATACCTGCTATGTTCTTATTGAGGAAGTTTGCGTTTTTCTCTGATTTAAGAGGGATTACGCCTGCTATTATCCTGATCCCTTCAAAAGTCTGCGAATTCCTGATCTTATCCATGAAATAAGAGAATTTGCCAGCATCGAAGACCGCCTGGGTCTGGATAAATCTCGCCCCCATCTTCACTTTTTTCTCAAGTTTCATGAACGAGAGTTCGTTTAATTCTACTCCAGCCACCGCGCCTGCAAAGATTTCGGGCGCTCCGCGCAAAGGGTTGCCTGACAGGTCAAAGCCGCTGTTCAATTCCCTGATAAGACCGAGAAGCTGGACCGAGTCCAGGTCATATACAGGCCTTGCTCCTGTATGGTCGCCTTTTGCAGGATGGTCTCCTGTCATTACCAGTACATTGTTTATTCCCATCGCCGCAGCTCCCAGAAGCTCTGACTGGAGCGCAAGCCTGTTCCTGTCCCTGCATGTCAGGTGCATTATGGTCTCGTATCCTCTCCGGGAAAGGATGCCTGCGGCGGCAAGAGGGCTCATCCTCACGACAGCACGCTGGTTATCCGTGATGTTCACTGCATCTGCGACTTCTTTTATCATGCCTGCATCCTTCAGCATAGCTGTCGTATCAGTACCCTTCGGAGGGCTTATCTCGGCTGTGATTACGAACTTTTTAGAGGTCAGTGTTTCCCGGAAGCTCAAACTCTCTGCCTCCTCTGCCTTTTTGTATTGTCTCCTGGCAGGTGTATGATCCCAAGATATTCAAGCTTCCCCATTGTTTTCAATCGCTCGTATATCTCATCCCAGGCACATGTGCGGTCGTCCACTTCACATTTTCCATCAACTGCGCCGCCGCACGGTCCGTTGAGCAGGCTCTTGGAACACCGCGAGATGGGACATATCCCGCCGTACATCCAGATAATGCATTCACCGCACAGGCTGCACTGTTCCTTTATCACCTCGTCCCGGCAGAACCCTCCCACGGATTCGGTATCAAGCGCAGGATAGGCAGGTTTCCCTGAGAGCCCTGAGAGCACGGACACGCCGCCGCCGCAGGACATAACCAGCAAAGCTTCTGCTTTTTTAATACCCGGGTTTTGAGAGAGCACTTCTTTCCATGAGTTGATACTGCATGCAGAGCTTAGAACCGTCCATCCAACAACGTTCTTTTGCGCCGCTTTGAGCTTTTTACTCATCTCAAGCACCTCGGGCTCACCGCCCACGCGCAGTTTTGCGGCGCACTTTCCGCAGCCGATTATGAAGATATCCCTTTCTTTCAGCATCCTCAGGATATCCTTAAATTCTTTTTGTCTTGATATTATCATTTTCCTGAATACCTGAAAACAGCATCGTTCTCTTTCTCGATCAACTCAGCCAGCATACCCGCGACCAGGGGCAAATCTCTCACCTGGTGCTTTATTTTTTTTATAAGACGCTCGATCTGGAGCTTCGTCCCTGTGATCATAAGGTTCACTTTATCCACCTCGTGGGATACTGCCTCACGCGGGAGGGCTGCATCTCCTCCCCGCGCGAGCATCTCCTGCTTTATGATCAGCGCTTCTGTCGTGGTTATGTTCTTCAGCAGGATATTGTATAGAACTGTTTTATTTTTCATGACCTGGCTTCCGGTCCCTGTCACGCCTATATACGCCATCGCCCTCGCACTGTCGTCCGGGTTTTTTATGAAAAGCAGCTCTGCTTCGATCTCATCCGATTTTACCGGGGGTATTTTTGCTCTTGAATTTTGCGCTACTCTTACCGCATCAACTGTTGGCGCCACATCATGCGTCCGCACGATATGCGCACCGTTTCGCACAGCAATCGCCGTTGCTGCAAGGCTTCCGTACAGCCTCTCGCTGGCGGGCTTATTGAGCGTCTCCCCGATAAAGGATTTCCTGGATATGGCGACAAGTATTGGTTTCCCGAAAACCCGGAGCCTCTTGAGATTATCTATGGTCTCGTAGTCGTATAGAGGGAGTTTCTCCGGCGTCCACTTCCCTATCGCAGGATCTATGATGATATTGTCTGGCGATATTCCCTCTCCCTGTGCCCTGAAGATTATCGTTTCAAGTGAGCTCATTACGGCGTCCATGCCCACAGGGTCGCCTGGAAATTTATTGCTTGCCATCAATATTACAGGGCAGCTGTGCTCTTTTGCTACTTCCGCCATCATCCCGTCGGCTGTGAGACCGCTTACGTCATTGACGATATCCGCACCTGCACCGAGCGCCTCATCCGCTATGTCCGCGAACATTGTATCCACGGAGACCGGGACATCGATGTCCCGCAGGAGCTTCAATGCCGGGATGAGGCGGGAGCGCTCCTCCTCTTTTGAGATCTTCTGCGCCAGCGGCCATGTGGAGCGGGCACCGATATCGATAATATCCGCGCCTTCTTCTACCATCTTCCGGGCTGCATCCAGGACAAGATCAGACTGGACCACAGAACCCTTGTAAAAAGACTCCTTGCTCAGGTTTATAACACCCATTATCCTTACAGGTTGAGCATCTCCGACTTTCAATCCTGCAATGGTTTTTTCTATCACGTTTTACTCCAATACTTTTTCAGTGCTCTTAAGGTTTGCGTCTTTTACTGTTTAAGCAGTGATTATGATGATTATAATGAACTGTAGTAAATAATTTAGAAAGCTTTAAATAAGCCTGAGACGTTCTAGGACTTTGCTCCGGTGGAAATGCAGCCATCCTCTGGTGGCTGCACGCAGGCGGGGATAGACCATGTTTAAGAAGATAATGCCGCAGTATTCAAAATTCACGGAATACAGTATTTACTTATTTGTCCTGCTGATCACACTCGATATTATCAGTACATATATTGGACTGGAATATTTCAATGCTTACGAAGCCAATGAAAGAACTGCGTACCTCTTTGGGATATTTGGGATATTATTACCATCGGCTTTAAAAATTATAATGGCTTTAATACTGTGTTATATTATTAAAAATGTGTGGAGAAAATCAGAGTTTTTCCTGTCCTATAAAAACGGATGGCTG